>NZ_CP015423.1:3611250-3965000 GCF_001719045.1 Paenibacillus polymyxa
CGGTGGAGATGCCGCTTCATCTGGTCTCGCCTTGGCTCCAATGTCCGTAGGCTGGCTTTTTGGCTCCATGATCGGAGGACGCATTTTGCTGACCCTGGGCTCGCGTCGAACCTCTTTGATCGGGCTGACTCTGATTGTATTGGGGGCTTTCGTCATGACCTTGATGGGCCAAACGGCTCCGATCTGGCTGCTGTTCCTGTCTACATTGTTGTATGGACTGGGATTCGGCTTCTCGATAACTGTGTTTACGATTATTGCCCAGTCCTCGGTCGGGTTCCAGTTGCGTGGCGCGTCTACAGCTTTGAATACATTCCTGCGCACGTTGGGGCAAACGATTGGGGTTGCAGCCTTCGGTTCATGGCTGAACTATCGCATCGTTGCCCAGACAGCCGATGGACAGCTAACTCAGCAAGGGGTTACGCAGGAGGATATTAATGGTCTGCTGGCCCCGCATGCTTCACAGAGTCTAAGTGACAAGGTTGCCGGATTACTTCGTTCTGTACTGGAAAACAGTCTGCATTCCCTGTTCGTTATCATGGTCGTTATTGCAGTTATTAGCTGGTTTGTCGTCCTCGGACTGCGGAACCGTCCGCCGGGTACGGAAGAAGAGGCAGATCAGCGCGTAAAGACACCACAAAGAGAACACGCATAAAAAATAATATAAATCTTTCATGATAAAGAGACAGTCCGGTACACCAAATAAGGGTCCGGGCTGTCTCTTTATGCAATGGTCTCTCCTCCTACTGATCAGCAAAATAGCCACCTCGTATAGGACCGATAAATTCCCCGGTATACAAAAAGGAGATAAAAACCCCCTAGAGTTGCTATATATTCATAGGTATAGGTTACAAAATGGTAAAAAAGTCTTAAGGAATTGTAACAAAAAATATGTTTCTGAATTGAGCTGTAGGGTACTAAGGAACCATTTTTTTGAACCCGCTTACAAATGAGGCTTTGTATGATTATTTTAGAACGATTTTGCATGTAAATGAAGCAACCAACCTAGCAAAATGGGACACGGAAAAAAATCAAGTAGCAAATATTTCTGAATGTAATAGGAATGAAAAAAAGAGGGATTTTCAGAAAATTACTAGGAAAATATGAGGATGAAATTCATAGAGGAACCTGTTTTCTTACCTCACATAATAGGGCTTTTCAGTCTATATCAATCGTTTGACATACCATATAAAATGGCCCTACCAACCAAAAAGTTGGGTTTCAAATCTAGAAGCATAATTAGATTAAGGGAGATGGAGTACTTGAAGTTTAACAAATGGTTCAGTAAAGCAGCCACTGCAACAGTAGCAACTACCTTGCTGTTAGGAGGCGGCGTTCAGGCTTTTGCCGAGGAAAATGATGCATCTGATCTCAAAACAGACAATGCATTTACGCAAATTACGCGTAATGACATGCTGAATATTTTCAAACAGCAAGGCAAAGAGAAATATGAGGTTCCGTCCTTCGATGCGTCTACAATTAAGAATATTCCTTCTGCTATGGGTCGCGACAGCTCAGGCAAGCTGATTGATTTCGATGTCTGGGACTCTTGGCCGTTACAAAATGCCGATGGCACAGTAGCCAATTACAAGGGGTACAATATCGTTTTTGGACTGGCAGGCGATCCTAAAAGAGGCGAGGATACATTCATATACCTGTTCTATCAAAAAGCGGGCAATACTTCACTGAGCGGCTGGAAAAACGCTGGCAGAGTATTTAAAGACAATGATAAACTGCTTGCCAACGATCCGATTCTAAAAAATCAGTCAGAAGAATGGTCAGGTTCAGCTACCTTAACCTCTGATGGACAAGTACGTTTATTCTATACCAGCAGACAGCCGTATGATCCGAATAACAAATTATACGGCAAGCAAACCTTGAGCACGGCTCAAATTAATGTCTCTCAGCCTGATGATAAGACACTGAAAGTAGATGGAGTCGAGGATTTGAAATCGATCTATGACGGTGGAGATGGGAAAATCTATCAAAATGTACAGCAAAGCGTTGGCGTGGATATGGATAATCATACCTTTAGAGACCCTCACTATGTCGAGGATCAAGGCCACAAATATATTATATTTGAAGCCAACACAGGGACAGAAACAGGCTATCAGGGCGAAGATTCGATTCAAAACCCAGCTTATTATGGCGGCAATAAGAAATTCTTCACGGAAGAGCAACAAAACCTGCTGCAAAGTCCTAAGAAAAAGGGAGCTGAGCTGGCGAACGGCGCACTGGGTATCGTTGAATTGAATGATGATTATACGTTGAAAAATGTAATGCCTCCTTTGATTGCATCCAATCTGGTAACAGATGAAATTGAACGGGCGAATGTGTTCAAAATGAACGGTTTGTGGTATTTATTTACGAGTACAAGAGGTTCTAAGGTGACTGTAGATGCGATCGGTGACGATGATATTTACATGCTGGGTTATGTTTCTACTTCCTTGACAGGGCCTTATAAACCGTTGAATGGAACCGGTCTCGTTCTTCATCAGGATCTGGATCGTGATGATATTACCTGGACGTATGCCCATTTTGCTATCCCGCAAGGCAAAGGCAATAACGTAGTTGTGTCGAGTTATATGACCAATCGTGGGCTTTTCCCGGATCACAAATCTACTTTCGCGCCAAGCTTCCTGCTGAATATTAAAGGTTCGAAAACCTCTGTTGTGAAAAACGGTATACTGGAACAAGGGCAAATCACGATTGATCCAGAAAAGGACAAAAAAGAACCCCAAAATGAGTATGGCAAGAAATAAGTAGGTATAAGCAGTATGTCCGAAGGCGGCAGCTTGGTAGCAACCCGATCTGTCGTCCATCGGACGATACATAACGATGCAATGAGAGGTAAGGAGGATCGTCATAATGAGAAAAAAAGCTCCCAAGAATATTTGGATACGATCCGTTGTAATCATCACAGGCTTAACTATATTTATAGCTATGGGTTGGAGTATGTACCAACAGGATGCAGGCAAACCCCAAAAATCTGCTGCAACTCCAAAAAATCAAGCGAATCAAAGTAAGCAAACAACACCGACCTACCGGTCAGCCTATCATTTTACCGTTCCGGATAAGTGGAAGAATGATCCGCAACGGCCTATTTATATGGATGGAAAATATCATTATTACTATTTATATAATCGGGATTATCCCAAAAAGAACGGTACAGAATGGCGACATGCCACATCCACCGATCTGGTTCATTGGAAAGATGAAGGGGTGGCGATTCCAAAATATACGAACCCGAATGGAGATCCTTGGTCCGGTTCGGTCGTGATCGATGATAATAATACCGCAGGTTTTGGAAAAGGCACGCTGGTAGCCATTGTGACACAGCCCTCCGCAGATGGCGGAAAGCAGGAACAATTTTTGTGGTACAGTAAGGACAAAGGCAAGACGTTTACTTCTTACCGCAACAAGCCTGTGATGTCCAACCCCGGTACAAAGGACTTCAGAGATCCCAAAATCATCCGAGATCCTCAACGTAATCAATGGGTGATGGTCATGGCAGAGGGAACGAAGATTGGCTTTTATGAGTCTGATAATTTAAAGAATTGGCGGTATACGAGCGGCTTTCAAACGGAAAATATTGGGCTTGTGGAATGTCCTGACCTTTACCGGATGCGTGCGGATAATGGAACCTATCAATGGATTCTGGGTGTGAGCGCCAATAGCAAATCAACAGGCGGACCCAACACGTATGCCTATTGGACGGGAGATTTTAATGGAGAAGCATTTCTCCCTAATCACAGTGAACCTGAGTGGCTGGATTATGGGTTTGACTGGTATGGTGCAGTTACGTTCGAGGAAGGAAAAGATAAAGATAAATATAGCCACCGTTATGCTCTGGCCTGGATGAATAATTGGGATTATGCCAATAACACGCCTACCCTAAAGGAAGGCTTTAATGGAATGGATTCGATTGTTCGCCAAATTCGACTAAAAGTTACGGCAGATGCTGGATATCGTTTGGTTTCACAGCCGGTACCCCATTTGGAGCGATTCCAAACATCCAAAAAATCATTAGGAACGATTAAAGTAGAGGGTGCTCACCGTCTTCCGGTAGCAGGCGATGCCTATCAGTTAGAGGCGGATGTATCTTGGTCCACGATTAAAAATGTAGGATTGAGGCTTCGAGAGTCGACGGATGGCAAGCGTCATGTCGATGTGGGTGTCTCAGTGGACGGTCAATACTCCTACGTAAATAGAGCCAACACCGGGCAGCCGGATCAGAGTGGAAAATATGTAGAGAGCAAGGCGCCTTTTGATGCTAATAAGAAAAAGGTCCACCTGAACATTCTCGTCGATAAAACCAGCATTGAAGTGTTTGTAGATGGTGGAGAAGTAGCTTATTCCTCCTTAATATTCCCACGATTAGAGGATCAGAAAATTACTCTTTTTTCCGATGGCGGTCCGGCAGTGTTTAACAATGTAGTGGTCAAATATTTTAGCCGATAGCAGGTACTTATGCTATTCGTAAGCTTAGGCATATTTCGCTCTATTCTGGTATATAAAAAGTCCACCCATGAATATAAGGGTGGACTTTTCTGTGTAAATCTAAATTTTCGTTTTAGCACAGCTATAAGATTGTTCGTTTATTCACAAACGATTAGTTGCTAAAATTACTATTCATTCTATTTGTGATAAGGTGACAAGTTATCAGCGCTACGGCCCAATTTTTTGAGCAAGCCGATGAGTTGATCTCTTTCGGTTTCACTGATTCCGCTAAAGGCACGTTCAATCTGACGTGTATAATCAGGATAAATTTCGTCCATGACACGTTGTCCTTCGTCCGTCAATTCTGCATATATAATCCGACGATCTTGGTCGCACGGGTGACGGTGCAAATAACCGCGGCTTTCCAGTTTGTCGATAACATAAGTGACATTTCCGCTTTGAAGAAGCAACTTTGCTCCAATTTGTTGGATTGGCTGTGCGCCCTTGTGATATAAAACTTCCATCACGGCGAAGGCCGTTGGGTTGAAGCCCACCGTTTTGATGCCAGCAACCGCATGTTCGTTTACACTTTTGAATGACTTGGCAAACACGCTATACAAATGCATGGATTGCTGTGTCACCAATGTTCGGTAATCTATCATCTTCATTCCGCCTTTATGTATGGATTTGGGCATCCTTTGACCGCTCGGCTCGGATGACCGGGCAACCATACCCTTGTTACTAGCATAAAGGGATTTACGTAGCGAAAACATGCGATTTGTCACAGTAGCTGCTTTTTTAACTATTTAATTTCAAAGCTTTAAAGTAAATTTTTGAAAAATAAAGGTTTTGAATGTAAAAATACTGTTCCGGTTGGTTATATTAAAAATAACATACCTAGCTTGATGAACCCCAATTAACCAAATAAGCTACTTCAGAGGAGATGAAACACATGGATACAGGTTCTTTCCGTTTTCAATTTCGTGATCCGCAGCAAGCCGTCCAAGCCTGTGAAACATTAAAGGAAATTGGATACTCTGCCAGCACAAATGGTGACACAGGTCTCAGTGTTCATATTGAGAACCAGGATGTGCTGTCTGCATTGGAAATTTGCCAAGCCTATGAAGGAAGCATGATTGAGGTAGGGACTCTTTTCTCTAAACCGGATCAATATCCCGGTTTGCAAGGAAATACAGGTGTACATAATCCAGGTTATAGCCCGGAAGATTGGATTATCCCGGCACACACGATCAACGAAGACTGGAGCGAAGCTTATAAAAATGGCTCCTCTCAAACGTACACTAATACGATGGAGGAGCACAACGTCAGCTCTGATCAACAACCTGAAGACGAAGTGGATGGATTTTCTGGAAGCATCCATATCTGATTTTGTCCTAAAAGTCATGATTAGAATTTGAGTCTTCACTGTTCAGCTCATATTAGGATAAAGCTCCTATAAGACCATTAATTATTGTGGCTTTGAAGGAGCTTTTTTTGTGTGGGAAAAACTCAGTTAGAGCTTTCACCAGAATTGAAATTCTGTAGGATATGCATAAATAGCAACGACAGCAGGGAATAACAATTTCAGAAAGGAGGTCTTGACCTTGCAAAAATTAGGAGTTCACGAAAAATTGGAATTGCATGAGCTACTTACGTTTAAAACAACTTGCCTAACAAAAGCCCAAACCATGATTCCTTTAGTATCAGACACAAATTTAAAAAACATTTTGCAGCAGGATGTTAACGGTGGCACACAAGATATTCAACAGCTTAAAAATCTGCTCGTGTAATTTAAAGGAGGATTAACGTGAATTCTATTGTTCAGAACATGACTGGAATGGGCGGAATGACGGATCAGGTGATCGCTTCAGACCTGTTGATTTCGGCTAAAAGTGGAATTAAAAGCTATGCAATTGCCCTGACAGAGTCAACTAGTTCGGAAGTTCGCAATGTTCTTTGTGACCAATTGAGCAAAGCTGTTAATCTTCATGAACAAATTTTTAATTATATGAAGAACAATGGCTACTATAATGCTTATGATCCAGAGCAGCAAATTCAAATGGATATCCAAAATGCGGACAAGGCACTTTCTATGTCTAAATTTTGATAATTAATCATTAACGCAACAAAAGATCTATTTAGTCCCAAATGAAGTCTCTGGTTTTATGTAGAAAAAGCATCAGCAAACCTTAAACGAGTTTGCTGGTGCTTTTTTATTACATAAATAGTCACACTTCTAATCCAGAAATCACAAATAACGAAATGAATTGCTGTCCACATGAAATATGGTGAAGAAGGCAATCATAATATCGGAGAACTAGGTCTCAATATCAGGAATAGGGTGATTTTCATTATGGGCAAGTCTTCAGCTGTTAAGCAAAAAGATCAAAAACTAAAATGGTGGCAACTTAGTTTATTAGGCGTTGCAGGTACCATTGGTACAGGATATTTCCTCGGGTCTGGCTTAGCGATCTCCATAGGTGGTCCAGCCGTGCTGATTGCATACTTTTTTGCAGCAGTGGGAACATATGTGGTGTTTGATGCCCTTTCGCGCATGACGGCAGATCATCCTGAACAGGGTTCTTTCCGTTCCTATGCCCAAAAAGCATTTGGAAGTTGGGCAGGATTCGGCAGTGGATGGGTGTATTGGTTCTCAGAATTGCTTATCAATGGGAGCCAACTAACCGCGCTATCTATATTCTCACGCTTTTGGTTTCCTCAGGTACCGATGTGGATATTTGCAGCAGGCTTCGGGATTTTAGGGCTTGTGATTGTTTTTTTTGGCAATAAGGGTTTTGATCGAGTTGAAAATGTACTGGCCATCATTAAGATGGCAGCTATTGTTATGTTTCTGGTTTTGGCCGTTGCTCTTTTGGCAGGCTGGATCGGAGGAGGAAAATATAATCCGAAGTTCCCCATCAGTTACAAAGAATTTTTTCCGACTGGGGGCATAGGATTGTGGTCATCTTTTATTTTTGCCTTTTATGCATACGGAGGTATTGAAGTGCTCGGAATTATGTCTAATCGGCTTCAAAAACCGGAGGATGCACCTAAAGCAGGCAAGGTAATGCTGATTACACTGGTTGCAGTGTATGTGCTTTCAATTGGTCTGGCTGTGTCTATGGTGCCATTAAGTGCCTTTAACCCGAAAGAAAGTCCTTTTGTGCTTGCGCTTAGCAGTGATCACCTGGTTTTTGTGCCTCATTTATTTAATGGAGTGCTTATTATTGCAGGGTTCTCCACAATGACAGCATCCCTATACGCAGAGACATCTATGATGCTTACGCTTGCACAGGAAGGAGATGCGCCCAAATTATTTTCACGGAAGTGGAAGGGCAAATATCCCCTTTATGCACTTAGTTTGATCTCCGTTGGATTAATATCAGCCATCGTAATGTCGTTGCTGCTACCGGGAAAAGTATATGAATATATCACTACAGCAGCGGGTTTAATGCTGTTGTATAATTGGTGCTTTATTTTGCTGTCTTCAGGTAAGCTACTGGAATCGAGCAGATCAAACAATATTAAACGTTGGATTGGATTATTGTTGATAGCTATGGCTGTGGTCGGATCATTTTTTCATAAACTTAGCCGCCCGGGAGTGTACATCAGCTTACTGCTTGTCTTGTTAATTGCAATATGTGACCTCATTGTACAATGGGTTCGCCGAAAGCACGCAAAGGAATCTCGTTAACGTTGTCAGTGAGTTAAGCGTTAGCGTAAAAAAAGTAATTGAAATGCTTGTACGCCAAAATAAAAGCCAAAACCGATAAGAGATAATCCGGACATCCAAGAGATGGTTTTAAGCAATCCGGTTTTTAAGAACCGCCGGAAAATACTTGAAGCGGCTGCCATGGTCACATCCCAGAGTAACACGCCTAATACAATCGCTCCGCTATAGATCATTAGCTGTTGTACTGGATATGTATTAGCGACGTTTGCGAGTATGGATCCGTAAATGCCAAGCCAAAAAAGGATGGAGAGAGGATTAAATAATGACATTAGAAAACCGGACATAAATGAGTTACTTAATGTATTACCATTTCCCCTTAATTCGGATTCTGAAATCACACCTGCATTTTTGATGCTTTCAATACCTGTATACACAAGTACGAAAAAACCAAACAGCCATAAAAAAGCTTTGACAAACGGAGCATTAAGAAGGTGAATCATTCCCAAATAAACAAGCAGCATATAGATAATGTCTGCGGTTATTGCACCAAGCCCAATAAACCAGGCGTGCCAAAAACCATTCTTGATACCCCGATCCAACTGTGCGGCATTAATCGGTCCAATAGGGGCCGAAAGTGACAGACCAAGAAAAATATAACTGATAAAAGTATTAATGGTGACTCCCTCCTTGTTTTTTATTGGATGTTATGTATTTTGTCTATTTAAGTTTATTCGGACAAACCCATTTATAAGACCATATTTTTTGTGCGTATATTGTAGGAGTAGCCTCGTTATTGCCAACCAACCTATCAATGAATTAAATCTAAAAAAGGAGCTCTAATTCCGTTCACACAAGGATTAGAGCTTTTTTAATGACAGGTTATAAAAAAAGTTTATTTGATCGAATAATTGGGGTTGACACTTTTATTGAAAGCGCTTATATTTATCTCGTAAACAATACGTTATATAACGTTATATAAAAAGGAGAGATAAAAATGAATGTACAACAGACGGTTCAGACGATTTATGAACAAGCAAGCGGAGAGATTTCTGAGGTGTATTTAGTAGCCTGCGGGGGCTCATTAGTCGATATGTATCCCTCAAAATATTTTCTGGATAGTGAAGCAAAGAAGCTGGTAGCAGGGATGTATACGGCGAATGAGTTTGTGCACGCACTGCCAAAACGATTAGGTAAAAACGCTGTAGTCATCGTGTGTTCCCATGGAGGAAACACGCCGGAATCGGTTGCAGCTGCTAAATCAGCCAAAGAGAAAGGCGCTTACACCATCGGCTTAACCCACAATAGTGAAGCGACACTGCTCAATTATTCTGATTATTCATTCCTCTACGAGTGGGGAGATGAGAGCGATGTCAAAAATAACCCGATGGCTATTATTTTGGAGCTTACTGTTGAGCTGCTTCAAATCGCTGAAGGCTATGTGCATTATCAAGCTTTCCAGAACGGCTTGGGAGCAATCAATGGAATTATTAACCGGGCAAAAATACAAGTTGAACCGCGTGCCAGTGTATTCGCTGACAAATATCGCAATGAAGACCTCTTCTATATCCTGACCAGCGGAGCTTCTTATGGACATGCGTACGGATTTGCTATCTGCTCTCTAATGGAAATGCAATGGCTTCATGCGGCTTCAATCCATTCGGGTGAATTTTTCCACGGACCGTTTGAAGTAACGGATAAAGAAACTCCATTTATTCTGATGATCAACGAAGGACGCACACGGGCATTGGATGAGCGGGCACAGACTTTCTTGAATCAATATGCCGAGAAAGTGGAAGTGATCGATGCAAAGGAGCTTGGAATTGGAACTATTGCCGACGAGGTCGTCGAGTTTTTTAACCCGGTTTTATTTTACAGCATTGTATGTGTTTATCGTGAAGCACTCGCAAATGTACGCAATCACCCACTGGAAACTCGCCGTTATATGGGCAAAGTAGCTTACTAAGCGCACTTACCAACAGGAGGAAACCATCATGAAAGTTCTAGGCATTGGCGATAATGTGGTAGATAAATATGTTCATCTGCGCATGATGTATCCTGGCGGCAATGCGCTTAATTTCAGTGTGTTTGCCAAAAAAGCGGGAGTAGATGCAGCCTTTATCGGAGTATTCGGAGATGATAACGAAGCACAGCATGTAGAACACATTCTCCGTGAGCTGGAAATCGACATTTCACGGTGCAGATATCACAGCGGTGAGAACGGCTGCGCACGTGTAACCCTGGAAGACGGAGACAGAGTATTTCTGGGCAGCAATGAGGGAGGAGTTACACGTCTCCATCCGCTGAAGCTGAGTGAAGATGACAAGGCCTATGTTGGCGGGTTCGACCTTATTCACACCGGCTTGTACAGTCATACAGGGCACTTGCTGCCTGAATTGAAGATGCTGGGAATCCCTCTTTCTTTTGACTTTTCGGATGATTTCATAGATGCACAGGTGGAGAAATATATTGCGTACGCCGATTTCGCTTTCTTCTCTTGCAGCCATATGACGGATGAAGAGACGCAGAACTATATCCGCTCCAATCGAAAAAAAGAGGGGCAAATTCTGGTAGCCACACGCGGCGGAGATAGATCTATCGCCTATGATGGTACGAAGTTCTATTTTCAAATGCCTGATTCCGTGGACGCTGTGGATACGATGGGGGCAGGAGACTCTTATATAACCGCCTTTTTACTGAGCTTTTTGAAAAATGGCAACATTCAGGACGCTATGGCAGAAGGCACGAGGGTTGCCGCCCAGAGCTGTCTGGTAGAAGGTTCTTTCGGATACGGCGTCCGCTACTAAAAAATTATGTTCAAATATCTTCACTTGTAAGAATATGTAACATTTGATACTCTAAGTGGGAGTAATATAACGTTATATGACAAGTGAGGGCACATTATGTTGAATTCGGACCAAGCAGAGCCATTATATATTCAATTACAAAAAGCGGTCAAAACGGCTATTCATAATGGAACATTTACGCAGGGAAGCCGTATACCGACCGAAACCGAGCTAAGCGAGACCTACAATGTAAGTCGAATTACCGTAAGAAAAGCCATTGCCGAATTGGTTCATGAAGGTTATCTGACCAAACGTCAAGGAAAAGGTACCTTTGTCAATGTACCCAAAATTGGGCGGAAGATTGAACATGTCATCAGCTTTACGGCTGCCTGCAAATCCAACGGCCTATCTTCACACAGTGTGGTCACAGAACGTGAAATCATAGAAGCAGATGAGGAAATTGCACATCAGTTGCAGCTGCCACAAGGAGAAAAAGTGTTATATATTCAGCGCAAAAGATACGCCGGTGATCGACCACTAATGCTGGAGAATAATTTGTATCCTTATGACCGATTTTCTTTTCTAATGGAAGAACAGTTGGAGGGCTCTGTATACGAACTGTTGCGTCATAAATACAGCATTGATCCTAACCAACCAGGAGAGACGATATTACAAATCGCTTTGGCGGATGAATACCAGGCAAAGCTGCTGGAGACGGCCATCGGACAGGCGTTGTTCTACATGCATACGATTATTTATGATCAGCATGGAGGCCCCGTTCATGTAGGTAAACAGTACATCATTGGAGATCGTTATCAATTCTCAATATAAATCCGTTGCCTGTTATGTAAATGTATTCAGGTACGGCGCAGCTTCTGCTTCCACTCTATAAGAGAAGCAGAAGCTATATTATAACGTTATATTACGTTATGTAGTGGGACGGATGAATAATGAGGGGGTGAAATTGTGCAAGGGAAGAATGACACTTTAGCGGACAAAGTTTTACTGTCAAATGCTATTTTTAATGGCTTAGAAAATGAATCCTCGCCGGGGTTTATTGCACTGCGAGGAGAATGTATTGCAGCAGTGGGGCGTCCCGAGGAGGCACAAGCTTGGATAGGAGCGGGAACGGTTGTCTGTGATTTGGGCGATGCTTTTATCATGCCAGGAGTTCATGACAACCATGTATTTTTTACCGGATATATGTCGATGCATCGGGGCGTGGATTTGACTCATGCAGCCTCTATTGAAGAAGCAATGGAATCCATGCTACAAGCGGCAAACAACCTTCCGCCAGGGAAAGATGTAACCGCTTACGGCTGGAGCGAGGAAGGTTGGGGCAAGCTGCCTGAGCAAAGCTTGTTGGACGAGCTGTTCCCTGATCGGGCGGTAATTGCCATTAACCTAAATAAAAGCTACTGCTGGATGAACCGACTGGCTCAGGAGAAATATCAATTTTTGCCGGATCAATGCAGTGCTGAGGCACGCGCTTTGCTGCTCCAAGCTATGATGAAGGATCACAGCCTTGTCAAACAAGAGTTTATGGAGTTTTGCCGCATACTAGCTGCACGAGGAGTTACCTCCATAAAAGATATTGGCTTTGACCGGCATAGCGAGCTGCTGCCGATTCTAGAAGAATTGAAAGAAACAGGAGAACTGCCGCTCCGATTTCATTTCTCACTTGAACCCGTTGTTGAACCGTTGGATATTGCCACCGGTATGAAGTATAAAGCACTTTATAATGGGGACCTTATTCGTTTCCAAGGATACAAGCTGATGCTTGACGGCGTCGTAGCAGATCATACGGGGGACATGCTGGAACCGTACGCAGATATGCCTGAAGTCACGAATTTGAGGACGGTTGATTACGAAAAAATTGAAGCCTCTGTGCTGGAAGCGGACAGCCAAGGTATCAAATGCTGCCTAACTGCAGAAGGTGATGCTGCGATTCGCCAAGCGGTATCCATGATTGAAAAATGCCGCGAACAACAAGGTAATAACCTTATCAGACATTCTATCAGTGATCTAGAGTATCCTCATCCAGATGATTTGATCAGAATGGGCAAAAACGAAATTTTTGCCGAAGTCTACGCCCAAATCCTGCTACTGAATCCAACCTATGAAGAGGCCTATATGCCTGTTGTGGTAGGCAAAGGTAATGAAAACCGATTTTATAATTATAAATCTATGCTGGAGGCTAACGTGCCAATAACCATTGGGACTGATCTGCCTTTATTTATCACAAGTGTTCCTGATTCACTGTACTCAGCTTCTCATCGGTTATTTCCGGACGGATCACCTGCTGGAGGCTGGTATCCCGATCGTGGGATGCCGCCATCCGAAGTTTTAAAAGCATGGACCATTAATGGAGCCAGACATTGTTATATGGAAGAGGTCACAGGCACGCTGGAGGCTGGAAAATATGCTGACATCGCCGTTTTTGACCGCAACCTTCTTAATGCATCCGCTGGTGATATCAGGGATGCCCAAGTGATACTGACCATTATGGGAGGGAAGGTTACTTATAACCATTCTTGGAATGAGGGATAAACATGAACATCGAGAAAAAGAAATGGAAATTATCCTTGCCCCATAGCTATACCTTAATATTTTTGATTATTATTACAGTCGCCGCATTGACATGGATTGTACCCAGCGGACAATTTGACCGGCATGAAGTTACAGTGAACGGTGTGACCAAAACCGCGATCGTTTCGGGAACCTATCACACTGTGCCCAAAACGGGTGAGAACGGTGATTTAAGACAAGGACTCCCCCAAATCCTAAGCGCTCCTATTGAGGGGATTATCAATGCCGCCGATGTCGTCTCTTTTGTCCTTATTGTGGGCGGCTCCTTCGGGATTATACT
This sequence comes from Paenibacillus polymyxa, assembly GCF_001719045.1. Classification (NCBI taxonomy): domain Bacteria; kingdom Bacillati; phylum Bacillota; class Bacilli; order Caryophanales; family Paenibacillaceae; genus Paenibacillus; species Paenibacillus polymyxa. Next base: position 3,625,013 of record NZ_CP015423.1, read on the forward strand.
GCAGACGGGAGCCATTGACCGTGCCCTGACAGCTCTTGCCAGACGGCTGAAAAATAAGGGGATTCTGCTTATTCCAATTGCCATGGTTATATTCAGTCTCGGAGGCTCTACCTTTGGGATGAGCGAAGAAATTATTCCGCTTTATGCGATTTTTATTCCATTAATGTTTGCCCTAGGCTTCGATTCTATGACTGCTATTCTCATTCTATTTCTGGGAACGCAAATTGGCTATGTTGGTTCGACTGTTAATCCTTTTTCAGTATTGATTGCCCAGGGGATCGCAGGGGTGGAGGGGAATCCTCAGCTCTGGCTGAGATTTATTGAATGGCTTGTATTTACTATGATTTCTATTGCCTTTACAATGTGGTATGCGCACCGGGTTAAGAGAAATCCGGAGAAATCCATTGTTTTTCAGAGTGATATTATAAATCGCGAGCAGTTTATAAAAGAAAATACAGGTGAGGACGTCGTCTTCACGTTTCGGGACAAATTAATTATAGGTGGATTTATTGTAACGCTTGGAGCCATTGTCTGGGGAATTTTGGCCAAAGGCTGGTATATGACTGAAATCGGCGCCCTTTTCTTCGCACTCGGTCTTTTTGTCGGGGTAGTTACTAAAATGAGCCAGAAGGAAATAGCTGAGAATTTTGTAAAAGGGTGTGGAGAATTCATCTACGCTGCAGTGATCATAGGTCTCGCCCGCGGAATTCTGATTATCGCCGAGCAGGGTATGATCATCGATACCGTATTGAATGCACTCGCAAGCATTCTGGAAGGATTGCCAAGTTACTTGTTCACTACCATTATGTTGGTTGCACACAATATTATTACTTTCCTGGTCCCATCTTCTTCGGGGGAAGCAGCACTAACAATGCCTGTACTTGCACCGCTTGGCGATCTTGTAGGTATCAATCGTGAAGCAGTAGTCACAGCGTACCAATTCGGTAACGGGTTAACCAATCTCATTTCACCGACAGGCGGAGTACTGCTGGCGGGATTGGCCATTGCCCGGATCAGCTTTGGACAGTGGCTGAAGGTAATCTTCAAGCTATTCCCCATCCTGTGGTTAGTTGCTGCTATTTTTGCTGCAATTTCGGCTGCGGTGGGTATCTAATAAATCAAGTGAGAGCCCCTGTCTTTTAGAGACAAGGGTTCTTTTTGTGCATAAGTTTACGTGAAAAATGAATAATATGGATAGCATTTTCCTAAGGAGGAAATAAAATTGATGCATGCTGATAATAGATTACTCGTTGCTGCTCTAGGCGGTGTTAATGAAATCGGGAAAAACATGTATTTCATCCAATACGATCAGGATATTGTCGTTATCGATTGTGGCTCCAAGTTTCCTGATGAGAACTTGCCTGGTATTGACCTTATTGTGCCCGATGTCACCTATCTGCTGGAAAATCAGGATAAAGTCAGAGCGCTCATTGTGACTCATGGGCATGAGGATCACATCGGAGGTATTCCCTATCTGCTGAAACAGATTAATATGCCCGTTTTTGGCACAAAGCTCACCATCGAATTAATTAAGATTAAGTTAAGGGAGCACAATCTTTTACGTGATGCTGAGCTTCATCTTATAGATGCAGATTCAACCGTTCAAGCGGGAACGATTCAGGCCTCTTTTTTCACCACGGTCCACAGTATCCCGGATTGCCTGGGTGTCTTTTTTCAGACACCGGAAGGCAATGTGGTCCATACCGGGGATTTCAAATTCGATATGTCTCCCGTAAGCGGACCTTTTCCCGATCTTCATCGAATGGCTGAAATAGGAAAGAAGGGGGTAAAAGTGCTGCTCTCCGAAAGTACAAATGCGGAAAGACCGGGATTTACCCCTTCAGAACGTTTGGTTGGCGGGCATATTCTAGATGCATTTGCCAGAGCCAAGCAGCAGGTATTTATCTCCACGTTCGCTTCTAATGTGAACCGTGTTCAACAAGTCATTGACGCGGCTGTGGAAACAGGTCGCAAACTGGTTTTACTCGGACGCAGTATGGTAAATGTGGTTTCGGTGGCGAAGGAGCTGGGCTTCTTGCATATGCCTGAGGATTTGTTGATTGAGCCGGGGGAAACAGAGCGGTTCCCCGCAGAAGAAATTGCAGTTTTATGTACCGGAAGTCAGGGAGAGCCGATGGCCGCATTGTCACGTTTAGCCAATTCCCTGCATCCCAAAATCGAAATTTTGCCTGGTGATACGGTCATCATTGCTGCGGGAGCCATACCGGGGAATGAGCGAAACCTTTCCCAGGTCATTGATAATTTGTATGTGCTGGGTGCCCAGGTTATTTATGGATCAGGCAGCTCCACGGGAATGCACGTATCCGGTCATGGCAGCCAGGAAGAATTAAAATTAATGATGACCCTGATGAAACCTGAGTATTTGATTCCCATACACGGTGAATTCAGGATGTTGTATCAGCATCGTCAGCTAGCGGAGTCTGTGGGGATTCCGATGGAGAATGTATTTATCGTCCATAACGGTGACACTGTTCAAATCGAAGAGGGAAGAGCATCCCTGGGGCCCAAAGTATCAGCCGGCAATAGCTTGGTAGACGGGTTGGTAACAGGGGACGTAGGTAATATTGTACTACGAGACCGTAAAAAGCTTTCTTCAGACGGAATGCTGATTATTGTGATGACGTTGAGCAAAAATGAGAAACAAATGCTCGCAACGCCAGAGGTCATTTCAAGAGGCTTTGTATATGTTAAGGATTCCGAAGAGCTCATGAGTCAGATCCACGACACGATTATGTCCACAGTGAACGAGTTAACAGAAATTGAAATGAGTCAGTGGGGACTGATTAAGCAGATGTTAAAAGATGATGTTGGCCGGTTTATTTACAGTCAGACGAAGAGAAGACCCATGATTTTACCTATCATTATTGAGGTATAGAATAGCGGCAAATGTCAAAACAAGATAGAGCTTGTTCAATACGCGATTACTCAAAAAAAGACTTAAATCAGCAATATGACTGATTTAAGTCTTTTTGATTTCCTTCCTACTTTTCCTATAAGAATGCGGATGTAATGGCGGTTTGCAGCGCAGCGGAGGATTTGAATCTGGAGAAGCAACAGCGATCGTAAGATCAAAGCCTACGCGTAGTGCCTCCCACTCCTACAGCATCTCGTTATTAGCCGCTTGGGTTCCTGCTGTATGCCCTGTCGTAAACGCCGCTGTAATATTATAACCACCTGTGTAACCGTGAATATCGAGAATCTCACCGCAGAAGAACAATCCAGGCATCAGCTTGGACTCCATCGTTTTCGGATTAATTTCCTTCAAATTCACACCGCCCCCGGTAACAAATGCTTCCTTTAGAGAGAGCGTACCGTTCACACGGATTGGAAACGCCTTAATGTGATGAGCAAGTTCTTGCCATTGCTGCTTGGGAATATGATCATAGGTCAAATCCTCACGCAGTTCGGCTTGCTGGAGCAACAATGGAATCAAGCGTTCCGGTAAATAAGGCTTAAGCACATTTTTGATCGCTTTTTTAGCATCGACCGATGCCAATTCCAGCGTCTCACGGTAGACTTCATCGGCATGTTTGTGAGGCTGTAAATCCAGAGTCAACAACACCGTGTTTACCTTATCCTTTTTCATTCCCTTGACGACAAACTGACTGCACCGCAAAGCAGTTGGGCCAGATAGACCGAAATGTGTAAAAATCATATCTCCTTCATGGACGACAACTTTCTTTTGCTTCGCATTCCATACGGTCAGACTGATATCGCGTAAGGATAGTCCCTGAAGCTCTTTCGTCTGGATGAACGTCTCGCCTGAGGTCAACGGCACCTCTGTTGGGTACAGTTCCGTAATCGTATGCCCTGCTTGTTCTGCCCATGCATAGCCGTCACCTTCCGAGCCTGTATGCGGGACGGATTTGCCGCCAACGGCTACAATGACATTACGGCTATGTAGGATTTCACCGGAACGCAGCCGCACCCCAGCCGTATGGCCTTCATTGTAAATAACCTCTTGAACAGGACAGCTTGTCCGAATCTCGACTCCTTGAGAGCGTACCTTGTTGATCAAAGCATCGACAACTGTTTTGGCTTTGTCCGTCACTGGAAACATACGCCCATTGTCTTCTTCCTTTAAGGCTATACCCAGCTGTTCAAAAAAGGCGATGATATCCCGATTGCCGAAAGCCGCCAGTGCACTGTGCAGAAAACGGCCATTGCCGGGAATGTGCCGAATGAGTTCGTCCAGCTCTTTGGCATTCGTGACATTGCAACGGCCTCCACCAGAGATCCCCAGCTTTCGCCCGAGCTTATTTCCTTTTTCAAGCAAAAGCACCTTGGCGCCCTCACCGCTGGCAGCGGCAGCAGCCATTAATCCGGCTGAGCCGCCTCCGATCACAATAACGTCGTAAGTCATAAACCTCTTCCTTTTCGTCGACAAATTTTCAAAAAATTCAGAATGGTGTAACCGATTTTTCATCATATCGTAATACCGTCGCTTCGGATAGCCTTAGAGCACAGTAAACACGTATATATTTCAATTTGCAGGAATTTAAAACGCGTAAAAACGTTCCTGTTATATACATCTAGTATTTAGCAGATTTTGTCGTTCTACACCGGGATTTTAACACATATATTGTAATATATTGTAGCCTGTGCTTTAATTCAACTAACGGCGTCAAGGAAAGATGATGAGGGGGAGAAGTCCTTGTTAATTGCGTTGAAGGAAAGTGTGCTCCAAGTTCTCCTTGCCGTTATATCGGCGGGTTTTTTCTCTATATTAACGGATTATGGGGATAAGAAAAAGGTTTGGGGCGGCAATCTGCTTCCTGGACCCAATCAAGGAATACTGTATCTGTGTTGCTTGCCAGCCATATTGCTATGTACACTCTTTCAATATCAGTCTCCGTATGGTCTACCTTCCAATCTCGGTATTATTCCCCTTGCTGTTGGCATCATGTACGGTAGACGTCGCACTGCCTTCGTGCTCGCCGCTTCCGCACTGATGGGTGTCCTGATTATAGCCCAGTCGACAGAAATGTCCCCGATGTATGTGGGTACGGGTTTTATTCTTTTTCCTTTTATGCTGCTGCATGTCAAGTTTTTTCAAAGAGGAACCTTGGTGGACAAAAAACTCCTAATCTCCGCATATGTTGTGGCTGATATGCTGTTTAAGGCGATATTTCCGCTACTGTGGGGCAAACAGGATATTTCGGTATACATTCCTGACTTACTTACAACGTTCTGGAATATTGGTGCAGGTGTGCTGGCAAGTTTTACGGTCGTGAGTCTGATGCATAATGCCTTTGAGAAGCTGGCGCTGCGGCGTGATGTGACTGAATTTACGAGCAAATACTTAATTGAAGTGGATAAGCTGCGTCAAGTTATGGATTTGATGCCGTTATCTCTTGTTACTCTGGACAGCGAAGAACGAGTTATACATATGAACAAAACGATGCTGGAACTCTACCAGGACTTCGATCCCTACATTACACTGCCTGAGGTGGTAGGCCGTCCATTGACCTCGTTATATGGTTTTAGCGCTTTGCCTGTGGTTAACGAACGAGTTGCAAAAGCGTTGCAAGGAGAGGCGGGTGCTGATTTTATAAATGTTACTCCCAAAGTATTCTTCTCAAGTTTCCTTCCTATTCGGGATAAACACGTAAACCAAACGACAGGCGTCATTATCGCCTTGCAAGATATTACAGAGCTGGAGACGCTGCGCAGTGAGCTAGGCAATTTCGAGAGGCTCAGTCTGGTCGGACAGATGGCAGCGGGCATTACTCATGAAATACGTAATCCGATGGCGGTTGTGCGTGGTTTTTTACAGCTTATGCGTGAGAAAAGTCCAGAATCTCTCAACCATTACTACCGTATTGTGATGGAGGAACTTGACCGGGCGAACGGAATTATTAACGATTTCCTTTCACTGGCCCAGAATCGGATTGTCGAGAAGGAGCAATGTCATCTGCATGATATTATTCGCGAACTGACGCCTTTATTGTGGGCAGATGCGAATCTGAGGGGGCAGACGATTGAGCTAAAGCTGGAGGAGCATGTGACGATGCTGCATTTGAACCCTAAGGAAATGAAGCAGTTGCTGCTTAATTTATCACGTAATGCGATGGAAGCTATGGGAGAAAAGGGGGTGTTGACCATTTCGACTCATGAGGAAGGGGATTTCGTGGAACTCGAAGTAAAGGACACAGGTCCGGGAATTCCGCAAAAACAGCTTGAAAAGCTGTTCCAACCTTTTTACACCACCAAAACGAAAGGTACAGGTTTGGGGCTGGCCTTATGTCAAAGTATAGTGGAGCGTCATCACGGTACGATTGCCGTAGACTCGGTGGAGGGAATGGGCACGCAGTTTAAAGTCCGATTGCGCAGAACCGTCCCGACTTACCGGGATCACGCTGAACCTTCTGTCATAAATTCGATACAGAAATAATCGTGCAAATATATAGCCGGATTTTTGCAAATTACGTGAAAAAGATTGTATAATGAAGTTTAGATGTCCATGCCTTTACTACGGCAAAGGATGAAATTAAAAACGTAGTATACATGATTTTTGGAAAAGGAGTGAAAGAATATGTCTATGTCTTTCGATCAATATATGAGAGATTCAGTTCAGCCAATGCGCGATGAACTGACGAATCTTGGGATTCAGGAACTGCGTACTTCTGAAGATGTGGAGGCCAAGCTTCCTAATGCTAAAGGGACAGTGTTGGTTGTTGTGAACTCGGTATGTGGTTGTGCCGCAGGCCAATGCCGCCCGGGTGTGGCTGAAGCGCTGAAGCATGATCTTACGCCAGATCATCTGTATTCGGTTTTTGCCGGACAGGACAAGGAAGCAACGGCAAAGGCTCGCGAATTTTTCGCACCTTACCCACCGTCATCCCCTTCTATCGCGCTGTTGAAAGACGGCGAACTGGTTCACTTCATCGAGCGTCATCAGGTGGAGGATCGTTCGGCAGATCAGATCGCTGCTGATTTGACCAGTGCATTTGATCGTTTTTGCCGGTAAGACTGCTCAAGCTATGCCCCGCATTTTTCGCCTGCGAAACTTGCCGGGGCTTTTGCATGTTGGCTTGTGAAGGAAATTCCTAAAAAAGAGGTGCTTATCTGATGAGTTTGCAGGAACAGATTATTGCTGAATTGGGAGTACAGCCTACGATTAACGTAGAGGCGGAGGTCCGTAAGCGTGTGGATTTCCTCAAGTCGTATGTTACGAAAACGGGAAGCAAAGGGCTGTTGATCGCCATCAGTGGCGGGATTGATAGTGCCGTAGCAGCCGCTTTGTGCAAGCGGGCTACAGATGAATTGACGCAGGAACAAGGGGACGAATACAAAACACTGGGTGTATTCCAGCCATACGGCCAACAGGAAGATATCGAGCATAGCTACGCGGTAGCCAAAGCGTTCGACCTGAAATATGCTGGGGAAACGAACATTAAGGAAGCCGTGGATAAGGTTGCCGTGGAAGTAGAGCATACGTTAAAGGATATCGGTCTAGAGCGTTCTATTACTCCGCAAGTGAGAGGGAATGTAAAGGCAAGAACACGTATGGTGGTTCAGTACGCACTCGCGAATGAGCTGAATCTGCTCGTCGTTGGCACAGATCACGCTTCAGAAGCTATCACAGGCTTTTATACCAAATGGGGCGATGGTGCGGTTGATATTACGCCACTTAGCACGCTCAACAAACGTCAGGTGCGCTTGCTCGCTAGCTATCTTGGAGTCCCGCAGGCCATTTTGGACAAAGCGCCTACAGCAGGATTGTGGGAAGGCCAGACGGATGAAAAAGAACTGGGGATCTCCTACGAAGCAAACAGCGACTACCTGGAAGGCAAGGAAATTGACCCGGCGGCACGCGAAAAGCTGGAAAGCTTCTTTACACGTACAGCGCATAAGCGGACAAGCATCCCAGGAGTGTAAGCATTAATCATTATGGAATTGTAAAATCCTGAAGTAAATAAATGCGGCGATCCGCCCGGCGGATCGCCGTTTGTATTGAAGGGGCAATAATTTAATTGGTGATCCACTCAATGAAGCGGCGGGTTTCAGTAATCGCTTGATCCAGTGGAAGGCTACCTCCCTGGAATGGATGAACGGTATTAAAGGTATGATTGCCGCCTTGAATTTGTACCCATTCGATGTCGGGACGAACGGATGTGAGCAGGGCAGAGCCTTCCCGTAGACGTTTGGAATCTTCGGTTCCCTGGATCAGTACAGCTGGGAGCTGGCTGTTGGCAAGTCTGTCTACAATGGCAAAACGCTGGCGATTTTGTTCCAAGTCTTCCAGAATGACAGCATCCAGCGGAAGCTGTTGTGCTGTTCTAGCGTTCTCCACATAGCTGCGCCCCTTGGCGCGCATTTCTTCTTTTTGCGGTAAAGTAAACAAATCAAGATCTGTCACGCCATTCCATGAAATGACGCCAGCAATCTCGCCGGGATGATCTAGAGCATATACAAAGCAGCTTCCCGCGCCTCGGCTATGTCCTAACAGAAACAACGGCAATTCTCTGAACTCATGACGTGCTCTCAGATTGGACAGCAATAGTTCCAAATCCTCTTGTTCGCGGCTATAGGTGTTGCGTGCGAACTTTTCCAGCTCGGTAAAATTCTCTAGATCCTCACCTATGCCATTATGTGAAAAGTTGAAGGTCACAACATGGTTATCCATACTCAATGCTTCTGCTATATAGGGGAACATGCCCCAATCCTTAAATCCTTTGTAGCCGTGAGCGATGATGAGCAGGCTTTTGGCTGTATTTTTAGCGGGAAACCAGGAAGCCCGGATCACCGCATCTGTTCCTGCTTCGGTACCTGCTTCAACAATAATGGTTTCTGACATCCTATCCTTCCTTTCAACGGAAATTTTTTAAAATGGGCATATGAGCTGAATTTCAAAACATTCACCTATAGCCTTTCTTATTTTAACATATTTTGGTGTCGCTTTTACGCCTTTGTGACTCGCCAGGGTGTGGAAGCACTGTTACAATAGATCCAGTAAAGTAAAAAGGACGGGGAATACCCAAATGATCTACGGAATTGGACATGATGTGCTGGAAATAAGCCGTATGGCTCATATTTTGGCAGGTAAATATGCAGATGCGTTTTTGAATCGGGTGCTGACCCCAGCAGAACGTGAGCTTGCTGTGGAACGCAAGGGTAGACTAACGGAGTTCGTAGCAGGGCGCTTTGCCGCCAAGGAAGCGATAACGAAAGCCTTCGGTTGCGGAATTGGGCAAATTATCGGGTTCGGCGATATGGATATTTTACCGGAACCTGGGGGGAAGCCAGCCGTTTATTTGTCTTCATCCGCATGGGATAGACTGAGATTGCCGTCTACAGGTGACTCGAATTACAGCATTCACTTGAGTATTACACATCAGCCTAACATTGCCTCTGCTTTTGTGATTGTCGAATATAAGGAGATGTGATGTGATGACTACAAATACATTGGAACAAAAGCGTTATTTCAGCTTTGAACTGTTGAATTGGTATACACGTAACAAACGCGATTTGCCGTGGCGCCGCCATCGGAATCCTTTTTATATCTGGATCTCGGAAATTATGCTTCAGCAGACGCGTGTGGATACGGTCATTCCGTATTTTAATCGCTTTATTGCACGTTTTCCTACAATTGAAGCGTTGGCGGAAGCACCCGAGGAGGATGTGCTTAAGCTGTGGGAAGGGCTGGGTTATTATTCGCGGGCTCGGAATTTGCAAACGGCGGCAAAACAAGTAGTTGAGCTTCACGGCGGGCAGGTGCCGGATGATACACAGGCTGTCGCTGCACTGAAAGGAGTAGGCCCGTATACGACGGGGGCGATTATGAGTATCGCCTTCAATCGACCAGAGCCTGCTGTGGACGGGAATGTGATGCGTGTGCTGTCGCGTTATTTTCTCATTGAAGAGGATATTATGAAGGGCAGCACGCGGGCGCATATGGAAAGTCTGGTACGGGAGCTGATCCCCGAAGGAAGGGCTTCTGATTTTAATCAGGCTCTGATGGAGCTGGGGGCGCTGGTCTGCACGCCGAAGTCGCCTCATTGTCTGACCTGCCCGGTCATGGAGCATTGCTCGGGCAGGTTGGCAGGTCGCGAGGAGACGCTGCCAGTCAAGACCAAGGCGAAGCCGCCGCGGCTGGAGCCGCGTTCCGTAGCCCTCATCGAGGGCAGCGGAGCGAACGCAGGCCGCCTGCTCGTACGGCAGCGCCCGGCCAAGGGCCTGTTGGCCCGCATGTGGGAGCTGCCGCATGAGCTTGCCAGGCCGGAGGGCTACAACGGCCCGGTGCCGGATGAGCCCGCCATGGACCATTTGGCGGCTCATTTGCTGGCAGAGGGCGTGCTTGCGCGCCCGGTGCGGTTTGTACGTGAGGCGGAGCACACGTTCAGCCACATTCACTGGAACCTGCGTGTGTTCCAGTGTGAAGAGGTCGCCGTCCCTGCCGGGGAGGCGGGAGGACATCCGCTGGCTGCCGAACAGCGGGCCAGCTACAGCACCGAAGCGAAGCCGGGTGCGTTGATTGCGCTGGCTGAGCAGGCGGAGCACGCGCATAATGCGCTGCCAGCGGGGTACCGCTGGATCAGCGAAGCGGATATGGCCACCTTGGCGTTTCCCAAGGTGTTCCTCGATCTGATCACCGAGTATTATGCGAAGCAAAAAGAGAACTAATTAAGAGAACATGCAGTTAATAAAATAGCGGCAGTATGGACATGAGGTTGATCCATGCTGCCGCTATTTTTCTGTTTTTGGAATGAATATGCCTAATTTAGTTGCGAACGAAGTGTGTTATTTTTGGGGGTTTTTTCGGTATTCGGATGGAGTCACCTTGTTGACCGTTTTGAACATTTTGGAGAATAGGAGTACATCTTTATACCCTACAGACCGAGCGATATCCCCGATTTTAAGGGAAGTATTTCTTAATAGGGAGCACGATTTTTCAATCCTCAAATGCAATAAAAATTCCTGTGGTGACTTATTTAGTTGCTGTTTAAATAAACGATGCAAATACGAACGGTCAATTGAAATGTACTTGGCAATGTCGCTTACGGTAATGAAGTGTGAATAGTTTTGTTGAATGAAGAGAAGCGCTTCTTTAATATACCGCTGCTGTCTTACCTCAGGGTTGACTTCCTGATTAGGGTAATGTTCAAACATCAGATACAGAAATTCATACAGCTTGGATGCAAGCAGCAGGTCTTTGTTGGATTTCAGTGTAGAAGAAACGACGATACTCTCCATACAGCGGGCAAGGCTGCCCTCTGCTTCAAACCGGAAAATGGGATTGTCCCTATTGATACAGGTCCGGCTTAGATATTCTTTTGCTTGCATCCCATTAAAACCAATCCAGGCATATTCCCATGGGTCGACTTCATCCGCTTCGTAGTAAATTAAAACCTTCGGCTCAATAAAGAAAGCATCGTTTTTCTCCAAATGATAGATTTTATCGTTGACTTTAAAGATCCCTTTTCCTTTTAAAATATAATGCACCATATACCCGCTTCGAATGGCTGGCCCATAAGAGTGCTTGCTGGTACAGCTTTCTTTGCCACATGTGTATAAATTGAGGTCCAGGTTGTTATAGGAATGATTGGAAAAGTGTGAACTCATTTGTTTTCACCCCTTAATTCATCTCTGCATATTATCACACCGTTTCATATAGAGTCTACATTATTCCATATAATTATTGAAACTATTCAATTATTATTAGGATGTAAACAATGAGTAAACAACATAATTTATACTTTTTGGAAATCGTATTATTGGCTCTATAAGGGGGTTGCTATGGCTATACACATCGATAAAGAGAAGCTTTTATTCCATTTACAAGGCAGCAATACGAGTTATGTCATGCAGGTTATACGAGATGGTTATTTAGCCCATCTGTATTGGGGAAAGAAAATTCAGAACTATCGGGGAAGCAATAAAATCATCTTTATGGATAGAGGATTTTCACCCAATCCCGATGGCTCGGATCGAGCCTTTTCACTGGATACTATCCCGCAAGAATATCCGTCATTTGGAAATAGTGATTTCAGGATTCCTGCGTATCAGCTTCAATTGGAGAATGGTTCTACAGTGACAGACTTTCGCTATAAAGAACATCGGGTTTACCAAGGCAAACCAAAATTGAAAGGGCTTCCTTCTACTTATGCAGAGGATGATGGCGAAGTAGAAACTCTGGAAATCGTCCTTGAAGACCCATTAATTAATGTAAAGGTTGTACTATCCTATAGCCTATATCAAAAGCGGGATGTCATTACCCGTTCAGTCCGTTTCGATAATGAAGGTCGGCAGCAGCTAAAACTGCTTAAAGCGTTAAGTGCTAGTGTGGATTTTCGTGATGATGAATATGAACTAATTACCTTGTACGGTGCGCATAATAATGAAAAAAATATAGCAAGGCGAAAAATTTTACCTGGAATTCAAATGGTAGACAGCTGCCGTGGAGCCAGCAGCCCTCAACAGGCACCCTTTATGGCACTTGTAAGAGAAGGAACAGATGAAGAACAGGGTGAAGTGTACGCCTTTAATCTGGTGTACAGTGGGAACTTTACGGCCCAGGCTCAGGTAGATTCCTATCGGAACACAAGAGTCACGATGGGGATTAATCCTTTTGATTTTACATGGCTGCTTGAACCTGAGGAATCGTTCCAAACGCCTGAAGTGGTCATGGTATACACCGAAAATGGCTTGGGCGGCATGTCGAGAATTTATCATGAATTATACAGGAACAGATTATGTCGTGGGCCTTTTCGTGACAAAGAGCGGCCGATCCTGATTAATAACTGGGAAGCCACTTACTTTAACTTTGATGCCGACAAGATTGAGCAGTTGGCGAAGGAAGCTCAAAGTGTAGGAGTGGAACTGTTTGTATTGGATGATGGGTGGTTTGGAAAACGGGATGATGACAATACTTCATTAGGCGATTGGGTGGTGGATCGTCGCAAACTTCCAGATGGATTGCTGGATCTTGCAAACCGCATACGAAATCTGGGTATGGAGTTTGGTTTGTGGTTTGAACCTGAAATGGTATCCATAGACAGCGATTTATACAGAAAGCATCCCGATTGGTGTATCCATGTCCCTGATCGTCCGTATACGTTGGGAAGAAATCAACTGATGTTGGATTTATCGAGGAAGGAAGTGTGTGAGTACATTATTAAGTCGGTTTCCGATATTTTATCGGACGTTCCAATTACTTATGTAAAATGGGACATGAATCGTCACATGACGGATGTGGGTTCGGCAGCCGTGCCACCTGAGAGACAGAGGGAGACTGCGCATCGTTATATCTTGGGACTCTATCGTGTTATGGAAGAGCTTACATCAAGATTTCCCCATGTCTTATTCGAGAGCTGTTCTAGTGGAGGAGGCCGTTTTGATGCCGGCATGCTCTATTACATGCCTCAGACCTGGACGAGTGACAATACGGATGCCATTTGCCGACTGAAGATTCAATGGGGAACAAGTCTTGTCTACCCTCCGATTACTATGGGGGCACACGTCTCTACGGTACCCAACCATCAAGTGGGTAGAATAACTCCCTTGGAGACAAGAGGTTATGTCGCCATGGCCGGGAATTTTGGATATGAGCTGGATCTGACGACATTAACCGTTGAGGAAAAAGAAATAGTAAAAAAACAGATAGCTCTATATAAAGAAATTAGATCGCTCATTCAATTTGGGAAGTTTTACAGAATAATTAATCCGTTTGATGAAAATGAAGCCGCATGGAACTTTGTGTCGGAAGATCAAACGGAAATGGCGGCCAGCTATTTCAAGGTTTTATCCCAACCCGCAGCCGCGATTAAAACGTTAAAATTCAAAGGTTTGAATCCAGACTACGTTTATAGAAATGTAGAAACCGGTGAGCTGTTCGGCGGTGATGAATTAATGCATGTCGGCATAACGCTTGCCAGGGTAAAGCAGGACTTTTTAGGCATGTTCTGGAGATTTGTTAAAGAAGACATCTGATTCAGCTAGAGGGGGTTTTACTAGATGGAAGCAAAAGAAAAGCAGTATAAGCAAATTTCTCAAGAAATTTTAAAATATATCGGTGGTGAAGACAACATTATCGGTGTGGCCCATTGTGCCACCAGATTAAGAATTGTACTTGAGGACAATGAAAAAGCGGAATTAAAAAAGATTGAAGATATTGATCTGGTTAAAGGCGTTTTCATAGCGGGGGATCAACTACAGATCATTTTTGGAGCAGGGTTGGTCAATAATATCTATGCCGTATTTTCCAAACTGACCGGAACGGAAGATATGTCATTAAGTGATGTCAAAACGAAGTCCGCACAAAGGCAAAATCCTTTTCAAAAAGCCATTAAATCGCTGTCAGATGTCTTCATTGAGATCATGCCGGGAATTCTTGCCGCCGCATTGTTAATGGGGATAACCGGGCTATTAGGTCAGAAGGGGTTATTCGGTCCTAAATCGATTGTGGAGATGTATCCAATTTTTCAAGGGATCAATCGCTTCGTTCAAATCGTTTCTACGGGTATTTTCACCATCCTGCCGCTGCTTGTTGTTTATTCTGCAACCAAGAGATACGGCGGTCGTCCGATTCTGGGGCTTGTGCTGGGTGCGATTATGCTTCATCCGGCACTAGCGGATGCCTTTGAGGTAGCTAAAGGAAGTCAAAATCCGGAATCGATCAGTCTTTTCGGCCTTCCCGTACAGTTGGTTGGATTTCAGGGTGGTATTATTATTGCTCTAATGATGGGATATGTGGTAGCCAAGTTGGATCAGTTTTTTAACAAAAAGGTTCCAGACATGATTAAACTATTTTTGGCTCCGTTGTTGACGGTCTTTGTTTCTTCCCTGCTATTGTTTACCATTATCGGCCCTCTTGGGCGAGAGTTAGCTAGTCTGGTGACTGTTTCGCTGCTTTGGATGACGCAAAACCTAGGAATATTCGGTTTTATGTTTTTTGCAGGCATTCAGCAGATCATTGTTATTACAGGCTTACATCATGTTATGGGTGCGGTAGAAGCGCAGTTGTTAACCGATACAGGCAGAAATTTTATCAACCCGTTGGCATCAGTAGCTTTGATGGCTCAAGGGGGCGCCGTTTTGGGGTATATTCTTTTGAATCGCAAAGACACCAAGGTTAAAGAAATGGGTTACTCTGCATTCGGGTCTGTACTTTTTGGAATCTCGGAACCAGCGATCTTTGGGGTCACTTTAAAGTATAAGTTCCCCTTGGTTGCTGGATGCCTCGGAGGAATGATTGCGGGAGCATATGTATATTTAAGCAAGCTGACAGCCATAGGATTCGGAACCACGGCTCTTCCCGGCTTTGCAATTGCCGCGTCAGAGAACCATGGTCATATGAATTATCTTATCGCTCATCTTATTGCCCTGTTATGTGGAGCATTATTTACATTGGCTTACGGTGCTTTCAAGAGTAAGAGGTCAACAGTCTGAACCAAGAGAATATTGATAGGTTGAAAAAACTTAATCAGTTATAATCAAGCTTTTATGAAAACGGTTAAAAGAAGAGAATATTCGTGGAATAGACCAGAGAGTATAGATGAAAAAGTAAAAGAGCCGTCCTCAGTCGTTAAAAACGACCGGGGACGGCTCTGAGTCACATGAATATATTTGTATGTTCGTTAAAGCTAATCGATTCCACTATCGCTTTCAATCAGCCCTTTGCCGATTACATTGGCCGAAACCGGAGGCTTGCCTAGCTCCCGAGACCATATGGACAACTGCCCAATATGGTGGATTTGGTGGGCAATGACATGCCGCATCACCTCGCCCCACGCATCAATTACAATCCTGCCGTCCGGGAGGTGATCTTCGAATCTTTTCCGTTCCAGACCATCATGCCAGGCGAGCACGAACGGCTCGACATCGAGTCGAAACTTTGCATCCAGCTCACGGACTTTGTTGAGCGTATCATAGAGAGAGAAGTCCTCTTGAAAGTCGGGTTTGCCCTGAATCGTTTGAATCCAGCTCCACTCTACATCAACGATATGAAAGAGTGTCTTTAGAATGCCGCCGACTCCGCCGACGCGTTGTTTCAGTAATTCCTCCTGCGACACCTCTTCACACCAGCGGTACCATTGTTCCCGAATCATCCAGTTGTAACGAAAAAAAGTCTGCATCCATCAACCTCCAGAGCTGTATTTGAGAATCATCTCCACCAGTTTACCATGGAATGCCAAAAGGGCTGTCTCATTCGTAGAAAATCTACTTTTGAGACAGCCCTTTATTATAGGATAGAGATGTTGTTACTGGCTTATTTCTTTGCAGCCGCGTAACGTTTGTTTACTTCATCCCAGTTGATTACATTGTAGAATGCTGCAATGTAGTCTGGGCGTTTGTTTTGATATTTCAGGTAGTAAGCATGCTCCCAAACGTCCAGTCCAAGTACCGGAGTCAGACCTTCAGACAGCGGGCTATCCTGGTTTGGAGTGCTAGTGATCGCCAGTTTGCCGTCTTTGCCGACAACCAACCAAGCCCAGCCGCTACCAAAACGTGTTGTAGCTGCTTTAGTGAAGTCTTCTTTAAATTTGTCGTAGCCGCCCAGCTCGTTGCTGATTGCTTCAGCAATAGCACCTGTCGGTTGTCCGCCGCCGTTAGGACCGATAACTTCCCAGAACAGGCTGTGGTTGTGGTGTCCACCACCGTTGTTGCGAACCGCAGTGCGGATGCTTTCAGGAACGCTGTCCAGATTGGAGATCAGATCCTCCAGGCTTTTGCTTTGCAGTTCAGGAGCGCTCTCTAGAGCTGCGTTTAAGTTCGTTACATATGTGTTATGGTGACGATCATGGTGAATTTCTACTGTCAGTGCATCAATGTGCGGTTCCAGTGCGTCTTTTGCGTAAGGAAGTTCTGGTAATTGAAATGCCATAGTAAAATCCCTCCTGGTTATATGGTTGGGTAAGTGTTCCTATGTAATAATACCCTCGATAGTTATATTAAACCGCATTCAGCCTATTTTATCAACATTTTTGTTTGTAAAATAGCAAACTGGGCAATACGGCCTGGTAGCTAGCATGTCCAAAAACCCGATTGGAATACACAATACATAGGTAATAAGAGGTAAATTGTGAACTTTAAAATGTAAACGCTTTATATACAGCGCTTACATGAGAAAAAGGGATGTATTCCGTCAAAAAGTATGGTTTAATGGTCAAGGAAGCAGAAATTTCGGCTTTTTTGTCGTCTGCTATAATCTGTCATGTCTATGACATGACGAACTTGAGGGCATATACCCTTTTCCTGTTCTTCATTTCATATATAGCAGATCGTATGCATTTTTATCATAATGCCTTGTGATTAACACCATGATAAGAAATTTAAGGATTTATGTAAAAATGACGGTGCTGTCTCAATTTTTTTATTATGCTTACGAAAAGGGAGATATTACTTATGCACGTTCGTTCCTTTCAATTAAGTGATGTGAACTCAGTAACGGAACTCATGCAAATTGCCTTGTCAGAGGAGTGCTACAAAGAGACGGTGAGTGCGTTTGCCCGTCAGCTTTCGTGGGATTCCGGTTTGATCATCGTTGCAGAAGAAGAGGGAGAGATCGTTGGTGCTTTGATCGGCACGATGGATCAGAATGATGGTTGTTACTATCGTATCGCTATTCACCCGGATCGTCGTCGGATGGGAATCGGCAAATCGCTTGTGGAGTCCATGGAGCAGCGTTTTCAGCAACGTAAGGTTAGCCGTATTTGGGTAGCAGGGGACAAGCATAACAGTGCGGCCATGCCTTTGTACGAAGCGATGGGCTATGGAGCAAGCCAGATTTTACAGGCTTTTCAGAAGCTGAGTATTTTGGCGCCTCATTAATCGGGAATCGAAATAAAGAGAATTGAATAATATTAAGTATAATATTTACATTTAGAGCATATCTGAGTAACCGTTGCAATCGGGTACGGGATATGCTTTTCTATTTATAACAGGGTTGAGGAGGTTTAATTATGGACGCTTTGGCTCCTTCGTCAGGCCCGCTTCCCTCACCGGAAACGTCCAAACAAGCAGGCCGCTCTGGTTACATACGCGATTGGTTAGTCACTCTGCTGATCGCCATGGTCGTCTTGCTGCTTCTGAACCTGTTCGTATTTAACTTGTCCACGGTCAGAGGACACTCGATGCAGCCGACGCTAATGGAAAGCCAGCATTTGTTCGTTAACAAGCTGGTTTATAATTTTCATGATCCGGGCAGGGGGGACATTGTGATTTTAAAAGATCCCGATTCCAAGCTGTCGAGCCCAAGATTTTTAGTGAAAAGAGTCATAGGTATTCCCGGAGATGTAATCCGAGTTGAACATAATCAATTGTATGTGAACGGTGAGCTGCTAAATGAACCTTACACCAACTCTAACGTGGAGGATGGTGATTATGGTCCCTTTACGGTGGAGCCGGAGCACTTTTTTGTCATGGGGGATAATCGCCATATTGCAGCAAGCAAGGATAGCCGCTATTTTGGCAGCATTAAATCTCAAGATTTACTGGGACGTGCAGAATTTATATTTTGGCCGATATCTGAGTGGAAATGGCTATAGAGCAACTATAGTCTGAAATCAATGCGGAACACGTCCAAACCGATCAGGACCATGACGGATCAGGAGGTTACCGATGAGGAAAGGAAGAGGATGATGAAAGAAGTGATGGTATATACCGACGGTGCTTGTTCTGGAAATCCGGGCCCTGGGGGCTGGGGGATCGTTTTGCTGTATGGGGAGCATCGTAAGGAGCTGTCAGGTGCCGAGAAAATGACGACAAACAACCGTATGGAGATCAAGTCTGTGATTGAAGCACTGAAGCTGCTCAAGGAGCCTTGCCATGTGAAAGTACACAGTGACTCTGCCTATGTCGTCAATTGCTTTAAACAGGGCTGGATTAAGAATTGGCTTCGTAATGGCTGGCGCAACAGTAAAAATCAGCCAGTGGAGAACAAGGAACTATGGGAAGAACTGTGGGAACTGATGGGTAAGCATGAGGTTGAATATGTGAAGGTTAAGGGGCACAGTGACAACGAACTGAATAATCGCTGTGATTTTCTGGCGACCAGTGCTGTTAAAAATTTACGGTAGCATCTGCTGCTGTTTTCTGTTGAAATTTGAGATATGGGATTTTTGCAAATCCTCATATCTGTAATGATAAAAAGTAGAAGAGAGGTGAGTATCGGATGCAACGCGGATTGACTCAGACGGCTGCCGGAACCGCTTCGACTTGGGCTGCGCTCAAGCAGGAAATTATTGAGGCAGCTCCAGGGCTGGGTATCGACTCCATCGGGTTCGCATCCGCCGACCCCTTTCTGTCTCTGAAAGCTATATTGGAAGAGCATCGTGCGAAAGGCTATGAATCCGGCTTTGAGGAGCCAGATATTGATAAGCGGATCTACCCGGAGCTGTATGGCTCACAGCCTGCATCTCTGATTGCTATTGCGGTGGCGTACCCTTCTAAAATGAAGGACCCGCCGAAGTCGGACAAGGGGAAGTACCGTGGTATTTTGGCGCGTTCAGCCTGGGGGAAAGATTATCATCTGGTACTACGCGAAGCGATGGAAAAGCTTGAGGCTTTTATAAGTGAGCGGGTGCCTGATGCCATATTGAAAAACATGGTGGATACCGGAGAACTGTCGGATCGAGCCGTTGCGGAACGCGCAGGGATTGGTTTTAGCGGCAAAAATACGATGATGATTTCACCGACGCTGGGATCATGGATTTATCTAGGTGAGCTGTTGACGAACATTCCTTTCCAGCCAGATGAACCGGTAACGGATGGTTGCGGCGAGTGTACCAAATGTTTGGATGCCTGTCCTACGGGCGCGCTTGTGGGTCCTGGGCAGCTGAATGCCCAGCGGTGTGTGTCCTTTTTGACGCAAACGAAGGGCTTTCTGGATGAGGAGTTTATGCGGAAGATAGGGAATCGGCTGTACGGATGTGATACCTGCCAAATGGTATGCCCCAAAAATCGGGGTCTCAACTGGGAT
Source organism: Paenibacillus polymyxa (assembly GCF_001719045.1). Taxonomy (NCBI): domain Bacteria; kingdom Bacillati; phylum Bacillota; class Bacilli; order Caryophanales; family Paenibacillaceae; genus Paenibacillus; species Paenibacillus polymyxa. The sequence continues at coordinate 3,644,955 of NZ_CP015423.1, forward strand.
CACCATCCCGAGCTTACACCCGATCCTGAAATTGTGAAGCCGTTGCTGCTGCCGTTATTGGATTTGAGCAACCGTGAATTTAAAGACCGATTCGGTCAAAGTGCAGCGGCTTGGCGGGGGAAGAAGCCCATTCAACGCAATGCGGTCATTGGACTGGGCAATTTCAAGGATATCAGCGCGGTGCCCAAATTAACGGAGGTTTTATTGGATGATCCGCGTCCCGAGCTGCGAGGCACGGCGGCGTGGGCTTTGAGTCGAATAGGAGGAGAAAACGCTATGACAGCGATCAAGCAAGCATCAGAGAAGGAACAACATGAGCAAGTACGCGAAATGATCGCGCAAGCGCATTCCAAACTAGAGGAACAAGAGCAGGCAGAACAGCAAAAGGCGTCTGAATCATCAAAATCAGAAGTAACGGCCGAGGACTCGCAGGGTCCAACTACGATTTATTATGATGAAATGGAGACACCTGTGGGCACGTTGACGCTGTGCGCTACAGATCGGGGGCTGTGCCGAATAGACTATGGCGTTTTTCATGCGAGGGAAGCACTGCTTCAGCAATGGGCCCGGACATGGATTGGGGAATATGTCTATGTGCAGGAACCTGACAAACTGCGCGAAGCCGCAGATCAACTGCGTGAATATTTTGCGGGAGAACGACGGGAATTTAGTATAGCCTATGATTTGAGAGGGACTCCTTTTCAAGAACAGGTATGGCGTGCACTGCAAAATATTCCGTACGGGCAAAGTGTGTCCTACAAAGATATTGCGGAATCGATCGGCCGAGCCAAGGCGGTACGTGCTGTTGGGGAAGCAAATAATAAAAATCCGTTACCCATCCTGTTTCCATGTCATCGGGTATCGGGTGAAAACGGAAGTTTGGTCGGTTATGCTGGAGGCTTGCCAGTCAAGACGAAGCTGCTGGATTTGGAGAAACAATAAGGACATATGTTTGCAAAAAGTGATTTGCTAGCTGTCCCATGTTTTGCTATGATAGGTTCGTGCAATTCAAGATGTTTCATATAAATATACAGAGGTGACGACTTCGTGGTGTGGAATATTGTCATTCCGATTATTACCCTGATTGCTGGTTTGGTTGGGGGATTTTTCATCGGTGCTTATTATCTTCGTAAACAGCTTGAAAAGATGCAAAACGACCCTGAAACGCTGCAAAAAATGGCCAAACAGATGGGTTATAACCTGAATGGGAAACAAATGCAAAAAGCCCAGCAGATGATGAAGAACCAACAGTTCTCCAAAAATCAGCCTGGTCCGCGTAAAAATCAGGGCCGTCGGAAATAATGAGCAACGTGAGCACGGATGCCGCATGAGGTTGCTGCATAGAGGAGGATTACTGTGGCTGGCGTAAAAGATTATATTAACCGCAAAGCTGCGGATAACCGGGATAAAATCGAGTACCATGTGGAGCAGATTTTACAACTGATCGGTGAGGACCCCAAGCGTGAAGGGTTATTGGAAACACCGGCACGCGTTGCGCGCATGTATGAGGAAATATTTGCGGGTTATGAGGTTGATCCCCGGGATGCGTTGGGTGTGACATTTGACGAGAATCACGAGGAGCTTGTGATCGTGAAGGACATCGTTTATTACAGCCAGTGTGAACACCATATGGCTCCTTTCTTCGGAAAAGTGCATATCGGCTATGTACCCAGCGGCAAAATTGTAGGACTGAGCAAGCTTGCACGTCTGGTAGAGGCAGTGACCCGCCGATTGCAGGTACAGGAGCGTATTACTTCACAGATCGCTGATATTTTAAATGAAGCAGTCTCCGCTCACGGGGTTATGGTGGTCGTGGAAGGCGAGCACCTGTGCATGTGTGCAAGAGGTGTCAAAAAGCCTGGTAGCAAAACGGTAACGTCTGCGGTACGTGGTACGTTTCGTGATGATGCAGCACAGCGCGCAGAATTTCTGTCGCTGCTCAAGGATTGATCGAACATCGCAAGACGTTTATGTGATGAACAAAAAAACTGGTGGTTTACGCATAGGCGTAGCCACCTTTTTTTGTTAACATCAGAAATAGAGACGACGGGATAGCCGCCTTAAAATTACGATTAGCCTGGATAACAGTTATTTTTATAGATAGGGGATAACGTATGGAGAATGTACATAGATCAACAGAAAAAACAACAGCTTTGCCTGAGTTGCAGTGGTTTGAAGCGCCACTCGCGGCCACTCAGGAGGACGTTTTGTCTCCGCTGGCTTGGGAGGAGCTGGCCTGTCGGCAAGTAGGGAAAGGAGCTGCACCCATTTTGCATCTTTGGCGGCATCCGTCAGCGCTTGTGATCGGTCACCGGGACCGCAGGCTTCCCTACGCCCCGCAGGCGATGGAGCGAGTGCGCAGCGCGGGAACCTCGGTATGCGTACGCCCCTCGGGTGGAGCAGCCGTCATGCTGGACAGGGGGGTGCTGAACCTGTCCTTGATCCTGCCGAATCCACAGCGGGCCATCAGCCTGCATGAGGATTTCCGGCTCATGGCAGCGCTAATTGCCGATGCGCTGGTTCCGTGGTCTGGCGAGGCGCAGACCGGAGAAATCCCCGGGTCCTTCTGTCCCGGGGATTACGATGTCAGCGTCCGAGGCCGCAAGTTTTGCGGCATTGCACAGCGGCGCCAAGCCAAGGCGTATATCATCACAGCTTTCGTGATGATTGAGGGCAGTGGTGTAGAGCGTGCACAGGCGGTACAGGAGTTCTACACAGAGGCATCCGGAGACACGTCGGCAGGCGTGCAGCAGCAGGATTACCCCCGGGTGAATCCAGCAACGATGGGTAGCCTGGCAGAGCTGGCTGGAGTGCCGTCTGTTGAGGCGTACACGGCATCTCTGCGCCGTGTCGTTGAGAGCCGGACAACCATTGTACCTGCCGATGGCTGGCTGGTACAACCGGAAGGATTGACCGAACAAATGGCAGCACTCAGAGAGCGATACGATTTGCAGGTGTAGTTTTTCTTTAGCTTAGAAGCTTAGAAGGGTTGCCATCTCAGTTTGGAGGCTTGGGTATAGCGCTCTGCAACCTCTGGCCAGTTAACGACATGCCACCAATCTTCAATGTATTTGTTGCGTTCGGCCTGATGCTTTAAGTAATATGCATGTTCCCATACATCTAGCGCCAGCAGCGGAATGGACTCCCATTGAGTCAGATTCTGGTGCTTTTCGGCCTGCAAAATTTCAAGTCGTCCCGCGCGTGGACTCCATACCAGGATAGCCCAGCCGCCACCCTCGACCTTTTCGGCTGCCGAACTGAATTGCTTTTTGAATGCCTCGTAGCTGCCAAAATCCTTTTTAATCTGTTCAGCCAGCGGGCCGCTTGGGTTTCCACCACCTTGAGGACTCATGATCGTCCAAAAAAGAGTATGCAGATAATGGCCTGCGCCGTTGAATGCCAGTTCTCGTTCCCAATGCTTTACGAGGTCAAAATCACCTGTTTTTCGGGCTTCTTCCAGTTTCTTTTCCGCTTTATTCAGGTCATTCACATAGCTCAAATGATGCTTGTTATGGTGAATACGCATTGTTTTCTCATCAATATACGGTTCAAGCGCATTATAGGGGTAGGGGAGCGGCGGTAGCCGATGTCCCCCAATAGGAACCGACCGGCCGATTGAGTTTTTTTCCTCTGCCGAAGGTTGCGCCTGGCTGGACTTGACGCCTTTAGTCGTCCATGCGCCTTCTCCCCTTATGCCTGCCTGCCGTTCTCGAAACGCTTCCTCTGGGTAATTCTCACCCTCTGTAGCTACATGATACAACCTAGCAGCCCTTGCGATGGAGCCAGGTTCCTGAAAGGGGGTTGTTGAGATCAGGAAATATTGGCTTTCATGTGCCGCGTGTAATACAACTCCGGCGGATTTTGGTTGCTGACGCAATGCGTGACTGTGCTCGCTTAGCAGCCCGAGCTGCCGTACATACTCCTGTGACTGACGGTTTGCGGTTTGCAGCAAATCGTCTAATCGACGATTTAATTCTTGTGAGTCAAGCTGAGAGTTTGAGGCTGACTCTGATAATGGCATCTTTACAGATGATGATGCGTCTAATCCTCTTGACTGTTTTGAATGTTCAGTGAATTCGTGTGTATGTGCTTGTGGAGCAGCCGACATCTGTTTCCACTCCTGATGCCACGCCTGATCTGCCGGATCGAGTGCGCTCCGTTGCTCTTCAAGCAGCTCTATGGCGGTGCGTTCCGTCTGTTCGAATACAGTCCGCCAATCATCAAGCAGCTGCACATATGCAGGCTCCAGTCCCTCGGTAGCGGATTTAATCACTTCCACATGCCAACTTTCCTGCTGCTTCCAATGCCGAATTTCCTCCAGCACACGTAAGGGCAGGAAAGACCCATAAGTACTCAGCATCGTTTTTTACCTCCCGTATCCCACTATGGCTATCCGGCCGATCTGATAGATCTGCCCTGGATGCATACGTACCCAGTATATTCGCTGTCTCATCAGGAATATGTCTACGAACTCCCTTAATCCGGTCACATCTGTTAGGTAAAACAATGAATACCCATGGAACACGAAAAAGAAGCCCAGCTACGGCACGGGTTAAGTGTCCATAGACAGGCTTCTTCAAGGGGAAGAATAGAATATAGTTCTTCGAAAAATAATTTTTTACTTCGTATTCGTTTGTTTGTGGGCATCAGCGGTGGTTTTCTTGTCCTCCAGCTCCTGTACATTGCTTAGAAACGTCGATACCCGTCGCAAATATTCACGAGGGTGCTCTCTAAAAATAAGCTCATGTATCCCGTTTTTAACAATCCATACACTGGAAAGCGGGTTGGTTTGATTGGCAGCGAGCTTTTCCGCAATAGGATAAGGAGCTTTTTCATCCTGTGTACCATGCACAAACATGATCGGGAACGGGTAGTTTTCCTTTTTAACCTCCTGATATGGAATCTGATGCAAGCTGGTACCGTTCAAAACTGGAAACAGCAACTCCAGAATTTCCAAAGACGGATGCCTTGGCAGATTAATTTGATTGTGAATGTTATGGTACAGCGTATCTGGTTCCAGCAGGAAGGTGCTGTCCAAAATCATTGCGTCCACATCCTTGGTTTGCAAGCCCGCCTGAAGAGCGGTTCCTGCCCCCATGGAGAAGCCCCATACGATAATCTCCGATGAGCCGCGTTGCTTCGCAAGCTGAATTGCTCCGAGGAGCTGTTGGGATTCTGCTTTGCCTCCGGTTGCGACTGCTTTGCTGTTTTGTGACGCAAATCCATAATCGAACATGACCACATTAAAGTTCAAACTGTGGGCATAATGCGCCAGATCATACATGGGAATCCAGCTTTCTTCGCGGTTAGCCCCATAACCATGGCTGAAAATAATCGTTTTCCGCGATTGATCCGCCGGGATATACCAGCCTTGTACCATGCGGCTACCATCCTTGGCAGGGAAGCTGACTTCCTCATAAGGCATGCTTTTGGCCTGCATCGGATTAGAGTACAGTGGTGCAACGGTGGGATTCGTAAGAACCCATGCGATGTAAGCATGCAAGGCAATAAAACAAAACAACAGAAAAAAGACGACCGACAGCAGCAGAGCAATCACAACGTGCTTGAACCGCAGCAGACGGGGATTAAAGAGTGGGGTGGACGGCTCCTGAACAGCGGTCTGTAGCTGAGCGTTGCGCTGGGATGTCGAAATCATGTAAGAGCCTCCTTATATAAAATTGATCTTCGTTTCATAGAATTTAGGTATAATTCCACTTGAAAATAGTAGTGTAGATCCGTATAGATACCTATTATCGTATGATGGGGATTATCCAAAGTCAACGCCTGAACCGGAAAAGTAAAAATGATGCAAAGAATTGTCGATGTTTGTTCTCGTTCTGTAATATGGTTGTCACAAAAACATCGGTTTACAGTAGCCGCAACTATTCTATATAATTTATGTAACCATGTTTCATAGTGTGAAACGAATATGGATACAAGAGGAGCGGTTCACGATGGAAGACCGTAAATTAACCGTTCGCGCTGTAGAGCGTGCACTTGATATACTGCTGTGTTTTACTGCAAATTCGGATCTTGGCCTGACGGAGATTGCCTCCAAAATTGGTCTACATAAAAGCACGGTTCATCGGCTGCTGACTACGTTGGAGGATCGGGGCTTTGTCGTTCGGAATGCCGAAACGGAAAAATATCGACTTGGCTTCCGCATTTGGGAGCTATCCACGCATTTGTCCCAAAGTGACGAGCCGGCGGTGCTGTTACAACCTGCAATGGAAGGACTACGTGACCGTCTGGGGGAGACGGTCAGCTTGTACTTACGGGACGGCAGCATGCGTATTCGCATACAAGCCGTGCAGAGCAATCAGGCGATCCGCAGGGTCGCGCCTGTAGGTGCGCGTATGCCGCTGGCTGTAGGGGCCTCCAGCAAGGTGCTGGCGGCCTTTATGCCGCCGCAGGAGCTGGAAGCCCTGCTAAGCGGGGATGAATGGCCGCCCTCAGTAGACCCGGAGGTCTATAAAGCCCAGCTGCAGGACATTCGCGAGAAGGGCTATGCGACCAGCTATGAAGAACGGGAGCCAGGGGCTGCTGCTGTGGCAGCGCCAATTGTGAACCGGAAGGGACAGGTCACTGCGGCTTTATCTGTATCCGGCCCGGTCAGCCGACTTGCACCCGAGACGCTACATGACTTTGCTCCGATTTTGATCGAAGCGGCGAAGGAAATGGGGCTTATGCTTCCGTAACAAGAATGAACACAGTTGAAGCAAGCAGAGTGATTTGATAGGGAGTGTCTTCTTGGTAAAAGGGTACCTAGAAGGGTTGCCAAAGCCATAAATTTGAAGTAGTCTGGTAAGGAAGGCGGATGTCTGTTATATCCGCCTCGTGTGAATAGAAGTATCACAGTTACTGGGGGAGCCTGTAATGCCGGGCTGAGATGGAATCGTGCAAGATTCCGGACCCTTTGCACCTGATCTGGATCATACCAGCGTAGGGAAGTAATCGGCCATTGAAATGTATACGCGGCTGCTGTCTACAGTGGCGCATTGGAATGGATTATTCCATATGCGCATTGTCTGGATAGCTGTCTCGTTAGATTAGCCGGTTCCCTGGGGAACCGGCTTTTTTGCATAGATCAGCGCCACCCTGGGAATGGTTCCGGATCGGTGTGTTATTTCATCGAAACGGGAGGAATGGACAATGAAGCCGACAGAAGCAGAAGGAACAAAAGGAACAGAATTGAAATCAGCAGAAGTAAGATTGGTAGGAACAAAAGAAGTTGAGGTAGAGAAGACAAACGGGGAGCAAGCCAGTGGGGTAACGCCCTTTCCAGGAAGCCGTAAGGTATATATTCAAGGCTCGCGGCCGGACATTGCCGTGCCAGAGCGCGAAATTGCTCTTCATCCTACACATACGCCGCAGGGCACGGAGCATCATGAGCCATTGCGTGTATATGATACAAGCGGTCCCATGACCGACGAAGCCTATCAGGTCGATATCCGTCAGGGCCTGCCTCCATTACGGCGAGCTTGGGCACTGGAACGGGGCGATGTGGAGGCTTACGAGGGACGCGCCGTCCAGCCGGAGGATAATGGACTGAAACCTGGCTCCAAACGGGAGACAGTGGAATTTCCCGGCGTGACCAATCGTCCGCTTCGTGCTTCGCAAGGGCGTACAGTGACGCAAATGCATTATGCGCGGCAAGGGATCATTACGCCCGAAATGGAATTTGCGGCGATCCGCGAAGGGGTGGAGCCTGAGTTTGTACGGCAGGAGTTGGCGGCTGGACGAGCCATTTTGCCTTCGAATATCAATCACCCGGAAAGCGAGCCAATGGTCATTGGGCGTCATTTTCACGTGAAGATCAATGCGAACATTGGTAATTCTGCGGTTACCTCCTCCATCGAGGAGGAAGTGGAGAAAATGACTTGGGCTGTGCGTTGGGGCTCGGATACGGTTATGGACCTGTCTACAGGCCGTAATATCCATACAACACGTGAATGGATCATTCGGAATTCTCCTGTACCGATTGGGACTGTGCCGCTGTATCAGGCACTCGAAAAGGTGAACGGTGAAGCAGAAGCGCTGACGTGGGAGTTGTATCGCGATACGCTGATTGAGCAGGCGGAGCAGGGAGTGGACTATTTTACAATTCATGCGGGTGTATTGCTGCGGTATATTCCGATGACGGCGAATAGAATGACGGGAATTGTATCCCGGGGCGGATCAATCATGGCAGCCTGGTGCCTTGCGCACCATCAGGAGAATTTTTTGTATACACATTTTGAAGAAATTTGCGAAATTATGAAAGCCTATGATGTAGCCTTTTCTCTCGGGGATGGTCTACGTCCGGGTAGTATCTATGATGCGAATGATGAAGCACAGTTTGCAGAGCTGGAAACGTTGGGCGAGCTAACGCAAATCGCATGGAAGCATGATGTTCAGGTCATGATTGAAGGGCCGGGACATGTCCCTATGCATAAAATCAAAGAGAATGTGGATTTACAAATGGAGATTTGTAAGGAAGCTCCTTTCTATACCTTGGGACCGCTCACGACGGATATTGCCCCCGGATATGATCATATTACCTCAGCCATTGGGGCGGCGATGATTGGTTGGTTCGGGACGTCCATGCTGTGCTATGTTACGCCTAAGGAGCATTTGGGTCTGCCCAATAAGGATGATGTCCGTGAGGGTGTCATTACCTACAAAATTGCGGCACATGCTGCCGATCTGGCGAAAGGGCATCCACGGGCGCAGCAGCGGGATGATGCTTTGTCCAAGGCACGCTTTGAGTTCCGCTGGCGGGATCAGTTCAATCTGTCGCTTGATCCCGAGCGTGCCTTATCCTACCATGATGAAACGCTACCGGCAGAGGGCGCCAAGGAAGCACATTTTTGCTCGATGTGTGGCCCTAAATTTTGTAGTATGCGTATCACTCAGGACATTCGCGCCTATGCAGCGGATAAGGGGCTGGACACTCAAGAAGCAGTAGCTGCGGGGATGCGTGAGAAGGCAGAGCAGTATCGGGATGGAGGTCAGTAAAACGAACGTGTGAGTTTAGGGACAAATGAATTAAAAAAGCCGTGGTTCTCTACAGTCGATGTAGGAAACTACGGCTTTTTAGCTTATGTAAAGCAGATCATGCAACCGGATAAACGGCGCCTTATTTTTTACCCATTTTTTCATTCAAAATGTCCTGAAAGCTGAGCTTCTTCTCCGAGCTATCTTCTTTCTTCTGCATACTCACCGCGTTGGCACGTTGGTATTGGTGGTGAAAGGGCATCAGGGTGTGGACGGTTAAGTTCATTGTATTCATGTAGGCATTCCTCCAATTCCATATTGTCAAATTCAGATTGAGTTGCTTAGGACGTCTGTATAGGACTATTTGTATGTACTTGATGTCGTAATGCTATGTAGGTTGCTTGGTAATGTTTCAATCATTATACCCACATTTTTTCAAAGTAAAACGCTTTTGACATAAAACAGGAAGATGGTCATATGTGTCCAAAATTTGGATTGGGAGGATGGTCATTTTAGGGGAAAATGTGCCTAGGTCTAAAACAAGGGCTAGAGGCCCGTTTTCTTAGTTTAGTAGTCGGGATTGTGATTTTTTGTCGAATAACCTTGTAAAAGGAGGATTTTGCGGAATCCTCAAGTCAGGATTGAGGCAGTCTGGTGGCGAATTAAAGTGTCAAAGTTGTATTGACTTTATGTTTGGTAGTAGATACCATGAACTGGTTGTCAGCGTATTTTGACAACAAGAGTCAGCCAATCCATCTGGCGATTCATCCTTTGAAATGTTAGAGAAAGGATTAGAGTATATATGAAAAAAAGTATTGCAGACATTGCATTTATTATTCTGGGTGCGTTTTTTTTCGCGCTAGCTGTTAATCTGTTTGTGATCCCGAATGAGTTTGGTGAGGGGGGCGTTACAGGGGTCACGATCATCCTGTACTACCTGTTTCAGTGGTCTCCCTCGATCGTCAATCTGGTGATTAATGGCTTGCTGCTGATTGTCGGATATAAATTTTTGGACAAGAGAACGACCCTGTACACTATAATTGCGGTCGCTTTTAACTCGCTGTTTTTACATTTAACGGTCAACTGGCGGATTGATTCGCATGAGCCGACGATTAATGCTGTATTTGCCGGAGTTTTGGTGGGGGTCGGCATTGGCTTAATTGTACGGGTAGGTGGCACTACGGCGGGAACGGTCATTTTAGCCCGGATTGCCAACAAGTATCTGGATTGGAATATCAGCTATGGCTTGCTGTTTTTTGATTTGATTGTCGCATTCTCTTCCTATTTTATTATTGGTCCGGAAAAATTGATGCTAACTATCGTTATTTTGTACGTTGGTACGAAGGTGATGGACTTCATGATCGAAGGACTGAACCCGAAAAAAGCAGTCATGATCATTTCGGAGCACCAAGATAAAATTGCCGAGATGGTCATTACGAAAATGGATCGTGGAGTTACCGTGCTGTCAGGCCATGGCTATTACACTAAAAATCCAAAAGAAGTGCTGTATATCGTCATTAGTAAACAAGAGGTATCGGCGCTTAAAAAGATAGTGAAAGCCATCGATACAGCAGCGTTTATTACCATTCATGACGTGCGGGACGTGTTCGGAGAGGGTTTTCTGGATATTTCGAAGTAGCTCGCGTGCGAAAGTAAGGTTATAAGAGAACATAGTTGGAAGTCGGTCCTGAGGGATCGGCTTTTTGTTTTTGTGATGTTTCTTCCATTTTTGGTATTGGAAAATATGCATAATAAAGAGGAGTCACTCAATTCCTGTTATATGGAGGGTTTGGCGGGATGGAGAATAAGGGTAATTATGACGTAAGTTTCCTTGGCTACTTCGAATGAAATGGCATGGAAGAAGACGCATCGTATCTCTGCTTCTATTTGGATAGCCTTTGGCTTAATCGGGATCGCTATAGGATTAGGACAAGAAGTTAATGTGTATATGGTGCTCGCATCTTGTTTACCGACGATGATTAGTTTTATTACTTCTCTCTTTCTAAGTCATAGGTATAAAAATATAGACTGCTGATATCTGTATAATGCAGATCGATTTAGCATATTAGGGGGATTTCCATGAGAAGTAAGTTAAATTTTTCTAATGTATTGTCTTTTCTTATTTCTGTTTTGCCTTTCATTATCTACCTTTTCATGTATCCGAGAATGCCTAGGAATGTAGCAATTCACTACAATTTCAATGATGTGGCTGACCGTTTTGTTGACAAATCCTCCCCTGAGGTATGGTTGTTGTGTGGAATTAGCCTCATATCTTTTATAATTATGCTAACGCTTCAACCCTATCTCAGTCGTCAGTTCAAGAGCGAAGAAGGCTCTGTAATCATGGAAAGCCTGCCTGGTCTCTTCACACTCCTTATAACCCTAGTGTTCTCAGTTCTCGGCATATGTTTCCTTTTAAAAGCTTAAAGCATATAAAAAATCCCCTCTCAATTCGCAGTTTCCACTGCATTTGGAGGGGATTTCGTTATTTATACGCTCTTTACTCTTGAATCATCTGACGCAATACGGTTTGCAGAATACCACCGTTGTGGTAGTAGTCGATATCGACGGTGCTGTCTAGACGGGCAATTACCGGGAATTCGAACTTTGTGCCATCCTCGCGTTTAGCCACCACTGTAAGCTCTTGACCAGGCTTCACGTCATTGTCGATGCCAAGAATGTCAAACGTTTCACGACCGTTCAGACCCAGGCTGGACCAGCCATAGCCCTCCTGGAATTGCAGAGGCAGTACACCCATGCCGACCAGGTTACTGCGGTGAATCCGCTCGAAGCTTTCGGCAATGACAGCCTTAACGCCCAGCAGAAGCGTACCTTTGGCCGCCCAGTCACGAGAGCTGCCTGTGCCGTATTCCTTACCAGCAATGACGATCAGGTTCTGATCGGCTGCCTGATATTTCATGGATGCATCATAGATGGACATTTCCTCATCCGTTGGCAAGTATTTGGTCACGCCGCCCTCGGTGCCTGGAGCCACATTGTTGCGGATACGGATGTTGGCGAATGTACCGCGCATCATGACCTCGTGGTTACCGCGACGGGAGCCGTAGGAGTTGAAGTCCTTGCGTTCCACGCCATGCTCCTTCAAATACAGTCCTGCCGGGCTGGAAGGGGCAATGTTGCCTGCTGGTGAGATATGGTCCGTCGTGACCGAATCATTCAACAGGGCAAGCACACGGGCATTACGGATTTCCTTGATATCTTGTACGCCATCTTGAAGTCCTTCAAAGAACGGCGGGTTTTGAATATAAGTTGAGTTTTCATCCCATTCATACAGTTCGCCTTCAGGAACCGGAATGGAGTTCCATTTTTCGTTGGCAGTAAATACATTTTCATATTTGCGACGGAACATATCCGGGCTGAGAGACAGGCTGATGGCTTCTTTGATTTCCTCGGAAGTGGGCCAGATATCTTTCAGGTAGACTGGCTGATTGTCCTGATCGTAACCAAGAGGATCATTCACCAAATCAATGTTCACTGTGCCTGCCAGCGCATAAGCGACAACCAGTGGCGGTGAGCCGAGATAGTTGGCTTTGACCTGCGCATGCACACGGCCTTCAAAGTTCCGGTTGCCGGAAATAACTGCGCCAACCGTCAAATCATGGTCTGTGATGGCTTGACTCACTTCGTCAGGAAGTGGGCCGGAGTTACCGATACAGGTTGCGCAGCCGTAGCCTGCTACATGGAAGCCGAGGGCTTCGAGCGGTCCGATTAATCCGGCTTTTTGCAGGTATTCCGTCACGACGAGGGAGCCTGGTGTCAAGCTTGTTTTAACATAGCCTGGCTTTTTGAGCCCGCGCTGTACTGCTTTTTTGGCCAGCAAGCCCGCACCGAGCATAACGCTTGGATTGGAGGTATTCGTGCAGCTTGTGATCGCCGCAATAACGACTGCTCCTGTACCCAACTCGCTGGTGGAGCCGTCCGGATGGGTCAGCGGAATCTTCTGTGCGATTTTTTCATCGCTCAGTCCATAGCCGCCCTTGTCTACCGGGGTACGGATAATGCCTTCAAACGTTTCTTTCATGCGGCTAAGCTCAACACGGTCCTGCGGACGTTTGGGTCCGGCGAGACTCGGTACTACCGAAGCCAGATCCAGCTCAATCGTATCGCTGAACACAGGGTCCGGTGTATCGGATGTGCGGAACATGCCTTGGGCTTTGTAATATTCCTCTACGAGGCTTACTTGCTCATCAGAACGTCCGGTGCTGCGCAAGTAGGCCAGCGTTTCTGCATCGACCGGGAAGAAGCCAATCGTTGCGCCGTATTCCGGTGCCATGTTGGCAACTGTCGCACGGTCAGCCAAGCTGATGTTTGCCAGACCAGGCCCGTAAAATTCTACGAATTTGCCGACTACGCCTTTTTTACGCAGCATTTGCGTAACAGTGAGCGCCAGATCGGTGGCAGTAGAGCCTTCCGACAGGCTGCCTGTCAGTTTGAAGCCGATCACATCGGGAGTGACAAAATACAGCGGCTGCCCCAGCATACCCGCCTCTGCTTCAATCCCGCCAACACCCCAGCCTACAACACCCAGCCCGTTAATCATCGTGGTATGGGAGTCTGTTCCTACGAGGGAATCTGGAAAGACGACCGTTTCACCGTCAATGGTTTTGGTAGCGGCAACGGAGGCGAGATACTCCAGATTGACCTGATGGACGATACCGGTGGATGGCGGAACGGCCCGGAAGTTGTTGAACGCCGTTTGCGCCCAACGCAGAAAACGGTACCGCTCCTCGTTGCGTTCAAACTCTACATTAATATTGTAATCCAGCGCATCACGGGTACCAAAAGCATCGACCATGACCGAGTGATCGATAACGAGATCGACGGGAACGAGCGGATTGATTTGCTTCGGGTCCCCGCCTGCTTTTTTCACTGTATCACGCATAGCTGCTAAATCGACAACCACCGGGACACCGGTAAAATCCTGTAGCACGATGCGTGCAGGAATGAACGGAATCTCCTTGTTGGTATCCCGATCCTCAGCCCAGCCTGTCAGCTGTTGCACATGTTCTTCCGTAATGGCGCGACCGTCAAACTGTCGAACCGCGGCTTCCAGCAATACTTTAATGGAGAAAGGCAGCTTGGCGATACCGCTTTTTCCTTGTTCCTCCAGTGCCTTAAGGCTGTAGTAGCGATAAGGCTTCCCGTTAACTTCCAGACTACGGGCAATGGAGAATTGATCTTTTCCTGACATAAGTATTACCTCCTTGAAGTGGATGCTTGGGGGAAAATAGGGATGTCGTTTTTTCGACGTCTTGCACACTTGGTTTAAATTGGTTGCGTTCTCAATTTCATCTTCAGTAGTTTATTGCGTGTTAGAGGTTAAGATGAATGTAATTCGTTTCATTAGATGAAACATGATTTCAAAATGATTGCTTTTGGATTAAGTATACCGTTTTCAGACGGTTCCGTAAAGTTTTTTTGGCCTAAATGATGCGTTGCAGATTGGAAAATAAAACGTTCCGCTCCCTCGCGTTTCGATGTTCATACCAAGCTTTAGAGATTCATACTTATAGATAGAGAGCATTTCAGACCAGAGAGGCAAGAAAGGAAGTTATTCATCATTCCGGTTATCCCCGGAAAAGGATAGCGGGACGAATATGGAGGGATTGGGATGGGGGAGCGGGAATGGAAACAGGCCCTTTTTTCTTACGTGAATCAATACAATCGCAGTGAAGTGAATGGTGTACCGCAGCCGGATGAGTATCTGGAGGTGGGTCAGCGGATGGAACGAGCAGCACGTGCGGCCAGATTGGAGCAGTGGTACAACGAACGGGATGCTGTTCCCCTACGCAGCGAGACACGCGCCAAGCCGCTACGAATGGTGCAGGATACCCCGGATGAGGCTGTGGTAGATGTACAACTGCATGTCCGACTCTTTTATGAGAAGGGTGGGATGACTCACCGGGAGGATCGGATCGAACGGGAGCGTCTGACGTTCACACGCGAGGGTGAAGCCTGGCAGGTAGCGAGAATTGAGCGCGATCCGGCAGAAAGGAAGCCAGCGGGGGGAGAGGTTCCTTTTGAACAGGCTTCGTTTAATCAAGGAGGAAATCTGCCGCTGCTGAATCGCGGTGTGCTGGGCTTCGGCTCATCAGCACGTCCCAGCCGATATCGCCGCGAAGAAGCAGCGGCCTATGCAGATCAGTGGTGGGATAGCTTTAATCCGGAGTTTGAAGGTTTTGATGTGGATTGCACCAATTATATCTCGCAATGCCTCTTTGCAGGGGGAGCACCGATCCACTATACTGGTAAAAGAGAATCGGGCTGGTGGTATAAAGGACGGGTCGCCGGAAATGAGCTGTGGAGCTACAGTTGGGCAGTTTCCAACAGTCTGGAGCGGTATTTGGGCTCCAGCTCATGGGGGTTGACCGCTGAGCAGGTGAGTCGCCCAGAGCAGCTCATGTTGGGGGACGTCATTTTTTACGATTGGGATGGTGACGGAACCTTCCAGCACAGCACGGTGGTCACGGCCTTTGATGCGGGCGGCATGCCGCTAGTCAATGCACATACGGTAAGCTCCAGACATCGTTATTGGGACTATAAAAATTCGTATGCGTGGACGGACAACACGGTATATCGCTTTTATCACATCGCCGACTATTTTTAAATGAGATGGTGGATAACAGGTACAGTGATGCAAATCAGTCACAATGACGAAAGCAGGAAAGCGGAGGATAGGCATGGCAAATCAAAAATTGACCGTAGGGCTAGTGTACGGTGGCAAATCGGGCGAACATGAGGTTTCGCTGCAAACGGCGTATGCGGTAATGAACGCTTTTAACTATGAGAAATACGAGATTATTCCTTTTTATATTACGAAGGCTGGCGATTGGCGTAGAGGGGCGCTATTAAGCGCTCCTCTGGCTTCTGTAGAGCAATTGAAGCTGGAACGCGCAGAGGGCGGCACCAAGGCGGCATTAGATACATTGTTCGGCAAGCTGTACGGAGAGCAGACGCTGGATGTACTGTTTCCGTTGCTGCACGGTACCTTTGGCGAGGACGGAACGATTCAGGGTCTGTTCGAAATGGCGGATATGCCTTATGTCGGTGCAGGAGTGCTGGCTTCGGCAGCAGGTATGGATAAAGGCGTCATGAAGAAGCTGTTTGAGCATGCAGGATTGCCGCAAGTGAAATACTGTTATTTTAATAGTACACAGTGGGTCCAAACCAGTCATGATCTGGTACGTAACATGGAAACCGAGCTAGGTTATCCTTGCTTTGTCAAACCGGCCAATCTGGGATCCAGTGTGGGTATTTCCAAAGCCAGTAACCGAGAAGAGCTGGAAAAGGCTGTAGATCTGGCTTTGCAATTTGACCTAAAGGTGATTGTCGAGGAGTACGTCGATGCCCGTGAGATTGAGGTCAGCGTACTGGGCAATGATGAGCCGATTGCCTCGGTACCGGGTGAAATTGTATCGTCGAGTGATTATTACGATTACGCTGCCAAATATACGGATGGCCAATCGGAAATGCTTATTCCGGCACCGTTGGATGAGGAAGTGGCAGATCGTATTCGTGAAGCCGCATTGCAAGCATTCCGCGCTCTGGAAGGCTGCGGGATTTCCCGTGCCGATTTCTTCGTCAGACGCTCGGACGGACATATCCTTATTAATGAAGTGAATACAATGCCTGGCTTTACACCGTTCAGTATGTATCCATTGCTGTGGAGAGAAACTGGCGTATCCTATGCAAGTCTGCTGGACCGCATGATTGCTCTTGCACTGGAGCGTTATGAGCGCAGATCCGCACTGCACTACGAGAACTCATAAACGAAACAAAGGGGAGCTGATCACTCTCCTTTTTGTTCATATATAAGGCACATACTTGAGCATTTCACTAAACCCTTAATGATGAAAGGTGGCAGCTACACATGGGCTTTCAAACTGAATTTAACTCCGTGTGCAAATTCAAGAGCGAACAAGAACTATACGAACTGCTGGAATACGGACGTGGCAAAATGGTTAAATCCGGGCTGCGCGTGTTTCCGACAGGCCAGAAGGTCATCGCTTACAACGTGGACAACGTGGCAGTAGCCATCGTGCAGATTATGGGCTGTATCGCCGAAATTAATTTCCAAGGCGATGAAGTGACCGAAGTTGAAATGATCCTCATTCGTAAGCTGAATGATGAGGAATCAAGAATTCAGACCGCATTGGCGGATGAAATGTTTTTTGGAGCACAGCAGCAATCCTAGCTGTTTTCTTCTTGCAATTTGTGCGATAACACCGAATCAGCAGGTGCATTTCCGGGTATGATCAGTAGAAAAGGGGTTTAGGTCACTGAACCAAAGCGACCTTACCATCTACTGCGACTGCTGAAAGGAAGACACTCTATGATCGTAAGGTTCGGTTATGTAGCCATGTCGGTTACCGTTCAAAATGCATCCCCCTCTAAAACCATGACATTGAGCAGCTTTAACAAGATTGGAGACCGAGAAGCTGCAATCCGCAAGCTAGAACGGATAGCAGCCGAAAATCTCCATAATACTTTGAGGCTGCTGCGCCATAATCGCGCGAGTGATATCCAGGTCTATCGTTTCTCATCCAAGCTGATTCCGCTCGCGACCCATCAGGATCTGCGGGATTGGGACCCTTTTCAGGCGCTCGCTGCTGACTTTGCAGAGGTTGGGAACTATGTCAGGGCGAATAAGATGAGGGTATCGTTTCACCCCGATCATTTTACAGTGTTAAGCACTCCCCGTCCTGAGGTGTTGCAGAGCTCCATTAATGATCTGAAGTACCACAAAGCGATGCTGGAGGCCATGGGACTGGGTGCCGAAGCTAAGAACAACATTCATATTGGTGGTGCATACGGAGATAAGGTGACCTCAGGCCAGCGTTTTGTAGAGCAGGTTAGTGCTCTGGATCTTTCGTTAAGAGAACGGTTAACGCTGGAAAATGATGATAAAACATTCAATGCGGTGGAAACGCTGGAGGCTTGCAAATTGACGGGGTTACCGATGGTTCTCGATATTCATCATCAATGGGTGAATAATGAGGGGGAAAAGCCGTGGGAGCTATGGCCGGATATTTTGGATACCTGGAAAGGGGAATTGGCCCAAGCCGGATCTTCTGTGGATCATCCATTGCCGCCCAAAATCCATGCGTCCAGCCCCAAAAGTGAAAAAGATCCCCGGGGCCATGCGGACGGTGTTCTAGTGGAGCCGTTGCTTACCTTTTTGCGCAATATTGCCGGATATACGGATCGGATTGATGTCATGCTTGAAGCCAAACTTAAGGATGAAGCGTTATTCGGGTTGATGAATGAACTGCGCCTTCAGGAAGCTAATGGGGTTAAAGTGCTGGATGGAGCTTCCGTAGAAATTATGCCTTAGAAAGTAGCATTTTGCGGATAAAGCTCCCATTTAGAGAAACTTTATGCAGATTATTGTGTATACTAGAATGTGTAAACTAGCAAACTTGTACTGAAACAGAGATGGTTAAGAGACTGTGTTGTAGAGCAGCTTCGTAAACCACGTAACAATGATATAGAAAGTAGAGTGAACACGTTGAACGAAAATGAAAACGAAAAGGTTCCCTATATCGTATCAGGAAAAAGCTATACTGCCGTGGCTATTAACGCGGCATCCAAAGCCGGGGAATGGATTAAAAGCAGGCTGGGAACTGTTGAACATTTGAATACCAAACAGTCTCCTACGGATCTAGTGACCGAGGTAGATAAAGGTGCAGAGCAGATGATTCGCAGACTGATTCTGACCCATTTTCCCGATCATGCTATTTTGGGTGAAGAGGGTGTAGAGCCGGGAGCCGAAGCTTCGGCCCGCGCATTAGAGGCTGCCCGTGAAGAGGAATATCTATGGATTATTGATCCGGTAGATGGGACTACCAATTTTGTGCACAGTCTGCCGTATTACAGTGTGTCAATTGCCTTGGCCCATCGTGGAGAGGTGATTGTCGGGGTTATTTATGATCCATCCCGTGATGAAATGTTTGTAGCAGAAAAAGGAAAAGGCGCATATGTACATGGCAATCGCATGCAAGCATCGAGAGAAGAAACACTGGGAGATAGTCTGGTGTGCGTCGGCTTCCCGCCGGATCGTACGTATGCACAACCGCTAAATATGAAAATTACGCAGGTTCTTACACCTCAGGTACGCGGCATTCGGGCGCTGGGCTCGGCAGCATTGCATCTGGCTTATGTAGCATCAGGACGGCTGTCGGCCTATTGCGAAATTGGTTTGAATGCGTGGGATGTGGCAGCGGGCGCTTTGCTGGTGCAGGAATCAGGCGGCACCATTACCGATACATTGGGCAGACCTTATGACCTGAGTGTACGGCATATTGCAGCGACGAATACAGCTATTCATTCTCAACTTATTCAAGTGCTGAAAGAAGCAGACGCAACCGGATTATAATTCTACGTAGAACATCATCATGAAGGAGGAAATCGCGATGAGCCAATCCGAAGAATTGGAACGCCAGCTCAGTGAACTGCTGACGGAAGGCGAAATTCGTGAGAATGAGGCCCAGAAGCGGGAAAGACTCAGTCCTAAATATGAGGTGCGGGTTCAGACTCATATCGATCCCATTGTTGAGGAGACACGTAAATACCGGAGTATGGCACGGGAACTTGATGACCGATACGACGAATATATGAGCAAGGCGGACAAATCGAAACCAACCGATCAACGCTAAGCAAATACAAATACCTCTTGCCGAATGACCAAGGCATGGGGTATTTTGTATGATATATAAAGTTTTCTCCATTTTGGGCTGGACCGGGCAGGATGAGCGAAGGAGGCGACATTCACTGATTACCTACTTTAAAAGCGCTTACAAAAATGCTGGAATCCATCATAAAATGGTACTGCTGATTACGGTGCTTATGCTGGTTAATTTTGCAGTTGTTGCAGTCATACTTAAGTACGTATTTCATATTTATGATAATCAAATGTACAAAAAAACATCCGAAGTACTCAATATTTCTTCAATCGGCATAGAAAATGAGCTGAAGGATGTGGAAAAAGTTACTTTCAAGGTAACAACGGACGAGCAGCTTCAACGTTATTTGCTGCAATTGGAAAAGGAAACGTCACCTTATACCAAAATGGTGCTGCGTAAAAAAATAACGAATAGGCTCGTCGCCTTTGCCGGCTCTGAGACCTATGTCTATTCTATGATAGTAATCGATAAAGAGGGACAGGTCATGAGCGCGGGCAACCGCGAAGGTATTCCCCAGGAGCTTCGATCCACCCTGTCGGAGCTGGCAGACGAACATGACGGTTCCAATGCATGGTATGCGGCAGGTCATTCCTCCTTGCTGGCAGCTCGGCAGTTCAAATCCTTTACCGATTCCAATTTTACACTGAATGGGCTCGGAACGCTTGCGATTCGTGTGCGAATTGACCGGATTGTAGCGGATCGTGTGCAGACCTCCGGCCGTGACGGACAACTGATGATTACAGATGGAAGACGGATGATTTATCCCGAAACACCACTTTTGAGTGAGAGTGATATCCAGGCGGAGCTTGGCCGAAAGCAGCCTTACGGGATTGCGACCTACTCAGGAGGAACCTTTTTCGCTGCTCAAATCAAATCCTCTTATACGGGGTGGACGTATTTGCATATGACCCCCTTCGATGATATGTTTCGCAGTATTACGATCATTAAAGAAGTTGTAAGCGCTATTTTTGTAATTATGCTTCTTATCGCATTGGCACTGGGGGCTAGGTTGTCAGGGAGCATTACCAAACCGATTGTTCAATTAATTCAGAACATGCGTAAAATAGAAAAAGGCGATCTCGACCGTTTGGAAGAAGAAGCACTTGGCGCGGTCCCCCTTTCCACACAGGATGAGGTAGGCTTGTTACATCGGACATATAAGAAAATGATTCGCCGCATTCGTGAGCTCATTAATGAGAATGTTGCCAAGCAGCTATTACTGCGGGAAACAGAGCTAAAGGCATTACAGGCACAGATTAATCCACACTTTTTATACAACACGCTGGAATCCGTGAACTGGCTCGCCAAGGCCAATAAGCAGGATCGGATTTCAGAGATGGTGGAAGCACTTGCTTTTCTATTGCGTAGTGCGGTCAGTTTTGAAGAGCAGCTGATTCCGCTTCGAAAAGAACTGGATATTGTAAGGAGCTACGTAACGATCCAAAAAACACGTTTTGATGAACGTCTCGTTTTCCATCTGGATGTCCCGGAAGAACTGATGGATGCACAAATTCCGAAGCTAACGCTTCAGCCCTTGGTGGAGAATGCCATTCATTATGCGCTGGAGCCGCGAATTGAACCCTGTCGGATTGCTATTATTGCGAGAGAAAGCGAGGGGGCTTTATTTCTACGAGTTGAAGATGACGGACCCGGAATGACGCCGGATTTCTTGGAAAAGCTGCGGAGCGGGCAGGTCCTGACTCGTGGGCAGGGCATTGGACTTACGAATATTCAGGAACGGATTAACCTGACATTTGGTACATCTTGGGGGATAGAGCTGCATAGCGAGTCAGGAACAGGAACGTCGATTCATGTCTGTATTCCATATGTGAAAGGGGATCAGGGTCGTGTACAAGGTGCTACTGGTTGATGATGAGCGTATGATTTTGGAAGGCATATCACAGGTGGTTGATTGGGGTAAAGCGGGAACGAGATTGGTTGGTACGGCACGTAACGGGATTGAGGCTTATGATCAGATTCAGGCCAGCCCGCCTGATTTTGTGATTAGCGACATCTCTATGCCTGGATTGGACGGCATCGGACTGGTTGCCAAAACGACGGAGCATTTTCCAGACGTCCGTTTCATTCTGTTGTCTGGTTACAAAGATTTTGATTATGCCTGTCGGGCCATGCAATACGGGGTGAAGCACTACTTGTTGAAGCCATGCAATGAGCGGCAAATTCATGAGGCTCTGACCGAGTTGGGGCAGGAGCGGGAGGAGCAGGAAGAACGCAAGCAGTTTGTAAACCGGATGAAGCTAGATTTTCAGCGTATGCTGCCTCATGTGAAGGAACACTTTTTGAAGGAGTTTATTTCCTATAAAACTTACGGTAGCCGTGATATCGCATTTTATGAGCGGTTATTCGGAATTGAATTGCAAGATAAGCAGGTTCGAATGCTGCTGCTGCGGGTGGAGGAATCCCATGAGCCGGAGCATTTGTTTGCATTGCAAAATATAGCGGCAGATTTGATGGATAATGTCTTGCTCAGTACGACCATGCAGGGGCAATTGCTCATCGTGCTGGAAAGTGAGGAGGATGACACGTCACGGTTTATGAAACAGATTGAAGCGGTACGTGCGACATTTCATCGCTTTTACAAGCTGGAGGTAACAGTCGCAGTTAGTGAGTCGGATAGTATGCAGCATTCACGGGGGATGTACCGGGAGACACTGCATTGTATGAATCACCGTTTTTACACCGGGGAGGGCAGTTTGATTACGAAGGAGGATTTAGCGGCTGAGGATACCCGGGAGATGGCAGATTTGGAGCTGGACGAGGAGAAGTTCGGTCTGCTAATCAAGGCTGGAAATACGGTGGAGGTTGCACAGGAAGTGGATCGGTTGTTCGGTATTCTGTCCCGGATGAAGCTGGAAATCTCCGTGACCCGCTCCTATGTGCTTCAGCTCTATGCCGCTATGATCCGTATATGCCCTGAAGAAGAGCGTGCGGCGTTTACGAGCCGAATGGTGGTGCTGGCAGAGCAAAAAACGCTGGCATGTCTCAAATCTTTTGTACAGGAAGCTGCCGAACGAATGACCGCAATCTATTATAAAAGTAATGTGTATCGCCAATCTTCCACCGTTGATAAAATGATCACTATTATTGAGCAAAACTACAGAAAATCCGATCTGTCGCTGAACGGAGTGGCAGGTCAAATGCTGTATATGAATTCCGACTACTTAGGAAAAATTTTCAAAAAAGTGACAGGCGAAAACTTTTCACACTACGTCAATCGTTATCGGATCGAACGTGCGGCTGAGCATATTCGAGAGACCGGAGACGTGAAGGTGTTTGAGCTGGCCGAATGGTTCGGCTTCGGTGGGAACGCGCAATATTTTAGCCAGGTGTTCAAAAAGTGGGCGGGTATGACGCCTTCCGAGTATATTAAATCACATGAACGGGGATGAGCTGATGGCCCCCACTGTTTTTTAAACCTAGGAAACCTGATTTGTGTATTCCAATGTTTCTCTGCTTTTGGGAAAATAACAACAGGAGCTAATGTAAACGCTATCAAAATTGCGTAAATGCGTTGTCACTCGTGATTTGGCTCCTTTCTAGAACAGCGAAAAGGGGAGAGATAGGTGGGCAAAAAGGGATGGTTTCTGATCATAGCGATGCTGCTCGTTTTGACGACGGCATGTAGCGGAGCGGACGGCGGCAGCAATTCGGGCACAAGTGCAGACGGGAAAGTAAAGTTACGTATCGCTTGGTGGGGATCGGATACGCGTCATGAATACACGCAGAAGGTCGTTGATTTGTATAAGCAGAAAAATCCAAATGTAACGATTGATGTGGAATATGCCTCTTTTGATGACTATTGGAAAAAGCTCGCCCCGCAGGCTGCGGCTAATCAGTTGCCTGATATCGTGCAAATGGACATTTCGTACATTAGCCAATATGCGAAAAATGGTCAACTGGAGGATCTCGCGCCTTACTTGAATCAAAAAATTCAGGTCGCTGATGTGACCGAAAATGTACTCAAAACCGGCGTAATTGCTGGAAAGCAATATGGTATCCCAACCGGTGTCAATGTTCTGGGTTTCCAGTATGACCCGGCGCTGCTCAAAAAAGCAGGCATAGACAAAATTCCTGACAACTGGACATGGGATCAATACAAAGAACTGGCTTTAAAAGCGGGTTCCAATAAAGTATACTTTGACAGCTCGATGGCTGCTGATATTTTCTTCCACTACTATTTGCGTACGCAAGGAAAGACTCTCTACAATGCGGAAGGAACAGGATTGGGGTATGACGATGATAAGCTGTTTGTTGACTTCTTCAGCGGATTGGCTGATCTGATTAAGAAGGGAGCGACCCCACCTCCTGAAATTATGAACCAGACCAAGGGGATTCTTGAGGAATCCGATATCGTAAAAGGAACAGGCATCGGCATTTGGCAGTGGTCCAATCAGTATGTGGGCTTACAGCAGGTTGTTAACCGCCCAATGGCACTGGCTCCAATGTTTGGGCCGAATATGGAAAAAGGAGTATACATGCAGCCTACGATGTACTGGACGGTTGCTTCCCGTTCACAGGTGAAGGATGAGGCCGCAAAGTTTATTGATTTCTGGATGAATGATGTAGAAGCGAATAAATTGATTAAAGGCGAACGGGGCGTGCCGATTTCCTCCAAAATCAAGGAGGCTGTTGCGCCAGAGTTAAGCGAGCCTACGAAGCAGGTGTTTGAATTTGTAGCTTCCATGGAGCCGAAGGCTTCTCCAATGAGCCCGCCGCCACCAGTCGGATCGCCGGAAGTGATTGCGACTCTGACCGATTATATTGAGCAGGTCAATTTCGGACAGATGACGGCTGAAGACGCAGCGGCCAAATTCCGGGCTGATGCGAATACTATCCTTGCGAATAACAAGCAATAATGAGCGCAATGAGACCTTTAGGGTATCTGACATCGTTTTAGCATAAGAACGACAAGATCGAAGGAACGTTTCGTTAAGTTAACCGTGCGTAGTCCAAAGCATGATTGCGCACGGTTGATTCGACGAACCAACTGCATAAGCACCCTTTGCAGACATCACAATAATATTCATATAACAACGAATTATTAACAACATAAAGTTTTTCTATTTCTTTAAATGCAACAGAAGGGAGGCTTGATGAGCTTGCGAAATCATCAGAGCTTGAAAGCCAATATGACCGGATATGCGTTTATCAGCCCGTTTATTGTGGGCTTTCTGGCGTTTACGTTAATTCCAATGTTTATTTCGCTGTATCTGTCCTTTACCACCTACAACCTGTTCACTCCGCCCAAATGGATTGGTCTGGGTAACTTCGAAAAAATGTTCACAGGCGACCCGAAATACTGGAATTCGATCAGGGTCACGTTTACGTATGTGCTGGTCGGAGTACCGTTGCGACTGATTTTCGCGTTGTTTGTGGCTATGATTTTGAATACCAAATCGCGCATGGTCGGCACCTATCGGACAATGTACTATCTGCCGTCGATTATCGGAGGTAGCGTTGCGGTATCCATTATGTGGCGGAACATTTTCAGTAATAACGGCATAGTGAACAGCCTGCTTTCGACCTTAGGGGCGACTCCGGTGAAATGGTTTGGTGATCCGGATGCTTCGCTTACGATGCTGATCACCCTGTCCGTATGGCAATTTGGCTCCTCCATGCTGATTTTTCTGGCAGGTTTAAAGAACATTCCTGTTGAATTGTACGAGGCGTCCAGTGTAGATGGCGCTAAGCCAGTACGAAAATTTTTCAGTATTACGCTACCGTTGCTTAGCCCCATTATTCTATTTAATCTGATTATGCAGACGATCAGCGCTTTTATGACCTTTGTCCCGGCTTATGTTATTTCTAAGGGCGAAGGAGGCCCGATGGATGGAACGATGCTGCATTCACTGTATCTGTTCCGGCAGGCATTTATGTTCAGCAACATGGGATATGCGGCAGCCATGGCTTGGGTCATGCTCATTATGATTGGGATACTGACAGCGATTTTATTTATAACCTCCAGATACTGGGTATTTTATGAAACGGAAAAGGGGCGCTGATACCGATGGCATGGAAAACAGTCAAATGGCCAATTTATCACATACTGGTTGCTGCACTGGCGCTCCTGATGCTGTATCCCGTTTTTTGGATGCTGTTCAGCTCGTTTAAAGAAAGTCGGACGATATTCGTCACGGCATCCTCGCTTTTCCCTACTGAATGGATCTGGCAAAACTATGTAACAGGCTGGAAAGGGACAACTGGCTACAACTTTGGCACGTACATTCTAAACTCGCTCACGATTGTGGTGATTTCAACGATTGGAGCTGTGCTTTCCTCTTCTTTGATCGCATTTGGCTTCGCACGCTTGAAATTCAAAGGGCGTAACTTGTGGTTTGCTTTGATGATGGTGACACTTATGCTACCAGGGGATGTGGTACTGGTACCGCAATATATTATTTTCACCAAGCTCGGTTGGATCAATACGATCTTACCGTTGGTGGTACCCTCCTTTTTCGGGATGCCGTTCTTCATCTTCCTGATGGTGCAGTTTATACGGACGATTCCAGCAGAGTTGGATGAAGCGGCGACGATTGACGGATGCGGCAAGTTCCGGCTGTATTTCAGAATTATTTTACCCTTACTCAAATCGTCGTTGGCTACAGCGGCAATCTTCTCTTTCTACTGGAAGTGGGAGGATTTGCTTGGTCCGGTACTGTATCTGAATTCGCCGGAGAAATATACCGTATCTATTGCACTCAAGATGTTCCTCGACAGCGAGTCGGCTTCCAACTGGGGAGGAATGTTCGCGATGTCTATCCTAAGCCTGCTTCCAGTTATCGCTGTATTCTTCGCATTCCAGAAGCAAATTGTAGAAGGAATGAGTACGAGTGGTTTGAAGGGGTAAGATCCAAAATCCATAGCGTGAGGATATGAAGCTTACGAGTGGAAATGGAAGGCATCCGGGTTTGTACGATTGAATGGACGGGATTTGAGGGCGATGGCTGAGAGGTGAGTAAATTGTGGAAGTTTGATTTTGGTCCGGGAGAGCCTGCGGATGGCTACAAGGGAGTGTCTCCGGATTGCTTATATACAACTGAACAGGGCTATGGCTTCGAGGCTACGGAGCATGTGTACGGTCGAAAAAGGCAGAGTGCAGCCAAGGATGCACGCACGCGGCTACGAAGCAGCTTTTGTATTCCACTGAACGCTGCATTTGTTGCAGATGTTCCAGACGGGATATATCTCGTCACCGTACTGGTCGGCGATTCACAGGCGGAAACGATCACGCGATTCAAGGCTGGTGAAGGTAAGCATATGCTGCCTCCAGTACACACGCTGCCGGGCCAGTTCACTGAAGCACTATTTGCGGTGCCTGTCCGGGGTGGCAAACTACGCCTCACCGTGTCAGGCACCGCGCCACGGCTCAATGCGCTGGAGATTGCGCCAGCGCCACAGACCCTCCGGCTATTCCTAGCCGGAGATTCCACGGTTACGGATCAGGACGCATCCGGCTATCCGTATACTGGCTGGGGCCAGGCTTTGCCCGCCCTGTTCAAGCATGATGTCTGCGTGGATAATCATGCCGTATCGGGACGAAGCTCCAAAAGCTTCGTGGGCGAAGGACGGCTGGATGTCATTTTAGGCGAAATAAAGGCAGGAGATTTCCTGTTCATCCAGTTCGGTCATAATGATCAGAAGCCTGATCCTGAGCGGGCTACAGAGCCTTTTACAACCTACAAGGAGCATCTTCGCCTCTACATCGACGGCGCAAGAAGCCATGGGGCAACCCCGGTACTGGTCACGCCCGTACATCGTCGCTATTTTAACGAGGATGGTACGCTATCTGACACACATGGTGACTATGTAACAGCGGTTCGTGAGCTGGCGGAAGAAGCGAATGCGCCGCTAATTGATTTGTCTGCCCGCACGCAGGAGTTATATGAGCAGCTAGGTCCCGAAGAGAGTAAAGAGCTTTTTATGTGGCTGCTGCCTGGTGAATACATGAACTTTTCCAGCGGCTTAGAGGATAACACGCATTTTCATGAGAATGGCGCGGTTCGTATTGCAGACATGGTGGTGGATGCTGTGAAGGAACTGGATTTGCAACCGCTGCGCATGTATTTACGTTGAAGGACGACCTTTTCATGTACCGGCGTCAAGGAGGTAACTCACGTGAAACTTACCAAAGGGGGAGACGTGGAAATGCCTGCATTGATTTTTGATGAAAAACAAGTTAAGCAGGTGATCGACCGGGTCGTAGAACGCACCTTTCAAATGCACTACAGCTGGGATTGGCCGGGCGGAGTCGCCTTTTACGGAGTATGCGAAGCGTATGAAGCGACAGGGAACGAAAAGTATTTGACCAAGCTGAAAGAATGGGTTGATGAAAATATTGAGGACGGACTTCCGTCTCTCTCGGTGAACGGCGTTTCTGTCGGGCACTGTTTGTTAACGCTTTATCAGGCCACAGGTGAGCAAAAATACCTTGATATTGCCATCGAGATGGCCGAATTTTTGGCCCAAAAAGCGGAGCGGTTTGCCGACGGCATTTTCCAGCATACGGTGAACTCACTTCATGATGTATTTCCGCAGCAAGCATGGGTGGATACGATGTTTATGGCCGGTTATTATTTGCTTCGTATCGGTCATCTGCTAGGGAACAAGGAGTATTGGGAGGATGGGGTTCGTCAATATCACGGGCATGAAGAATTTTTGCAGGACCCGGATACGAATCTGTATTATCACGGATGGGATCATGCGAATCAAAGCCGGATGTCAGGAATATATTGGGCGCGCGGCAATTCATGGGCAGCCCTCACGATGGCAAAAGCACTTAATTTGGTGGAGGTGCAGCATCCATCTTATATGATCATCGACGGCTCGCTGCGTGACCAGCTCAATGCGCTGGTGCGGCTGCAATCCCCGGAAGGGCTGTGGCATACGGTGCTGAACGATGATACCTCTTATCTGGAAACGTCGGGCTCGGCAGGAATTGCGACTGCCTTGCTTATGCAAGGAAGATTGTTTAACAAATACACCCAAAAGGCGATCGACGGTATTCTTTCCCGCATTAAGGACGACGGCACAGTAACGGGTGTATCCGCTGGAACTGCTGTGATGAACGATATTGACGGCTATCGAAATGTGCCATACAAACGCCTTCAGGGGTGGGGGCAGGGATTGGCGCTTGCTTTTCTGGCTCAACTGTTGCGTACCAAGGAGAATCCGTACGGCTAGAAGAAGGGGCATAAGCGCCAAAAAGTATGATGGGTAAAGGAGGCCAATAGTATGGGAAATGCTGAACGTTCTCAGGAAAAGGTGGCTAATCAGCCGCGAGGCAGCCTATTCTGGGTCATCCCAGATGGGTATATTCCACCGGAAAGCCGGGGAGAGCTGCTCAGTCATGAGAGTATATGCGTGCTGAATTGTGGGAGCCGTGTGGCAAATCTAAGTATAGACATCTATTTTGAAGACCGCGAGCCATTAGAGGGATTGATCGAGGTAGTGGAAGGAAGACGAACCCGTCATATCCGAACAGCCTCGTTGGAGAAATCCGGCGAACGGATTCCGACAGGCATTCCTTACGCAATTACGGTCACTAGCGATGTGCCCATCATCGTACAATATAGCAGATTGGACACGACACAGCCGGAATTGGCGTTAATGAGTGTCATAGCGTATCCTATTTAATCCAAAGAAGACTAAGAAGTGAAAAAAAGAAATCTCTCGGCTGGAATTGCGCAGCTGGGAGATTTCTTTTTTTGCAGGCAATGTAGTGTTTATTTTTAGCCCGTATTTTGTGATTTTGCCGAAGTTGTTTTGATCGGCGTGAAGTTTTTTCGCCCTCCGAAATTGGTACCCAGCACGCCGATAATGATCATCACAGCCCCAACAATGTGATAGTAGGCGAGCTGCTCCTTCAAAATGTAAGCACCGGCAATCATGGAAATGAGGGTGGATAAATTGCCGATCACACTCATTTTGGAGGCTTCGATCCACTTCAAGGCAAA
Source organism: Paenibacillus polymyxa (assembly GCF_001719045.1). Taxonomy (NCBI): domain Bacteria; kingdom Bacillati; phylum Bacillota; class Bacilli; order Caryophanales; family Paenibacillaceae; genus Paenibacillus; species Paenibacillus polymyxa. Next base: position 3,674,608 of record NZ_CP015423.1, read on the forward strand.
GCTCGATAACAGCGAGGTGACGAGGGTAGACAGAATGCCCAGATAAATCAGTGCCATCCAATAACCAGGCTTCACCAGTGGAGCGGTATAGGCGCTCATGGAGCCGTCTATAGCATGATATCCCAGTGCCACCACGTTAAAAACGATACATCCCAAAATAGAGGTAACGTAGGTCAATTCCATGGGGTTGTACTTTTGTGTTAAGGGTCGTGCCAGCACATTATAGCCGGATAGGCATATCGCAGAAAGCACGAGCAGAAGAATACCGCCATAGCTATTGGACGCTAGCGGTGCTCCGCTTTTCATCACAAATATAAAAACCACGCCAAAGACAGAGAGCAGTAAGGAAATTTTTTGGACTACCGTTGTACGCTCTTTAATAAAATAGGAAGCTAACAGCAACGTAAAAATAGGAACGGTTGCTTGAATAATTCCACCTTCCGATGAAGAAGTGCTCATCAGCCCGAAGGCTTGTAGTGGAAAATACACTAAAGGGGAGAGCAGTGCTAGTGGTAAAATGCGCAAAATGTCACGTAACTTGATGTTGAGCTTAATCCAACCGAGCAGCACTGGAATGGTCAAAGCGATAAATGACAGCGCAAAGCGATGGGCAATCACATCCAGCGGGCTTGCCTCAGTGACTGTCAATTTTACAAATAAAAATGAAAATCCAAGTATAGCTGCATAGCTGAGAGCTGCCAGATAGGCGGCTCCATTTCTAGAACGACTGTGCATAATAAACCTCCGTAATCATGACCTTAACCTGTTGTTCTCTCAATATACCCGGATGGCATCATCTGATACAATCCATAAAATCTGCAACTGTACGGGTACAGTTGTCAAATAAAAAAGCCGGAACGAAGTCCCAGAGGTCGGATACCCATCCCTAAGACTACTTCCAGCTCTTATCCTATTCATATTCTATCACTTACTGCTTAGTTTACTTCCCTTGTGACATCGCCCGGAACGAATCGTCCGCCGCTTCCAGCGTAGCATCCACATCTTCGTCGGTATGCGCTGTTGTAAGGAACCAGGCTTCGTACTTGGATGGTGCCAGATGAATACCGCGATCCAGCATGTGACGGAAGAAGGATGCGAATGCTTCGCTATCCGTATCCTGCGCCTGCGCGTAATTCGTGATCGGATGATCACAGAAATGCGTCGAGAACGCTCCACGAATACGATTGATCGTCAATGGCACGCCGTAGCGTTCAGCAGAGGATTGAATACCGTCCGTCAGCCTCACGGCCAGACGTTCCATCTCTTCGTACACGCCTTCCCCTTGAAGGACTTCAAGGCAGGCGATGCCTGACGAGATGGAAGCCGGGTTGCCGGCCATCGTACCCGCCTGATAAGCCGGGCCAAGTGGGGCAACCTGCTCCATGATGTGCTTGCTGCCGCCGTAGGCACCAATCGGCAGACCACCACCCATGATTTTGCCCAGAGCGGTCAAATCTGGCTGAATCGCATCATGGTTGTCCAAACCTGCATACGTTTGGGTGGAACCGAAGTGGAATCGGAATGCGGTAATGACCTCGTCATAAATGACAAGTGAGCCGTTCGCACGCGCCATCGAGCAGAGCCCTTCCAGATAGCCTGGCTGCGGCATGACCATGCCGAAATTACCGACAATCGGCTCAACCATGACTGCCGCCACATCGTCGCTCCAACGCTCCAAGGCTTGGCGCAACGCGTCGAGATCATTGAATGGCACGGTAATAACCTCGCTCGCAATGTTGGTCGTAATGCCTGCGCTGTCAGGTATGCCCAGCGTGGAAGGACCGGAGCCTGCGGCTACAAGTACCAGATCTGAGTGACCGTGGTAGCAGCCGGCAAATTTGATGATCTTGTTCCGCCCAGTATAGGCTCGTGCCACACGAATCGTCGTCATAACTGCTTCTGTGCCGGAATTCACAAACCGGACCTTGTCCATAGAAGGAATTGCTTCCTTCAGCATCTTCGCCAGTTTGATTTCCAATACCGTTGAGGTTCCGTATAATACGCCGTTCGCGGCCGCTTCGCTGATGGCCTTAGTAATATGGGGATGGGCATGCCCAGTAATAATAGGGCCATAAGCCGCCAAATAGTCGATATATCGATTATCATCCTCATCCCAGAAATGAGCACCTTTAGCGCGTTTCATGAATACTGGAGCGCCGCCGCCCACAGCTTTAAAGGAGCGTGAAGGGCTGTTAACGCCCCCGACAATATGCTCCAGGGCTTCTTTATATAGTGCTTCGGAGTTTTCCCGTTTCATCATCAAAAACTTCCTTTCCGTTCATTAAAATAGGGTATACACACGCCAAAGGGCAGCGTTCACGGCTGCCCCTGCATACATCATTATAGCTCTTTTTGACCTGTCTTTGTTGTTGATTGTGTGGAAGCATCCTCATTACTGGTTTTACTGCCCCCTGTAAAAGAAGCTTTATCCTTCTTGGTAGACGATGCACTGTCTGGCTGTTTCGTTTCGTTCTGATCCTTGTTTTGTTCCTGTGTTTGTGTGGGTGGATTATTAAATATATCCTGCACATACGTTTTCAGTTCTTCCGGATCGCGGACAGTAAGAACTGCTGCGCCGCCCACATTCTCTTCTCCGAGCATCTTCATCGGTGGAACCTGTTCGCTGCCTGCAAAGTTGCTTTGGTACCCCACATTTGCCAGCTTCCACATATCGTTAACACTGAGATTCGTGTCGATGTACGGGTTAACCTGCTCTAAAATATTCGGCAAGTTAGCGATGGAAGTCGTGGTTTGCATTTTCTGGGCTACGGCTTCCAAGAATGCCCGTTGTCGTCCTGATCGGGAGAAGTCGGACATTGCATCGTGGCGGAACCGCACATATTGAAGCGCCGTGTTGCCATCTAGATGCTGCATGCCCTTTTTCAAATCAATATCGTACTGATGTTTATCCGCATTACTTGTATAATGCATATCCTTTTCCACTTCAAAATCAATCCCGCCTACGGCATCCACCAGTTTGATAAAGCCCTGGAAATCCGTGTACACATAATATTGCACCGGGATGCCTAACAGATCGCCAGCCGTCTTCATGGCCGTGTTGGGTCCGTGAGTAATGGCAGTGTTAATTCGATTTTTTCCATAGCCGGGAATATCCACGTACGTATCACGCAAAATAGAGAACAGGTGGATTTTTTTCTTAACGGGGTCCAGTGATACAACCATCATGCTGTCTGATCGGGGGACTTCCCCTTTCTGGATACCGCGCCCATCGACACCCATCAGTAAAATGTTAACCATATCGGTACCTTCCCACTTGGGCGGTTCTGGCGTGCGAACCTGATCGACCTGCTTTACATTTTTGAAGGGGGAGTTAGCGCCCTCTTTATGCAGATTATCCAGCTGATTATAAATGGATGTAAAATAGTACACGGCAAAGCCGACAATCGCGACGATTACCACGGCTAGAACCGACCATATCGTCCTTTTGGTTCTGCTTGTCATGGATGCTCTCCCTTTCGCTTTTCAGTTCATTACATTATAATTTCTTTTTGGAGCACAATCAATTTAACTATGGATTTTACAAATCCTGATTGAGAGGTATAACATGCTGGCAATTGATGTGCAGGATCTGCGCAAAACATTTAAGGTTCAAAAAAATCGCGAGGGCTTAAAGGGTGCCTTCCTTGATTTATTCGCCCGCGAATACAACGAGGTAGCCGCAGTCAAAGATATATCTTTCCGTATTCCGCAAGGAGAAATATGCGGTTATATCGGTGAAAACGGCGCTGGAAAGTCCACCACGATTAAGATGCTGACAGGTATTCTCGTGCCGACATCGGGACATCTCAAGGTGGGCGGTTATGTCCCCTATGAGGAGCGCGAGAAATTTGTAGGCAACATTGGTGTTGTTTTCGGTCAGCGCAGCCAGCTTTGGTGGGACATCGGTGTGATCGAGTCTTTTCAACTACTGCGGAAAGTATATCAGGTTCCGGCTACGGACTTCAAACGCAGGCTGGATGAGCTGGTGGAGAGACTGCAATTGCAGGATCTGCTAAGCCGCCCGGTACGCAAGCTTAGTCTCGGGCAACGGATGCGCTGTGAGTTGGTAGCAGCTTTGCTGCACAATCCGTCTATTGTTTTTCTGGACGAGCCCACCATTGGGCTTGATATTATGGTGAAGTCCGAAATTCGCGAGTTTCTGAAGGACATGAACCGGGATTACGGTACGACTATTTTGCTGACAACCCATGATTTGCAGGATATTGAAGCGCTGTGCTCGCGCGTCATTATGCTGGATGATGGAAATATCATTTATGATGGTGGTCTGGAGGATCTGAAGGCGCGTTGGGGGACAGGTCGAGAAGTACGGTTCCAGTTTGGCACATCGACCCAATTGGAGCAATTACAGGCATGGACTGCTGATATGCCACTGGCTTGGACGATGGATAATGATTTGGCTGCCAAAGTTTGGATTCCTCTTCATATTAATGTATCGGATGTGCTCGCTTGCGTAGTCGGTCGCACGGACATTACGGATATCAAAATCATTGAAACCAACACGGATGATATCGTCCGCAGTATCTATCAGTCTGGTTCGGCTGAACGCCAGGGCAATCCGATAGTGGAGGCCAAAGTTCATGCTTAGCGTATACACCGATTTTATTCGTATCCGATTTCTCACGATGCTTGCGTATCGTGTGAACTATTATTCAGGAATCCTTATTTATTGCATGAATATTGGCGTGTATTATTTCACATACAAAGCGATATATGGCGATGCGGGTAGCATTGGAGGCTTTACCGCTGCTCAGATGACGACGTATGTAGCAGTATCGTGGATGGCGAGAGCCTTTTATTTTAACAATCTGGATCGTGAGATTTCGACGGATATACGTGATGGAAGCATTGCAATTCAGATGATCCGACCTTATAACTATGTACTTGTTAAATTTATGCAAGGACTCGGCGAGGGAATGTTCCGTTTTCTGCTGTTTATGATTCCAGGCATGGCGATTGCGATGCTGTTATTTCCGGTAAAGCTTCCCACGGATCCGGTAGCCTGGGTTGGTTTTCTGGTCATGCTGTTTTTTAGCTTTATGATCAACACTCAGATTAATATTATTACGGGATTAACGGCCTTTTTTATCGAAAATAATGAGGGCATGATGCGTATGAAGCGCGTAGTTGTAGATCTGTTTTCTGGGTTGATTTTGCCAATCAGTTTGTTTCCCGGCTGGCTGGCGACGATCGCCCAATGGATGCCGTTTCAGGCGATTACCTATTTGCCGGGTTCTGTATTTACGGGACGTGTAAAAGGCGTGGGCATCTGGAATGTACTGGGTATCCAAATCATTTGGCTGGTCGTTCTGCTCGTGCCGATGATCATCATTTGGCGACTGGCGCGCAGACGTCTGTTCGTGCAGGGAGGGTAAGCCGATGATGTACTATTTGGGTCTCATTAGCGAATATTTGAAAAATTACATGAAGTCACGGCTCACCTATCGGGCTGACTTTTGGGTAGAAGTGATTTCAGACCTGCTGTTTCAGGCCACGAATCTTATTTTTATCCTGGTTATTTTTATGCATACGGACAGTTTGGGGGGCTGGAGTGAAAATGAAGTCGTGTTCGTTTATGGATTTTTCATGGTTCCTTACGGACTATTCAGCTGTTTCGTCAACCTTTGGAACTTTAGCGAACGTTATATTGTGAAAGGTGAGCTCGATCGGGTAATGACTCGTCCTGCATATAATCTGTTCCAGATTTTCCTTGAAAATGTAGACCCGCCAGCGCTGGTGGGCTCAGTGATTGGTCTGATTATTATGGGGATCAGCGGGGCACAGATGGACTTGGCTATGGAGTGGTGGTTCGTACCAGCGCTGATCGTTTTGAGCCTAAGTGCCGTGGCAATCTATACAGGCATTTACACCATATTGACTTCTCTTTCATTCTTTTCGGATGCGCCCACTGGAATTATTCCGCTCATGTACAATATTCAGGGCTACGGACGTTATCCAGTGACGATCTATAACCGAGCCATTCAGGTTGTGCTGACTTGGATACTACCTTTTGCTTTTGTTGGTGTATATCCAGCCTCCCTATTCCTCCACCGAGAGGACATGCGCCATATGGCTCTCTTAACTCCTGTGATGGGGATTGTCTTTCTGACCTTGGGCTTACTGGCATGGAACTGGGGAATTCGCCGCTACAGAGGGGCAGGCTCATAGGTCAGTTCACATAAGCCCCCCACAAGATAGGAGATGATGAAATGTCCGCTGTATTTACCGTTATTGAGCAAGAGGCACCTGATTTTGAATTGCCTGGGAGTGAAGGAAAGCGTGTCAAGCTGTCTGATTATCGAGGCAGTAGGGTATTGCTGTATTTCTATCCCAAGGATTTGACCTCTAGCTGCTCGACCCAGGCTTGTGATTTTCGGGATAAACATACGGAGTTTGAAGGCTTGAACACGGTGATTTTGGGGATAAGCCCAGATCCACTCAAGCAGCATGACAAGTTTATTGCAAAGTACGGACTCCCTTTTCAGTTGTTATCTGATGAAGAGCATCAGGTCGCTGAGACGTATGGTGTATGGCAGCAAAAACAGATGTACGGCAAGCAGTACATGGGTATTGTTCGGTCTACGTTCCTTATTGATGAAAATGGCATTTTAGTTCATGAATGGCGTGGTTTAAGAGTGAAAGGGCATATCGATGCTGCGCTGGCTTACATTCAGGATAAGGCGTAAGTGAAGAATACAAGAAAACCTTTTGAAATCGGAGCATGCTTTTTTAAGCATCGGTTTCAAAAGGTTTTTGTTAATTTTTGGATGATTTTTGTCGATGCTTCCACTTTTGCTTACAGAGATAAACACCCCATAAAACAAGCGGAATGATCAAGCCGTTGGTATAATGCCAAGTAGACATGGGATAAACCAGAGTTCTTACATAATAAAACACATTTGGGGTTATCGAAATGGTCATGCCAAACACAAGCCCTCCTGCGGGGATGACAAAGGGACGGATATTAGAAATTCGGAATAGTTGGGTTGTTCCGAAGGTAAACGCGTAAAAGAAAATGACTCCCTTGAAAAAAGCGGCCAGTGCCCAGGTTAATGAGACAAGCGACTCAATGCGTGTAATATAATTCAGTTCATTGATTTTTGTTGTAAGTGCAGAAGAAATGTATGGACTGTAGTTGGTCACAAAGGGCCCAATGATAAGGAGGGAGAGCAGTAAAAAGAGGGTAATCAGCACTCCGCCTATGAGCGACGCCAGCAGCATATCTCTTTTAAAGTGGCCTCTTTTGTTTACAAAAGGAAATACCATGAGCATGATAGACATGCTGGCAAAAGGCATTCCCGCGCCTGGAACCATCCCTTTAGCAACAGGAGCGAGCCCGTTTTCCAAAACAGGCCGTACATTAGAAAGCTGAATTTGTGGCAGGAGTGCCAAGATCAGACCACAGAAGATGAGTACATACACAGGTAGCAAAATCTCGCTAACCCGACTAAAGGCTTCAATTCCCGCTAGCGCAGTAAGCACCAGTAGTGAAACTTCCATCGCCAGTAGAACGCTCAAAGGGGTTTCTTCAAATAATTGTGTACTCAGAAAATCTCCTACCTCTCTCGCATTAAGGGCGGTACCCATAAAAAAATAAAACAGATACCAGCAGGAAACAATAGATCCGAACACAGGTCCCAAAATTTTGCGGATGGCTTCAATAAGCGAAAGATTCGGGTAGAGCTCATGAACGCGAATAAGTACATAAATGATAACTAAGCCCAACGGGATAGATAATATAGAGCTGATCCAGGCATCCTGCTGAGCAATATGTGTAATGATAGTCGGATAGATTAAGAGCATATCCCCGATTAAACTCAGGAACATCAGGACAGTCACTTGCCGAACGCTAATACGTGCTTTTTTTAACATGTGGCTGCCTCCTTTTCTAAAAACCAAATATATTTGACACAAAAGCGTTAACAGGGTTATAGATGGTTTCAATCAGAACCAGCGGGCTTGGCGTAACCTCTGATTTGGCCGCAAGGACACTAAGCCATGTGCCTAATCCGAGCATAATGATATACACGAACATATCCTTAAAGCGATGCTTTCGGTACAAGCCTGGTAAATCTTTGGCAGCAATGGCTAGACCGATACAGATAATGACAATGGTGATCAGCATGTTAAGGCTCCTTCCGTTAAGGGTGAGGGTCAACCAGGTCCCAGGCTGTGACGGCCTTTCGATCTAAACTTGTATACGACAAGCAGCAGCAAAGGAAGGACCACGGAATCAGTCAAATCCCAATAAATCCAGGCGTGAACGATCGTATCCAGATAATAAGTAATGTTGGGTGCCGACACGATAATCAGACCAAATAGGATCATAAAGCTAGGGCCCAGAAAAGTCCGTACATTGTCTAATCGCAGTAGCTGAGTCATTCCTAAGGTAAAGGCATAGAAGTGTAAGATGGTTTTAACAAAAGTAGTGATAATCCAGGCTGTGCTCATCAGGGATTCAACCCTCTGTAAGAAGTTCCCTATGTTAATTTTTTTAGATAGCGTATAAGAGGTATACACGCTGTGTTCGGTTACAAAAGGGCCCAGAACCATGAGAGAAACCAGGAGTAGCACGCTTAACAGAACGCTGGCAGTAAGGCCGGCTAGTAAAACCGATTTTTTTAGACCCGGTTTTTTGCTTACATAGGGGAAAATCATAAGTAAAAAAGCTAATTCTCCGAAGGGGTAGGAGAGCGCAAATAGGCTGCCTTCCATAATCTTAGGAATACCTTGCTCCATAATAGGCTTAAGCTGCTGACTTTCACATTGGGGAAGCAAGCACAGGATTAAAAACAAAGCGAAAGCCAAGCACAATGGAAATAAGATTTGAGCCGTACGGGCAATAGGCTCCAATCCCATATACATCCCCCACATCAGCACAAGGATTAAGAGTAAATTGATAACGGGAAGAGGTGTCATCACATAGGTCTGGCTGTTCATAAAATCTCCAACTTCTCTTAAATAAATCGCTGAATTCATCATTAAATGGAACAAATACCATATTGAGATGAGGGCGCCTAGCCACGGACCCAAAATTCGCTGGCAGAGCTGAATAAAGGTAAGTTCAGGGTATAGCTGGTGTACCCGCAGGAGCAGCAGCAGTACAGCTAGTCCTGCGGGGATGCTTAGAAATGAGCTGATCCAGGCATCTTGCTTGGATATGGCTGTAATGAGGGAGGGATACACCAGTACGCAGTCTCCGATAATACTCAAAAATACGAGTACGGCTATATTTGGTATGCTAATACGCCCTTTCTCCTCCACCCAGCTCACTCCTTCATTTCTTTTTGGAACGATTCAAACAAAGAACCAATTTTTTTGATCGTCGTCTTTGCCTTATATTCAATCTGTAAGTCCATAAATGGATTTTCTTTTTCTTCTTTTAGTCTTTTCCAAAGCTCTGGTTTGGACTGGTGGATCAGCTGACCAAAGCCGAAAATGTCTGATTTAAACTCACGACGAACAGTCTCTACGGAATGCTTCAAAATTTCAACGATTTTTTCATTGCTTGCGGCCTCAATTTCTTTAATATCAGCCATACTGCTTAACTTCATATGCTTACAATTGACCTCTCGTACAGTGCTGTCGTTGGTAACGGATATGGAGATAACAGGTTCTCCATCGCGAACAATCACTTTTTTTTTGGTTTCGCTGTTCAAGGTTAATAAGGCGATATTCCCTCCTCCCTGACAGTCGACGTGTCCTGTAGTTGATTCCACTGTATTCCGAATGTAATTGAACCCTTTGCTGTCTTGTTCATTGATCCAGCCCAGCAAGCGGTCTTTTTTTAAGACACCGATACCGGAGAACCTCAGTATGGTTCCAGGAGATATGCTTTTGGTGTCATCTATACCTTTTTCATTAGACGCTTCTATATCTCCCAAAGCTTCCAATGCGGGCAGAGTGGACTGGATGTCAGGATTAGCCAAGTCGCTCAGCAATTGATCCATGGTTACTTTGGTGGCAGGAGCCCATGTTTTGGTTAACGTATCCAATGAAGCAAACATTTTATTGGCCGGTAACTTTTCAAGTGGAGTGGGGATCTTTAACATCGTGGAAGCCTTGTTATCTTTGGCTATCGCAATATAAAAGTCACTTCTAGTAAAAGGCTCTCGCATCAAGGCTTCAATCGCATCAGAAATTCCTCTTCTCGCGTACTCTTCACCTAAAATCAGCATACGAATATGAGATAAATAGATGATTCGCGGGCTTGTATCCGTCATTTTTTGAATAGCCTCTTGAATTGTGGGCGCAGTGGCCTCATAAGTAACGACGGGCGAGCCTGCACTTGGTGAAGATTTGGAAGCTACTGCCGAAGGAATAACCACCTGAGCCGTCACCTGATACTGGTCACCTTCCATATCCACTCCGATCCCAATAGCGATGCCCAGCTCGTTTAATTCTTTGCGATCCCAGCAACCACCCAATAGTAAAGCAATCAGCCCCCAGACGATGAGCAAATGTATGGTCTGCTTCATGGTTGATCCCTTCTGGTTTTTGATTTATTGCCAATCCGTCTTTTTTTCGTTTTTTGGCGGATCGTATTTTGGATAGAAATGGATTGAGGCCGTGTCGTCATGCGAGGCCAAGGTAGGCGAAACAGCGTATCTTTCATATCGCTTTCCACATAGGGACCAAACGGGCTCATATAAGATACTCCAAACGATCGCAGACTGGTTAAGTGCAGTAAAAGCACGATTAAACCCATCAATATTCCAAGAAGCCCGAAGGCTGCGGCTAGCATCATTAAGGCGAAGCGTATAATACGAACCGCTATCGACAGGCCGTTTTCTGGAATAACATAGCTGGAGATGGCGGTGATTGACACGATAATGACCATAGCCGCCGAGACAACCCCCGCATCCACGGCTGCTTGCCCAATAACCAGTGTCCCTACAATAGATACAGCCTGTCCGACTGTCCTCGGAATTCTGACTCCTGCTTCACGCAAAATTTCATAAGTAATTTCCATGAGCATCGCCTCGATAAAGGCTGGAAACGGCACGCCTTCCCTTTGTGCTGCGAGACTGACCAATAAGTTTGTAGGAATCATCTCTTGATGAAAGGTAGTTACCGCAATATAAACTGCTGGTGCAAGCAAAGCGATAAAAAAGGAAAAGAAACGCAGCAAACGCAGCAAAGTGCTGATGTCAGCACGCTGGTAATAGTCCTCCGCCGACTGGAAAAATTGAACGAACAATGCGGGTATCAACAGTACAAAGGGGGTCCCGTCCACCAAGATAGCGATTCGGCCCTCCAGTAGGCTGGCAGCGACCGAATCCGGGCGCTCGCTGTTATAAATGGTGGGAAACGGGGTGAAGGTTTCATCCTGAATTTCCTCCTCGATGTAACCCCCTTCCAAAATCCCGTCAATATCAATTCGGTCGAGACGTTCTCTCAGTTCCTGAATAACTCCTTCGTCAGCAATCCCTTTGACATACATCACGGCCACATTGGTATGAGTCACTTGACCGATCTGTCTTGTTTCCATCCAGAGACGCGGATCGCGGATTCGCCTACGAATTAGGGCAGTATTGGTACGCAAATTTTCGGTAAAAGCCTCCATTGGACCCCGTACGACACTTTGGGATTGGGGTTCGCTTACACTGCGATCCTCCCAACCGACCGCATCAATCCATATGCCCTTTGCGTATCCGTCCAGCAAAATGATAATACCGCCAGATAGCATCTGGTTGAATAAGGCATCCATTTCGTCCACACTACCTGAGTTACCTGCAATCAAAACTTGATCCTTTAAATAGTCAAACGGTTCCGCACCCTCCGGTACATGATGCTCGTTTACCCGCATTAATGAACGCAGAACGGAATCATGGAGCAATTGAGTGTTAATCAGACCATCGATATAAAACAAAGCTGCTGGCCATTTTTGCATCCATAATAGCTCTTTAATGATTACATCTCCGCTGTTTCCAAAGGAGCTTTCAATATGGTTTACATTATCCCTCAAGTTAGAGGACACATGAGTAAGTGGACAACTTTTATTCTGATTTGGCATACGTAAAATCCTCCGATATTGGAGTTTGTTGGCTTAGTATGCTCTGAATATATGAATTTATGCCTTGACGATTATAGAGCGATTTTTATAAATTAGATAAATAACTAATTAGATTTATGTATAATAAATGAATCCTAAGTATCGGAGTTGATTTAAAATGGTAGATAGGCAATACAGGAAGTTATTTGCCGCAGGTATCATTAACGGAATGGGAGACCGATTCTGTCAGATCGCTTTGTTGGCTTTAATTTATCGGCTTACCGGATCGGGATTCAGTGTGGGTATCATGCTGGGATTGCGGGTGATTCCTTTTTTAGTCCTGTCACCTGCGGCGGGCGTGCTTATTACCCGCATATCCCGGCGTATGCTTATGATGACCACGGATCTTTTCAGAGGCTTGGCAGCCCTTGCCTTTTTAAGTGTTCATAGTCCTGAGGACATTTGGATCATTTATGGAGTCAGTACCCTGCTAGCCTGCGGAGAAGCTTTGTATGCTCCTGCTCGTAAATCATCCATTCCGCTGCTTGTTCATCCCTCCGAATTATTGAAGGTGAACAGTCTTGAGCAGGTGATGAGCGGGCTGGTGCTGGTCGTTGGTGCTGCTGCCGGAGGCATCATATCTGCTCTCTTTGGACCACAAGCTGCATTTATATTGAACGCAGCAAGTTTTTTTGCCGCAGGTTTGATCGTTCGCAATATTGCATTTCCACCTGTCATGAAGGAGAAAATAAGCAGGGAGGATCATCCAAACCGGAGCAGATCGCGAATGTTGGACTGTATTCGTGCATCCGTTCCTCTCCAAGTTGTTGTTGCATTTGAGTTGCTGGTTCCCATGCTCAATGGCATTGATAATGTTCTGATTAGTGTATATGCAGTGCAGGAATTCAGGCTGGGAGATGCCGGAATCGGATTGTTTTACGCCGCTTTGGGCGCGGGTCTGGTTGCCAGCTATGCAATAGGACATTTATTCAGTGGTTCTTTGTTGAAGGGAGGACTGGTATGCCTTTTGTTGGAGGGGATTTTACTTATGGGATTAAGCGGTATTTATCAAGCATGGGCGGCGGTTGCTATTTACTTCTTAATTTCGTTGGCTGGCGGGGTAGGGGCCATTTGTCTGGATACATTATTAATGCGGGAGACCCCATTGTATTTACAGGGTCCATTGTTGGGCATGCTGACGGCGTGGAGCCAAGGTATCATCGGACTGTCTATGTTTGGAGCAGGGGTGACGATTGAAATGATGGAGCCGCGTATGTTGGGTTTGGTTGGAGGCGCGGGATTTGCGGTGATATCTATCGTGATTTCGATGTATTATGCAAGGATTCGTAGCCGTAAGGCAGCAGGAGTTTGACTACTTCAAGTCATCCTTGTTGCTGGTTTTCACCGATTTTTCGGATTTGCGTAGCGAGCTAAACAGGAAGCTTCTCCACCGGTAAATAATATACAGCAGGATTATGAACCCGACGACTCCCGCAATTCGCAGCGCATACAGCTCTACCAAATGGAAAATGGCATCCCATTGGGGACCAAATAGCTTGCCGATGCTTAGAAAGAGGATGACCCAGAATAAAGCGCCGCTGTAAGCATACAAGGCAAATTTACGGAAAGAAAGAGCAATAATCCCGGCAAAATAACCGGTAAAATGCCTGACACCGGGGATAAAATATCCAAGGAAGATAAGCCAGTATCCATATCGTTGGAACCATTTTTGTGTTTTCTGAAGCTTGTCCGGCGATAACAAAACCCATTTACCGTATTTCTGAATAAAGGGGAGTCCAGCCCATCTTCCAATAAAGTAGGTAATAGTCATACCGAGGGTTGTTCCCAGAAAAGCTAGTAGCACCAGTTTACCGAAATCCAAGGTACCGGCATAGGAGAGATATCCCGCATAAGCCATTGTGGTTTCCCCGGGAAATGGTAAAGCAATAAACTCAAGCAGCAAGCCGAAAAAAAGGACGCCGTAGCCGTATTCTTCGAACAATTGCACGATCCACTTCAGCACATCCATCGTTTACACTCCTACGAACAGATTGAGTATTTTAGAATCAATTCATTTTAACAATCTTTTCATGCCCACTCAACTCCGGTTGATTTCTTGACGTCTTGTTTTATCGTTGCGTATAATGAAACGAACAATTGAGGGAGGCACGGTAATGAATAAGCCTAATGAAATCGTTGTAGTTCTTGATTTTGGAGGACAATACAACCAGTTAATCGCAAGAAGAATTCGGGATCTCGGCGTATATAGCGAGCTCCTTCCATACAATACGCCTGCGGAGAAGCTGAGAGAGCTGGCGCCAAAAGGGATTGTTTTCTCAGGCGGACCTTCCAGCGTATATACAGACAATGCTCCTCAGGTGGATCGGGCAATTTATGATCTTGGCATTCCTATCTTTGGTATTTGTTATGGCATGCAGCTGATGGCTCACCAACTGGATGGTAAGGTAGAACGTGCGGGCAAGCGTGAGTATGGCAAAGCAGACGTGCAATTCAATCAGGATGCTCGCTTGGCTAAAGGATTGGATTCTCGTCAAACCGTATGGATGAGCCATGGGGATCACGTTACAGACCTGCCGACTGGCTTTACACTGGATGCAGGAACAGAGAGTGCGCCGATTGCCGCGATGAGTAACCTGGAGCGGAATCTGTATGCGGTGCAATTCCATCCAGAGGTACGTCATTCCGTTCAAGGTAACGAGATGATCAGCAACTTCCTTTATGAAGTGTGCGGTTGTGAAGGCAACTGGACCATGGAGTCGTTCATCGAAGATCAGATTCGTGAGATTCGTCAACAGGTAGGCGACAAGAAAGTATTGTGTGCCTTAAGCGGTGGCGTGGATTCTTCCGTTGTAGCGATGCTCATTCACAAAGCGATCGGTGACCAACTGACGTGTATGTTCATTGACCATGGATTGCTGCGCAAAGGTGAAGCCGAAAGTGTAATGGAGACGTTCGTTGGTAAATTTGATATGAAAGTTGTCAAAATTGACGCACGTGAGCGCTTCTTGTCCAAGCTGGCAGGAGTCGATGATCCAGAACAAAAACGTAAAATCATCGGTAACGAGTTTATCTATGTGTTCGAGGAAGAATCTTCTCAATTTGACGATTTTACTTTCCTGGCACAAGGTACGCTATATACGGATATTGTAGAGAGCGGAACAGCAACGGCACAGACCATTAAATCCCATCATAATGTGGGTGGTTTGCCAGAGAACATGAAGTTCAAGCTGATCGAGCCGTTGAATGCTCTGTTCAAGGACGAAGTGCGTAAAGTCGGCGAAGAATGTGGACTGCCAGCTGAGATTGTATGGCGTCAACCATTCCCAGGTCCTGGTCTTGCCATTCGTGTGCTGGGTGAAGTGACAGAGGACAAGCTAACGATTGTTCGTGAGTCGGATTACATTTTGCGCGAGGAGATTGCTAAAGCCGGTCTGGACCGGGAAATCTGGCAATACTTCACCGCTTTGCCGAATATGAAGAGTGTTGGCGTTATGGGCGATGCTCGTACGTATTCTTACACTGTAGGTATTCGTGCAGTAACCTCCATCGACGGTATGACCGCCGACTGGGCGCGTATCCCTTGGGATGTGCTGGAGAAAATTTCGGTACGTATCGTAAACGAAGTGGATAACGTGAATCGCATCGTGTACGATATCACCTCCAAACCACCAGCAACGATTGAGTGGGAATAAACGTGGGAACTCCCGCCCTGTAATCACAAACCTTTTGAGATTCACCAATACAACATCAGGACTCCTCCGCATCGGCCGAAATATCGCTGTGCGGCAGGAGTCTTTTTTACGGATCAAGGTCGAACATCTGCTCCCACTCCAAAATGAGAGCGGGGAAGAGAGTATTTTTATGGGTCAAAATCAAGAAACCCCAGTTATTTTCAACGGATATGAGGTTGAAAAAGAGGAGATAGTATTCAATAATAATGTCTCCTTTTTTTATATGACTTTATCAGCTTCAAGCTTTTTTATGTTATCCTCCAATGGTGTCATGTTTTGATACTAATATATTTTATAATATACCTAGAATAAAGTGTTACATATCCCGTTTCATTAAACGCTGTTCTAAGGAGAATAAAGAGATGAAAAAATTATTTTTGTCGTCCTCATTTAAGGATGTTGCACCATGGTTAGTCCATTTCGCCGGTGAAAACTTGGAAGGAAAAAAAGTCACCTTCATCCCAACCGCAAGTATTCCAGAGAAAGTTAAGTTTTATGTGGAATCAGGAAAAAAAGCATTAGAGAGTTTAGGATTAGTCGTGGATGAAATCGAAATAAGCACAGCAACCTGGGATGAAATAGCGAGTAAAATTAGAGGGAATGACTATATTTATATTACCGGAGGCAACACATTTTATTTACTTCAAGAGTTAAAAAGAACTGGGGCTGACAAAATCATTGCTGAAGAAGTTAATGCAGGGAAATTGTATATAGGCGAATCTGCCGGTTCGTTGATTTTATCACCGAATATCGAATATGTTCAACTTATGGACGATGTGCAGGAGGCCCCTGCATTAGATTCCTTTGCTGCACTAGGGGTCATTGAATTCTATCCAGTCCCCCATCATACGAACATTCCGTTTAAAAAAGCGGTGGAGAACATCATTGAGGAATATGGCAGCCAATTAAATTTATATCCAATCAGCAACGCGGAAGTTATTTTGGTTGAAGGTGACAGGATAAAAGTGGAGAACACATGACTTCATTAAAAAGGCAGCACAATATAAAGAACCTTTAACTCCACATCTATCGTGGGGTTGAAGGTTCTTTTTTTATAATTCTACCTTACCATACGATCTTTTTCCCAGTTGCAGCCGATTCCTCAATGCGGTCCAGTAGCTGATGCAGCTTTAAGGCATGGTTGAAATCGGGAGCGAGACGGGTGTGTGTCAAAATATCCTCGGCAAAAACATAATGAGCCTTGGCTACATTCAGGGTTACCCCTTGTTTTGGGAAATCCAGGCTTGTATTAGGCTCTCTAGTTATACTTATTTGTTCAAAAGCGCCATTAGGACCATGACTCTGCGTACTGCTTGGATCGTACACAAGTTTTTCGAGCGTTAGATTCCCAAATTGAACATGCCCAAGCGAAGGATTCTGTGTCAAACGCAAAATGCCCTTTTTCCCCTGAATCTCTATCTCAAACTTAGAATTTACTCCACCTTGAATGTGAACGGATACTGGTACTCCTTTTTCCAACAGCCCGTGAATCAGAATCTGATCGGCTGTATCCTTGGAAATGACTTCACCCGTTTCCTGAATAGTGGCTTCGTTATAGCGGGATGATGTGATGGCCGATAGCTCGCGGAATTCGCCAACGATGTATTGCAGCGCATCCAGGGAATGCCCGCCATTAATCGTGAGCAGATTAGCCCCATTGGCTCTATTCAGCAAATAAGCAGTGTCCTGATTTACTTGTCCTCCTTTGCCGGGAGTAGCTACTTGCATATGACAGGATATAATTTCACCAATCTCTCCGCCCTCTACGAGTTTTTTCATCGTTTGCACTTCAAGATCCTGCCGTGCCTGCAAGCCGACGCTATGATGAATGCCTGCCAATTCCGCCGCCTTGGCCATTTCAGCAGCTTCCGCAGTGTTTGCCCCCAAGGGCCATTCACAAAAAATATGCTTTCTCTCTTGAATTGCCGCCATCACCGCCTCGTAATGATGTGGAACTTTTATGCTCACCACGACCATATCCACATCCTCGGAAGCTGCGAGCTTTTTGGCATCATCAAAAGCCAGTGCCGCGCCTACTTCTTCTGCGCTTCGTCGCGCACTCTCCATACGAGAGGTACCGACGGCAGTGATATCCAGGTTCAAGTGCTTGAGCAAAGCCGGAATATGTGTTTGACTGGCCCATTTATTATTCATCGAACCTCCTACGATACCTACACGAATCTTCTTTTTGACCATGTTGCCATACCTCCTGATTTTTAAAATGAGGGTGGAAAATAGCATCCAAGGCCAATATAATACATTTAACTCATAAATAATAATGCTTGTTTATGATATAGATATCATTTTATTTGATGGGAGATGAAGAGATGGATATTGAAAATATGCAGGCATTTGTTTCGGTGGCAGAGCTGAGAAGCCTGACAGAAGCAGCTCAAAAGTTGAATCACCTGCAATCGAATATGACGGCCAAAATAAAGAAGCTGGAGGCCCATTACGGCACAGCGTTATTTTACCGAAAGCCCCGTGGTATGGAGCTGACACCTGCAGGAGAAATCCTATATGCTCAGTTCAAGCAAATGTTGTTGCTGTGGCAAGACACGGAGATGAAAATGAGACCGCAGGAGGAAAAGCTGCGCATCGGTACGATGCAGTCCATTGTTGCGGGGGAAACAACAAGGGCGCTTACGAAGGTATACGAGCTGTACCCGCAGGCCTCGGTTACATTAAAAACCGGAACCACCACGGAAATGGAGCGATTGATCCTCGACGGCGAGCTCGATATTGCTTTTGTCACAGGGTATCCCACCAACCCGTATATTCATTATCAAAAAATATGCCGTGAAGAGTTGGTGCTGGTGGGGAAAGGCATACATGAAGGCTCAGACCTCAAACAGGTGCTGCAAGGAGCCTCTATTATCATATTGTCGGATGGCTGCCTGTACCTAACGCATTTAAAGAAGATGTATCAGGACATGCAATTGACCCATGGCGAGGTTGTGGAGGTCGGTGTGTTTGATACGATGGTGGAATTTGCCTTGATGGGAATGGGAATCACCCTTATGTCTAAAAGGCTTGCGCGGCAATTCAAAGTAACATCCTATTTGCCCACTCCCCCAACCATCGGCTACATGGATACATATTTAATATCTCGTCCAAATCACGAAATGACAGCGATTGAACATAAATTTATCGAAATCAACAATACGATCTAATAGATAGGAGAGACATCGAATGACAATCAATCAAGGCAAATACCAAGGCAGCCATGCTGTATTTCTGGGCGATAGTATTACGTTTGGATATGAATTGCGTGATGAAGAAAAGCCTTACCCCCACCTTGTGAGCGGCGCACTGGGATTCCTAACCTTTGAGAATCACGGCATATCCGGCAGCAGTGTAGCCAGCGGCGGTTTTGAACCGATGTGTGAGCGTTATGAGAAAATGAACCCTCACGCGGACGTAATCTTTTTTATGGGGGGAAGAAACGATTTTTCGATGGGAGAAATACCGTTCGGTAGCTTGGATACGCCATCGACAGAAACGCGTACGTTTTATGGTGCGCTCAAGCATATTGCCGAAGGATTAATTAACCGTTATCCGGACAAGCTGATCGTCTTTTTGACTCCGCCTCACGGATCAAGTGATACGGTTCCTGAGCATCTGCCTAATGCCATTACTGGTCAAGTCTATAGCGCGTATGCACAGGCTGTGAGAGAAGTGGCCTCACTTTATTCTTTCCCGTGCTGCGATCTGTGGAATATCACCGGAATTCAACCACTATTGCCTGTACATAAACAAATGTACTTTACAGGGGAAAATGGTGTTCCTGACGGCCTGCACCCGAATCAGGCAGGCCACGAGCGGATGGCGGCCCGTATTATCGGATTTATGAATACACTGTAATTTGGACCATTTCATCGTTTTATTGAATGACCCTACTAACTACAAGTTCTAGAATGCTCAGGCTATTTGTTTAGCTTGAGCATTTTTTTGTGATTGTAGGATTTGTATATATAGACTTGTCTCAGGACTTGTATATTTTTAGTGAGCGTGTATAATACTTGATATATCAATTGATGGGTCAAGCATTAGAAGGAGGGTTTGTCATCGAACATTGCTCTGAAAGAAGCCAGTTGTTTTATCGCATGCATCTTTTGTGTAAAGAAATGAATAACGCTTTTGAAGCACAATTAAAAACCAGTTTTACCAAGGTCGAAATTTTGTATCATATTGATCATCGTCAGGAACTAAGTCAGCTGGAGCTCCAACATCTGCTCGTTCTGGATGGTGCAGCAGTGACCCGACATCTGAGAAGGCTGGAAGAGGAAGGTCTGATTTTTCGTAGTAAAAAAGAGCAGGATAAGCGTGTGACCTATATACGTTTGACCGAATTAGGGGTTCAAGAGCTGCAAGTTTTGTCAGAGCAAAGACAAGCCTTTCAGGAAAAGCTGCTATGTAAGTTTACAGATGAGGAAATTGTGGTTTTTACAGATGTGCTACAGCGTATGTCTAGCAATGTGAAGAATATGTAAATGTGCGAGGAGGAAATGAATATGAAAGCCATCGTTATAGATCAGTATGGAAGCAAGGATGAATTGAAAGAAAGAGAAGTGCCTACTCCTACACCACAGGCTCACCAGGTTGCAGTCAAAGTGGCGGCTACCTCCATCAATCCAATTGACTGGAAGCTGCGTGAAGGTTACTTAAAACAAATGATGGATTGGGAGTTCCCGATTATTTTAGGCTGGGATGTAGCCGGTACTATTTCGGAAGTAGGCAGCGAGGTCACCGATTGGAAAGTGGGAGATGAAGTGTTTGCACGTCCGGACACCACCCGATTCGGTACTTATGCCGAGTATACCTTGGTGGATGATCATCTGCTGGCACGTAAACCCGCATCAATTTCTTGGGAGGAAGCCGCTTCTGTACCTTTGGCGGGGTTGACTGCTTGGCAGGCGCTCTTTACACATGGTCAACTGACCAAAGGGGAAAAAGTATTAATCCACGCAGGTGCAGGTGGCGTAGGTATGTTTGCTATCCAGTTTGCCAAACAGGCCGGAGCCTATGTCATTACTACAGCCAGTGAGCGTAATCATGAATTGCTTGCTTCATTGGGAGCCGACCAAATCATTGACTATCGTACAACTCGTTTTGAGGAAGTTTTATCTGATGTGGACGTGGTGTTCGATACGATGGGTGGGGATGTTCAGAAAAACAGCTTTAAGGTAGTGAAAAAGGATACCGGACGGATCATATCCATTGTCAGCAATTTTGACGAAGAGTTGGTGAAGGAGTACAACGTAACAGCCCAAAATATATGGCTGGAGCCCAACGGACAGCAACTACAGGAAATTGCCGATCTGTTGGAGCAAAAGAAAGTAAGATCGGTAGTAGGAGCTACGTTTCCTTTTTCACAAAAAGGTTTGTATGACGCACACGCTTTAAGCGAAACCCACCACGCTGTTGGTAAAATTGCAATAACCTTCTCATAAGGACGCATACACATATACAGCATGAAAGGAATTGCACGATGAAGATTTTAGAAGATTATTTTCACTACTATGATCTATCGTTTATCTGAAAAATATACCGGACTCAGCGAATGCCTTTGATAAGTACAAAAATATCTGATTCCTCTAAATGATAACCCGTCAGCTGCATAATAGCTTGCGGGTTTTCTGTTTTCCGAACAATACATATGTGTTCAATTTGTAACATTCGCTTTTTCTGTTGACAAGCAGTAGGTGAGAGCCTAAAATAACGAATGTAATAATATAGCGCATATGAATGCGAATATTACTTCAAACGAACGACAACAATACGAGTATGCTTTGCGTAGGAGGAATTACGACTCATGGAGCGTTTCTTTAAATTAAAGGAACATGGCACGAACGTCCGCACAGAGATTATTGCGGGGATTACTACTTTTATGACCATGGCTTATATTCTGGTGGTCAACAATACCTTTTTAGGTCCGACTGGAGCAGGTATGCCCAGTGAAGCTGTCTTTTTTGCGACGGCGGTAGGTGCAGGTTTGGTTACCATACTGATGGGGCTATTCGTTAATGTGCCGATCGGCATGGCGCCGGGTATGGGCTTGAATGCTTATTTTATGACTGTAGTCCTGAGTTCCAATGGCATGATTACTTGGCAAGCGGCACTTGGCGCTGTATTTATATCCGGTATCGTCTTTCTGATTTTAACCGTGACACGAGTAAGACAGATGCTGCTTGTTGCAGTTCCGGAAAATTTAAAGACAGCCATTACGGTGGGTATCGGTTTGTTTATTACGATTGTCGGCTTCAAGCTTTGTAATCTGGTTATGGTGAGCATCGTTCCAGGGACAGATGTTGGTCAACCGATTCCGGGCCATGCTTTTAATTTGATTCTGGGAAGTCTGGTACATCAAAAGGATGCACTGCTGGCGCTAATCGGATTGCTTATTATCGCAGCACTGATGGTCGTTCGGGTCAAAGGTGCATTGCTGATTGGGATCGTAGCTACTACATTAATCGGTATTCCGATGGGAGTAACAAATCTGAGTAGCTTGACAACAGGCAACTGGATTCCTGATTTCAGTAATTTGGCTGTAGGTCAGTTAGACTTGAAAGCAGCTTTGCATATCGGTCTATTTGATATCATTTTCATCTTCACATTTGTAGAGTTGTTTGATACGTTCGGTACCTTGGTAGGTACGGCTACGCGCGCGGGTATAATGAAAGATAAGAAAAAAGGCGAGAAAATTATCGGTAAAGCGATGCTGGTGGATGCAGTTGGGGTAAGTACTGGTGCAGTATTGGGTACAAGTACGATTACAGCATTCGTAGAAAGCTCCGCAGGGGTAGAGGAAGGCGGACGTACCGGACTGACTGCTGTAACGACAGGTGTTCTGTTCTTGTTGGCCCTGTTTATTGCACCGTTGGCTCTGGTTGTGCCTTCTGCCGCTACTGCTCCAGCTCTCATTATCGTTGGGGTCCTAATGATGAGTCAGGTTCGCAATATCGACTGGGACAACTTCCTGTTGGCGTTTCCTGCATTTTTGACCATCGTGCTGATGCCTTTCACAGGTGGAATCGCGAATGGTATCTCTGCTGGTATTCTGTCTTACGTTGTGCTGGCTGTGTTTAGTAACCTGTTTACCAGCAATAAAGTTAAAATTCACTGGCTCATGTGGGTGCTTGCTATTATTGTAGTGATCCGCTTTGCCTTTATGGGCTCCGAATAATCAGTAGATATAGAACACAGAACCTCTTTCCTGTTGCTTAAGGGAAGAGGTTCTTTTTTTTGTAGTTAGACGCAGATAGATACAAAGGAGCTATTATATAGAAGGAAAACGAATAATAATAAAGTATTGTGAAACCTTATCTAATAAATGCTTGCAAAAAGGATATGTATATGGTATATTCTAATTCCGGCCAAGAAATACAATGTTGCGAGCGAGTATTACAAAAAAGATTTCAAAAAATGCTTGCAAAGTTGGTTCGGACATGATATGATATAAGAGTTGATGAGGCGACGAGCTGAATCAATAAGAAAAGAATATTTGATCTTTGAAAACTGAACAACGAGTGAGTAAAATGATTTTGTTCGCAAAATCAAACAAGAGATATTATTATCTCGTCAGTTTCAACATGAGCTTATCGCTCTTTCTATAAACCAGCTTCGGTTGGTCTTTAATGGAGAGTTTGATCCTGGCTCAGGACGAACGCTGGCGGCGTGCCTAATACATGCAAGTCGAGCGGGGTTATATAGAAGCTTGCTTCTATATAACCTAGCGGCGGACGGGTGAGTAACACGTAGGCAACCTGCCCACAAGACAGGGATAACTACCGGAAACGGTAGCTAATACCCGATACATCCTTTTCCTGCATGGGAGAAGGAGGAAAGACGGAGCAATCTGTCACTTGTGGATGGGCCTGCGGCGCATTAGCTAGTTGGTGGGGTAAAGGCCTACCAAGGCGACGATGCGTAGCCGACCTGAGAGGGTGATCGGCCACACTGGGACTGAGACACGGCCCAGACTCCTACGGGAGGCAGCAGTAGGGAATCTTCCGCAATGGGCGAAAGCCTGACGGAGCAACGCCGCGTGAGTGATGAAGGTTTTCGGATCGTAAAGCTCTGTTGCCAGGGAAGAACGTCTTGTAGAGTAACTGCTACAAGAGTGACGGTACCTGAGAAGAAAGCCCCGGCTAACTACGTGCCAGCAGCCGCGGTAATACGTAGGGGGCAAGCGTTGTCCGGAATTATTGGGCGTAAAGCGCGCGCAGGCGGCTCTTTAAGTCTGGTGTTTAATCCCGAGGCTCAACTTCGGGTCGCACTGGAAACTGGAGAGCTTGAGTGCAGAAGAGGAGAGTGGAATTCCACGTGTAGCGGTGAAATGCGTAGAGATGTGGAGGAACACCAGTGGCGAAGGCGACTCTCTGGGCTGTAACTGACGCTGAGGCGCGAAAGCGTGGGGAGCAAACAGGATTAGATACCCTGGTAGTCCACGCCGTAAACGATGAATGCTAGGTGTTAGGGGTTTCGATACCCTTGGTGCCGAAGTTAACACATTAAGCATTCCGCCTGGGGAGTACGGTCGCAAGACTGAAACTCAAAGGAATTGACGGGGACCCGCACAAGCAGTGGAGTATGTGGTTTAATTCGAAGCAACGCGAAGAACCTTACCAGGTCTTGACATCCCTCTGACCGGTCTAGAGATAGGCCTTTCCTTCGGGACAGAGGAGACAGGTGGTGCATGGTTGTCGTCAGCTCGTGTCGTGAGATGTTGGGTTAAGTCCCGCAACGAGCGCAACCCTTATGCTTAGTTGCCAGCAGGTCAAGCTGGGCACTCTAAGCAGACTGCCGGTGACAAACCGGAGGAAGGTGGGGATGACGTCAAATCATCATGCCCCTTATGACCTGGGCTACACACGTACTACAATGGCCGGTACAACGGGAAGCGAAATCGCGAGGTGGAGCCAATCCTAGAAAAGCCGGTCTCAGTTCGGATTGTAGGCTGCAACTCGCCTACATGAAGTCGGAATTGCTAGTAATCGCGGATCAGCATGCCGCGGTGAATACGTTCCCGGGTCTTGTACACACCGCCCGTCACACCACGAGAGTTTACAACACCCGAAGTCGGTGGGGTAACCCGCAAGGGAGCCAGCCGCCGAAGGTGGGGTAGATGATTGGGGTGAAGTCGTAACAAGGTAGCCGTATCGGAAGGTGCGGCTGGATCACCTCCTTTCTATGGAGAATCGTTTCCGGAGAGCGGAAACATTCAAATATGAAGCGTATGCTTCAAAAACTACTCACTCGTTGCTCAGTTTTGAGAGTTCAAACTCTCAACATACTGCATGAATATCATCTACTCGGTTGAGTTAGACCGATATTCACACAGGCTACAGTTTCGATGAAACTGTATTGCACCTTGAAAACTGGATACCGAAACGAAATTGCGTTTTAGAATATTCCTTTAAGCTGATCTTGTGTAAACAAGTGAAATAAAGGTAGCAGGTAAGGAAAGATCTTTTGCCTTTGGCAAAAATCATTCTTTATCGAACATCGACATTTTCTTTCTTTGAAAGAAAAGTCTAGGTTAAGCTACAAAGAGCACACGGAGGATGCCTAGGCGCCAGGAGCCGACGAAGGACGTGGCGAACAACGATAAAGCCTCGGGGAGCTGTAAGCAAGCTTTGATCCGGGGATGTCCGAATGGGGAAACCCGGCTGTCTTCATCGACAGTCACTTTCTGCTGAATACATAGGCAGAATAGAGGCAGACCAGGGGAACTGAAACATCTAAGTACCCTGAGGAAGAGAAAACAATAGTGATTCCGTCAGTAGCGGCGAGCGAACGCGGATTAGCCCAAACCAAGGAGCTTGCTCCTTGGGGTTGTGGGACGTCTCACACGGAGTTACAAAGGAACCAGTTAGATGAAGAGGTCTGGAAAGGCCCGCCAGAGAAGGTAAAAGCCCTGTAGTTCAAAACTTGTTCTCTCCGAGACGGATCCCGAGTAGTGCGGGGCACGTGAAACCCCGTATGAATCCGGCAGGACCATCTGCCAAGGCTAAATACTCCCTGGCGACCGATAGTGAAGCAGTACCGTGAGGGAAAGGTGAAAAGCACCCCGGAAGGGGAGTGAAATAGATCCTGAAACCGTGTGCTTACAAGAAGTCAGAGCCCGATCTATGGGTGATGGCGTGCCTTTTGTAGAATGAACCGGCGAGTTACGTTCCCGTGCAAGGTTAAGGTGAAGAGCTGAAGCCGCAGCGAAAGCGAGTCTGAATAGGGCGAATGAGTACGTGGACGTAGACCCGAAACCGGGTGATCTACCCCTGTCCAGGGTGAAGGTGCGGTAACACGCACTGGAGGCCCGAACCCACGCATGTTGAAAAATGCGGGATGAGGTGGGGTAGCGGAGAAATTCCAATCGAACCCGGAGATAGCTGGTTCTCCCCGAAATAGCTTTAGGGCTAGCCTCGGAAAGAAGAATCGTGGAGGTAGAGCACTGATTGGGTGCGGGGCCCGCAAGGGTTACCAAGCTCAGTCAAACTCCGAATGCCATAGATTTAGTTCCGGGAGTCAGACAGTGAGTGCTAAGATCCATTGTCGAAAGGGAAACAGCCCAGACCATCAGCTAAGGTCCCCAAGTGTGTGTTAAGTGGGAAAGGATGTGGAGTTGCACAGACAACCAGGATGTTGGCTTAGAAGCAGCCACCATTGAAAGAGTGCGTAATAGCTCACTGGTCGAGTGACTCTGCGCCGAAAATGTAACGGGGCTAAACACACCACCGAAGCTATGGCTTGATGCTTGCATCAGGGGTAGGGGAGCGTTGAATGCGGGTTGAAGGTGTACCGTAAGGAGCGCTGGACTGCATTCAAGTGAGAATGCCGGTATGAGTAACGAAAAGATCTGTGAGAATCAGATCCGCCGAAAGCCTAAGGGTTCCTGAGGAAGGTTCGTCCGCTCAGGGTAAGTCGGGACCTAAGGCGAGGCCGATAGGCGTAGTCGAAGGACAACAGGTCGAAATTCCTGTACCACCGTAATCCGTTATGAGCGATGGGGTGACGCAGTAGGGTAGTGACGCGGACTGATGGATGTCCGTCTAAGCAGTGAGGCTGGTGTGTAGGCAAATCCGCACATCGTAAGGCTGGGCTGTGATGGGGAGCGAAAATTATAGTAGCGAAGGTCATGATCTCAGACTGCCAAGAAAAGCCTCTAGCCAGGAGAAGGTGCCCGTACCGCAAACCGACACAGGTAGGCGAGAAGAGAATTCTAAGGCGCGCGGAAGAACTCTCGTTAAGGAACTCGGCAAAATGACCCCGTAACTTCGGGAGAAGGGGTGCCTCGGTAGGGTGAATAGCCCGAGGGGGCCGCAGTGAAAAGGCCCAAGCGACTGTTTAGCAAAAACACAGGTCTGTGCGAAGCCGCAAGGCGAAGTATACGGGCTGACGCCTGCCCGGTGCTGGAAGGTTAAGGGGAGTGGTAAGCTCGCAAGAGCGAAGCTATGAACCGAAGCCCCAGTAAACGGCGGCCGTAACTATAACGGTCCTAAGGTAGCGAAATTCCTTGTCAGGTAAATTCTGACCCGCACGAATGGCGTAACGACTTGGGCGCTGTCTCAACGAGAGATCCGGTGAAATTTTAATACCTGTGAAGATGCAGGTTACCCGCGACAAGACGGAAAGACCCCATGGAGCTTTACTGCAGCTTGATATTGAATTTGGGTACGATCTGTACAGGATAGGTGGGAGCCGTTGAATCTTGAGCGCCAGCTTGAGAGGAGGCATCCTTGGGATACCACCCTGATCGTATCTAGGTTCTAACTTGGTACCGTGACCCGGTGCGAGGACAGTGTCAGGTGGGCAGTTTGACTGGGGCGGTCGCCTCCTAAAGAGTAACGGAGGCGCCCCAAGGTTCCCTCAGAATGGTTGGAAATCATTCGAAGAGTGCAAAGGCAGAAGGGAGCTTGACTGCGAGACCTACAAGTCGAGCAGGGACGAAAGTCGGGCTTAGTGATCCGGTGGTACCGCATGGAAGGGCCATCGCTCAACGGATAAAAGCTACCCTGGGGATAACAGGCTTATCTCCCCCAAGAGTCCACATCGACGGGGAGGTTTGGCACCTCGATGTCGGCTCATCGCATCCTGGGGCTGAAGTAGGTCCCAAGGGTTGGGCTGTTCGCCCATTAAAGCGGTACGCGAGCTGGGTTCAGAACGTCGTGAGACAGTTCGGTCCCTATCTGTCGTGGGCGTAGGAAATTTGAGAGGAGCTGTCCTTAGTACGAGAGGACCGGGATGGACGTACCGCTGGTGTACCAGTTGTTCCGCCAGGAGCACCGCTGGGTAGCTATGTACGGAAGGGATAAGCGCTGAAAGCATCTAAGCGTGAAGCCCCCCTCAAGATGAGATTTCCCAGTATGTAAGACCCCTTGAAGACGACGAGGTAGATAGGTTGGGGGTGGAAGTGCAGTAATGCATGGAGCTGACCAATACTAATCGGTCGAGGGCTTATCCTAAAGAATAAAACGCAAATAAGTTTCGGATCCAGTTTTCAGGGTGTAACCTTGAAGGTAGAATTTGCACAGCAAATTCATGTTTGGTGGCGATAGCGGAGGGGTTCCACACGTACCCATCCCGAACACGACCGTTAAGCCCTCCAGCGCCGATGGTACTTGGACCGCAGGGTCCTGGGAGAGTAGGACGTCGCCAAGCAACAGGCAAAAGAGACCAAGATCTTCTGAAGATCTTGGTCTCTTTTTTGCGTTATAAAGCACTGGAATTTTATTTAAAGTGAGGTTGTTATAAGTTCAACTGGATAAGTGGATATTAACTAATAAATAAGAAGACGGTTTTAAAATAATTTAGTACCAGGTATTAGTATCTGGTGTTATAATATGAATAAGGATTACAAAGGAGAGTGATCAGATTGTTGAATTCAAAAGCTAAGCTTACGGCCTTTGGCACTTATGTACCTGAACGGATTTTGACGAACGCTGACTTGGAGAAGCTTGTGGATACGAGTAACGAGTGGATTGTACAGAGAACGGGTATGCATGAAAGACGCATTGCGGCTGAAGATCAATATGTATCTGATTTATGTATACAAGCTATTACTCGTATGATTAACCTGTATGACGTAAATATAAACGATGTTGAGATGATCATTGTAGCGACGAGTACACCTGATTACTACTTTCCAAGCACGGCTTCACGTATTCAGGCTCATTTTGATATTCCAAACACAGGGTCAATAGATGTTAGTGCAGCATGTGCAGGTTTTTCCTATGGACTTCATTTGGCAAATGGCCTTATTACGAGTGGTCTGCATCGTAAGGTGCTGGTAGCGGGAGCCGAAACGTTGTCCAAAATTACAGATTATACGGATCGGACGACGTGTATACTTTTTGGAGATGGTGCAGGGGTTGCACTTGTAGAATATGACGAGGATGAAGGATCATTTTTAACTTCAGATATAGGTACCTATGGGCAAGGGGGAGCACATCTTTACCGTGTGGGATTATCTGATCATTTGGATGGAGAGAAGCTGCAAGACCATGGATTTATTGCTCAAAATGGACGAGAGGTTTATAAATGGGCTGTTCGCTCTGTTCCAACGGGAATAGAACGATTATTGGATAAGGCAAATATGAAGAAGGAGGATCTTGACTGGTTTGTACCTCATAGTGCTAATTTGAGAATGATCGAGTCCATATGTGAAAGAAGTACAGTACCTTTGGAAAAAACGCTGACAAGCGTAGAATTGTATGGTAATACATCGGCGGCATCCATCCCGTTGGCTTTGCAGTGTGGTTTGGATGATGGACGTTTACGGTATGGACAACATGTATTGTTATATGGATTTGGGGGAGGCCTCACCTATGCGGGTCTGCTATTAAAATGGAGTGTGCCTGATTTGTAAGTTATCCTAACCCATGTAGAAGCAATAGCACTAGTATGTACGATCATGTTAATAAGAGCCGTTGGCATTAGAATTTATCGTAAGTTGGCAGGATGGTATAATTAACACTATGAGAGAAAGGAGCGTAACATGAAGGTATTGGTATTGGCAGAAAAACCGTCCGTGGCCAGAGAGATTGCACGTGTGATGGGTAGCCGCGAGAAGCATAAAAGTTATATAGAAGGACCCCAGTACGTGGTGACGTGGGCACTGGGACATTTGGTCGGCTTAGCAGAGCCGGAGGATTACGATTCTAAGTATTCGACCTGGAATTTGGAGGACTTGCCTATTCTTCCGAAGAGTTCAAAGTTAAAGGTGCTGCGCGAAAGTAATCATCAGTTCAAAGCTGTGCAGCAGCTCATGAAGCGGCAGGACATTGGAGAGCTTATCGTGGCAACCGATGCTGCTCGTGAAGGAGAATTGTTGGCACGCTGGATCATCCAAATGGCAAACTGGAAAAAGCCCTTCCGGCGCTTATGGATCTCCTCGCAGACGGACAAGGCGATTAAGGCAGGTTTCGCAAATCTATTGCCTGGTCAGCAGTTTGATCGTTTATATGAATCGGCTCGCTGTAGAGCTGAAGCAGACTGGATGATTGGTCTCAATGTAACTCGCGCGTTGACTTGTCGTTATAACGCCCAACTTTCGGCTGGAAGAGTGCAGACACCAACGCTGGGGATGATTATGGAGCGTGAGAAGGAAATTACCGAATTCCGTTCTCAGGAATATGATACTCTGACGGCGGATTTTGGCGATTTTCAGGCAACTTGGCGGGCAGAAAGCGGGGATTCACGCATGTTTGACCGCACTCAAGCAGAGGCTTTGCGCCGTAGACTTGAGGGGGCCAAAGGCACAGTTGCCAGTGTTAAAAAGAGCGAAAAGAACGAGCCTCACCCGCTAGCGTATGATTTAACGGAACTGCAAAGAGATGCTAATCAGCGCTATGGCTTTTCGGCTAAACAGACCTCTAATCTGCTTCAGCGTCTGTATGAGCAGCATAAGCTGGTGACGTATCCACGTACAGACAGCCGTTATCTGACATCCGATATGGTGGACACACTTAAGGAAAGGCTCAGTAGTGTAGCAGTAGGTCCGTATGCTTCCTTGGCACGTCCGCTATTGCGTAACAACCTACCAATCACAAAGCGAATTGTGGATGACAGTAAAGTCACGGATCATCATGCGATTATTCCTACTGAGCAGACATTATTGCTTAATCAGTTGAGCCCTGAGGAACGGAAGCTGTATGATCTAATTGCACGACGTTTTATCAGTCTATTCTATCCACCTGCACGTTATGATGCTGTAGCCGTATCAGTAACGGTGGAGCAGGAGACGTTTCAGGTAAAAGGCACAACGGTAAAAGATAGCGGATGGCGTGCTGTATATGACGCGAACCATTATGATATGGATGATGAAGAAGCAGAGGATCGGGAAAACAATGGACGAGGCGTTATTTTACCTGAGCTGCAAAAAGGAGATTTCGTCCGGTTACAGCGTTGCCTTGTACGAGCTGGGCGAACGATGCCGCCGAAGCGGTATACAGAAGCAGCCCTGCTCGCTCAGATGGAAAAGCATGGACTGGGTACACCTGCTACCCGTGCAGATCTAATTGAGAAGCTTGTCAGCTCGGATACGATTGAGCGTCAGGGGAACGTGATGCATCCAACCGGGAAAGGTAAGCAATTGATTGAACTGGCGGCTCCACAGCTTCGAACGCCCGAATTGACGGCACGTTGGGAAGCGGAGCTAGAACGGATTGCTCGTGGTCAAGGACAACCGGAACCGTTTTTGAATTCTATTCGTGCTATGGCGAAAGAGCTGGTTTCCACTGTGAAAAATAGCAATGCGGAGTACAAGCCCCATAATGTGACGAATAGTCATTGTCCAGATTGTGGTACAAAGCTATTGGAGAAGAAGGGTAAGAAAGGCAAGTTCCTTGTATGTCCAAGTGCGGATTGCGGTTACCGTCGTTCAGGGGAAAAACGTTTGTCCAATCGACGTTGCCCGCAGTGTCATAAGAAAATGGAAATGAAAGAGGGCAAAGCAGGATTGTATGTAAGATGCCTGCCCTGTGGCATTACCGAGACGTTGGATAAGGACAAGCAACGGGTAAACAAACGGGAACAGCAAAAGCTAGTAAGACAATTTGAAAAGCAGGAATCTTTTGGATCCAGTTTGGGTGATTTGCTTAAAGCAGCGATGGAACAAAAGCAGGGCAAATAGCAGGGCAAATAACGGATGACCAAAAGTGCTACAGTCACATAATCAGCAGGTATACGTCGGTATAAAAACGATCACTCCTTGGCATGGTAAGCCGAGGAGGTGAGTATTTATGCCCAAACATAAACCGCTTAAAATCAATAATCAGCAAAATAAATCAAGCATACTGGAGGAGGAAATTGCTGCTCATCCAGAGAAGCAAGCGAAATATCCTCCAAGCTTGAATGGGATTCCCAAACAGCAGTCTTGATGCTGCGTGGGAGGGACAACGAATTACTGTATAGAACCAAGACGATTGGACGTCAGATGAAGTAGTTACTATGCTAGACCTGTCTCGCAAAAAAAAGAAGCAGCAGTTACGGTGGTCAACCGTAATCGCTGCTTCTTTTTCATAATAGAATGTTGATTTATTTGATTTGAGATAACTACTTTTAGTATTCATTGAAAAAGGATTGAATTTGGTTAACATCGTGTGTTTGGGTCAAAGCAAGCATGAGCAAAATCCGTGCTTTTTGCGGATTAAGCGAATCGGTCGATACAAAGTTCGATGCCGCGTCTTTTGTTGACGGGGACACCACTCCACTTCCCACGCGGCTGGAGCGGGCAATGATCACTCCTTTTTTACCTGCGGCCTCTGCGCCTTCTGAGGAGGTCTTGGACAAGGAACCATTACCGGAACCAGCTACGACAATACCCTTGGCACCAGCTGCTACGGCTGCATCATACAGATAGCGACCATTGTTTTGATATTCGTATAAAATATCTACTTGTGGCAGTTGAGTCAGGTTAGAGATGTCGAATACAGAAGAAGTCGTATGCTTGTGTGTGGATTTGTTGTAGTAGTACACTTGATCGCCCACAACAGCTC
Source organism: Paenibacillus polymyxa (assembly GCF_001719045.1). Classification (NCBI taxonomy): domain Bacteria; kingdom Bacillati; phylum Bacillota; class Bacilli; order Caryophanales; family Paenibacillaceae; genus Paenibacillus; species Paenibacillus polymyxa. The sequence goes on from NZ_CP015423.1 coordinate 3,707,370, forward strand.
CAAGGTATCCCTGCTCCACAGACTTGAATGTATCGACTGCTGTTGTGTTCGTTTTGGTGATGTATCTTGCTGCACCGATACGGTCGTTCAACAGGACGAGTACACCCTGACCTTTAGAGGCCGAAGCCCCGGCGACTTTCACTGCATTATAAAGGTTGAAGGGACCATCGGCACTGATGGCAGTAGCTGGACGCATAGAGCCAACGACAACTACTGGCTTATCGCTTTTGATAACAAGATTGAGGAAATAAGCTGTTTCTTCTAATGTATCTGTACCATGTGTAATGACAATGCCATCTACATCGTCTCTGGCAAGCAGTTCATTGGTGCGTTTGGCAAGTTTTAAGAGGATCTCATTATTAACGTCGGGGCTACCTACATTAACAACTTGCTCACCACTGACATTTGCAATACTTTTCATCTCAGGAACGGCATTGATCAGGGTTTCCACACCCAACGCGCCTGCTTTGTAGCCGGTTGTATCCGTATTGACGGAAGATGATCCTGCAATGGTCCCTCCTGTGGCAAGTATTTTAATATTGGGTAAATGGTTGGTTTGAGGGTTTTCAGATTTGTCCGACGTTGTAGTGGTAGAAGTAGGGGCAGTTGTACTGGTTGTAGCTGCTGCAGCAGCCGCAGCGTTGGCGGTAAATCCACCACTCCATAAGGTACTACCGAGAATAAAGCTAGCCAACAGGGGAATCATCGTCATTTTTTTCATGTTAGTCATATAAAGCTCCTCTCCAATCTTAAACCTCAAATATAAATGATAGATTAACTGACAAATATTTTGTCGAATTACGTTAATATCACGAATTATAGGGTGTAAAATTGCTTTTAGTCAACACTTATGTTAGGAAATATGACTTTAGAACTTATTTATTATAAATGTAATCGATTTCAAAAAAGACATTTGCAAAACAAAACAACAAGCAGATATCTCATAAGGAGTCTGCTTGCTGTTATTGTGGAAGCTAAACAACAGATTTTACCCTGTAATCAATTCACATAAAAGGCTGCAAGGTTAAGTTGATACTTTAGGTTAATAACGCGGCTATACAGCTTAATGCAGATTCCTTGGTCAAGGATTATTAGAATGCTGTTTTGTCGGCAAGCTGGCGCTGGGAGTTCCTTTTCCTCGTTTACGGTTACGTTCTGCCTTTTTTGCATTTTCTCGCAGCTTTTCAACGTATTCATGGGTGCTTTCCATGGCAGTTCCTCCTTTAAGACGAAATAGATGCACTCGGGGATCGCCCTTATGCCACCTTACTATTTCCGCAAAAGCGCTATCCAAGTCAGAAGAGGCGTTGTTTCTGTAAAAGGGGTGAGGTTATAATGAGGGGGAGAGCGCTATATAAGGCCTAATACCTGAACTTGGTACGGTGTGCAAAAGGAGGAGAGACATTGCAGACAGGCTTGTTGGTATGGCTGCTGTTTATCAATGCAGTAGGCTATCTGGTAATGTCGGAGGATAAAAAGAGAGCACGTAAACATCGCGATCGTGTACCTGAGCGGACGTTGTTTTTCCTGGCCCTGATCGGGGGAGCATTAGGCGTTCTAATTGCCATGTACCGTAAACGCCATAAAACACGGCATATGAGCTTCAGACTAGGTATTCCTGCGTTGCTATTCATGAACGCATTGCTGTATGGGTATTTTTTACGGTAAAGGGGAGGAGTTTAGGTTCTCATAGGGAAGTTTAATGATGAGTGAGAAGACTATTCCAGCCATCCAGTGATGTCATGGAATGAACAACAACAGGAATACATATTTCAGGCTTTGAATCAATAAACTGAATGAGGAAGAGGTGCATATTATGATATTTTCAAAAGTATTGCTTGCTTATGATGGTTCGGATGCATCCAACAAGGCTTTGTTAAAGGCGGCTGAATTGGTCAAGGCATCACCCTCCTCGAAGCTTGAGGTGGTAACGGCATTCGATTTTCCTCGGATCTTTATGGGCGAAGGTTTGGCTCCAATTCCGGCTTCAATAAATAAAGAATATTACGATTTGGCCGAACAAACTACGGATGAAGTTAAAAAACGACTTGCTGAGCAGGGTGTAGATGCCAAGGTGGAACTGATTCAAGGTTCTCCAGCCGAAGTCATTTTGGATTATGCCAATGAGAATGGCTTCGATGCGATTGTGATCGGTAGCCGAGGTTTAGGTGGTATCCGTGAATTTGTATTGGGTAGCGTAAGTCACAATGTGGTGCAGCATGCGCGTATTCCTGTGCTGGTCGTAAAATAACTAAATAAAAAGTAAAAGTCGGTTTACTGCCTGTATAGGGAGTGCCGACTTTTATTTTTTTTCAGTGGGATGCGTTGCAGTCGCTGTTATCAGGGGAGGGGAGCGATAGCTAAATATAATACAATAGTCCTGACCTGTGGGTATATAAGGGTACTGATTTCACTAAACACGAACATTCTATTGTATGATTATTCTAATGTTCGTTTTCAAGTTGACATAAGGTGTAGGGAATTGTTAAACTAGGAAGTGTATTATCGATAAAAAATGAACTTAAGGTACAATTTAATAAGGTACACATGTTTGAGCCGAAACAAACCACGATCATACTTGTAAAGAATATCGATTGGGATGGAATAGGCACAATTCTAACTCGTATAATGCCGGGGATATGGCCCGGAAGTTTCTACCTGGAAACCTTAAATTTCCGGACTACGGGAGACATACGGCTGAAGCCGCATTGGATGCGGTGGAAGAGGCTTGCTTTTGGCATGCCTTTAAGAGGCTCTGTCGTTTGTTTTTTCGTAGTCCGGTGTCTTGAAAATAACGTTATTTTCGAGTGCCGGATTTTTGGCGCTTATTGATAAACAGGGAGTGAAGGACATGTCAGTGCAGGTCGCTGTCATTATGGGCAGCACATCAGACTGGGACACCATGCAGCATGCATGTGCTGTGCTGGACGAGCTTGAAATCGGATATGAGAAAAAAGTAGTTTCAGCCCATCGTACACCGGATTTAATGTTTCGTTTTGCAGAAGAGGCCGCTGGGCGTGGACTAAAGGTCATTATTGCTGGAGCGGGTGGGGCTGCGCATCTGCCAGGAATGGTGGCTGCGAAGACAGCATTGCCGGTCATTGGTGTGCCTGTTCAGTCGAAGGCTCTGAACGGTCTGGACTCCCTGCTCTCCATTGTGCAGATGCCGGGTGGTATTCCGGTTGCCACTGTGGCAATTGGTAAGGCAGGCGCTACAAATGCAGGGCTGCTGGCAGCACAAATATTAGGCGCTTTTGACGAAAAGATAAGCCAGCGGGTTTTGGCGAGACGCGACCGTATTCGTGATGAGGTGCTGGAAGGCAGTGACTCGCTATGAATGGGGCATGTGAATCCGCAGGCCGTATCCGACCTCCTGGTACAACGATTGGACTTTTAGGAGGCGGGCAATTAGGAAGAATGCTTGTACTGGCTGGAACCAATCTAGGATATCGCTTTGTGACACTGGACCCTGCACCGGATAGCCCTTGTGGACAGGTGTCAGAACAAATCCGCGCTGCCTATGATGATGAGCATGCGGCCAGAGAGCTGGCTGAGCGGTGCGATGTGATCACGTATGAGTTTGAAAATGTGGACGCAGGTGTGGCTGCACTTTTGGAACAGGAATCCAGCGTGCCGCAAGGCAGCAGTCTTTTGTACACAACACAGCACCGTCTGAGAGAAAAGCGTTCTATTGAAGCTGCTGGTGTCCCTGTCGCTCCGTATCGTGAAATCAGCAGTCTTGCGGATATGGTGCAAGCGGTAGCTGAACTGGGTGTACCGTGTGTGCTTAAGACAGCAGTCGGTGGTTATGATGGCAAGGGACAAGTGGTCATTCGCCAACCGGAGCAAGCCACGGCTGCCTACGAACAACTGGCAGGAGGCGGTGCGGAACTGGTATTGGAACAGTTCATCCATTTTCGCTGCGAAATCTCGGTGATTGTAGCTCGCAGCACGAACGGTGAAGCCAAAGCCTTTCCACCTGCCGAAAACATTCACGTGAACAATATTTTGCACACGTCGATTGTGCCTGCACGTGTGCCAGAGCCTGTTCAGGAGGAAGCACGCAAGTTGGCGCTGGCTGTGGCAGAGTCGCTGGGTGCGGTGGGACTGCTCGCTGTAGAGATGTTTGTCACCGAAGACGGACAATTGTACGTTAATGAGTTAGCACCACGACCGCATAACTCCGGTCATTACACGATGGAGGGGTGCGCGACGTCGCAATTCGAGCAGCACATACGTGCGATTTGCGGTTTACCCTTGGGCAGCACGAAGCTGCTGACTTCCGTCGTGATGGTCAATGTGCTAGGTGAGCATTTGGAGGATGTGGTTCGGCGGTTTGCGCAATCGGATGTTGAAGCTGAAAGATTGGATGTTGTACCCAAGCTGCATTTGTATGGAAAAAGTGAAGCCAAGCCAGGCCGAAAGATGGGACATATTAATCTATTGTGCCAGGATGCGGAACAAGCGCTGGAATGGATTGAACAAACCAATATTTGGGGGAATAAATAGTCATGATCGAACGCTATAGCAGACCGGAAATGAGAGCGATTTGGACGGAAGAAAATAAATTTAAAGCTTGGCTGGAAGTAGAGCTGTGTGCCTGTGAAGCATGGGCGGAATTAGGGGTTATCCCAAAAGAGGATACTGTTGCTCTGCGTAAGAATGCAAGTTTTGATATTGAACGGATCTATGAAATTGAGCAGGAGACAAGACATGATGTCATTGCATTTACCCGCACGGTATCCGAAAGTCTTGGAGACGAGCGCAAATGGGTACATTACGGTCTGACCTCCACAGATGTAGTTGATACGGCACTGGGCTACCTGTTAAAGCAGGCGAATGAAATCCTGGAGCGCGATATCTTGAATTTTATTGAAATTTTGAAGGAAAAGGCATTGGCTTACAAGCATACACCGATGATGGGACGTACACACGGAGTACATGCTGAGCCAACAACGTTTGGACTGAAGATGGGATTGTGGTACGAGGAAATGAAGCGCAATCTGGAACGCTTTCGTTTTGCGGCTGACCAAGTACAATACGGTAAAATGTCCGGTGCAGTTGGGACATATGCCAACATTGACCCGGCTGTAGAAGAATTTGTATGCCGCAAGCTGGGCACCAAGCCTGCACCCATTTCTACACAGACGCTTCAGCGCGACCGTCATGCCGAATACATGGCAACATTAGCGTTGATCGCCACATCGTTGGACAAATTTGCTACAGAAGTCCGTGCTCTGCAAAAGAGTGAGTTCCGTGAGGTGGAAGAAGCTTTTGCCAAAGGTCAAAAAGGTTCTTCTGCGATGCCGCATAAACGCAATCCGATCGGTAGTGAAAACATCTCTGGCCTGGCACGCGTGATTCGTGGGCATATGGTATCTGCGTATGAGAACGTAACCCTGTGGCATGAACGCGATATCTCGCATTCTTCCGTAGAACGTATTATCCTGCCGGATGCAACAATGCTGTTGAACTACATGCTGAACCGTTTTGGCAATATCGTAAAAAATCTGACGGTCTTCCCTGAAAATATGAAGCGCAATATGGCACGTACGTATGGTGTACCATTCTCCGGCCGTATTATGACGAAGCTGATCGACAAAGGCTTTAGTCGTGAAAAAGCCTACGATACCGTGCAGCCGCGTGCTATGCAGGCGTGGGAAGAGCAACGCCAATTCCGCGAAATCGTCGAGGCAACTCCGGAAATTACGGCCGTGCTCAGCGCAGACGAAATCGAGGATGCGTTCAACCCAGCCTGGCATCTGAAGAACGTGGATACGATCTTCAAAAAGCTGGGATTAGGGGAGTAGGAGGGAAGGTTGCTGCGTGGTGAGGCCGCTGCGCGAACGGATCATTCTTCCGATTGCTGTTGCCCCTGGATTCCTGTGATTGTATAAGTCCAGATATTGGTTGGAATCCAGAGGCAAAGGCAAGCGCTGACGCTTCTCCAGAACGATTCCGTCCGCTCCGCTGCACCCAGCACCAACCCTCATGTGGGAGCAGAACTAGGGAAGGTGCGGCACATAAGATGCCGCACCTCCCCAAAGGCGATGGAAAAGCGTGTTCCACTGCTTTCTATCGCAGGCCACGTTCTCGTGAGGGCTGCCGAATTTGCGCAGCAAACAGCCCGCTGCCCTCCCGAGAACGCGCAGGCTCAAGAAGCGAAGCCTTGAGCCACCGTATCCGTGCGCAGCGTAGCACATGCGCACAACAGGGCGAAGCCAGAATGCTCGCTGCACGGCATGCCGTGCTACGGCCACAGGCCGAATGATATTGCGGCGAAATGCACGTAAAAACGTTGTTTTGTACCAACGTAAAAGCGTTGCTTGATGAAAGCTTGTGCGAACAAGCCTTTATCCAGCGAAACGCGCTCACATCACTCTAGCCCCATAATAAAGGCCCCCATCCCGCTCACCAAGCCAACCCTTGCGGGAGTCCCGAGGACAGCAGCCCTGGGGGTCCTCCCCGAGGGGAGGATTTAGGAGGGGGAATACTCTTTTGAAAGAGGTGTAATGAAATGTCATTGTCTACTGCCGAAGGTCTGATCCATGCGCCGCTCTTGTATAAAGGCAAGGTGCGTGAACTGTATGATCTCGGAGAGCATTTTCTGATTGTGGTGACAGACCGAATTTCGGCTTTTGATTATGTGTTAGAGCCACCCGTGCCCGAAAAGGGGAATGTGCTGAATAAGCTTAGCGCTTTCTGGTTTGAGCAGACGAAAGACTTGCTGGAAAACCATGTCGTGCACACTGATGTGAACAAGCTCGGGCATGTGATCGACGAACAGCATAAAGAGTTGCTGAAGGACCGGATCATGGTCACGCTGAAGGCTGAACGCATCGACATTGAGTGTGTGGTGCGCGGATATATTACCGGAGGCGGCTGGCGTCAGTATGAGCAGAACGGTGAGGTGAACGGCATTCCATTGCCAGAGGGGCTGCGTAAAAACGAGCGCTTTCCCAAGCCATTATTTACACCGGCTGCAAAAAATGATGTTGGACACGACGAGGACATTTCCCTTCACCAAATGAAAGAACTGGTCGGGGTTGAACTAACAGGTGAGCTTGAAGAAAAGAGCTTGGCGTTGTACGAATTTGCACGTGCTTTCTGCGAGAAGCGGGGGATTATTTTAGCCGATTGCAAGTTTGAGTTTGGTCTTGTTAACGGTAAGGTGATTTTGATTGACGAAATTTTCACTCCAGATTCATCCCGTTTTTGGGCGCAGGAAAAGTATGAGCTGGATGTTGAGATTGACAGCATGGACAAGGAGCCGGTACGAAGCTATTTGGCATCATCCGGTTGGGACAAGAATAGCAAGCCCGATCCATTGCCTGCTGAGGTCGTAGAAGAAACAACTGCAAGATATACGGATATTTGGCGGCGTCTGACGGCACAGTAAATAGTAATCATAATTCAACCAATAGGATTCACTCATTCGGAGGAGGAACTGAAGGAACATGATGAAAGCAACAGTCTATGTCACGATTAAGCAAAGCGTTTTGGACCCGCAGGGGGTTGCGGTGCAAGGCGCACTACATTCTATGGGTTTCGGAGAAGTGGACAGCGTCAGAATTGGTAAGTATATGGAATTGAATCTGGATACAACAGACCGCGAGAGTGCTGAAAAGCGCATCATTGAGATGTGCGAAAAGCTGTTGGCCAACACGGTCATTGAAGACTACCGCTACGAACTGGAGGGCTGATTCCATGAAATTTGCAGTTCTGGTTTTTCCGGGCTCCAACTGTGATATTGACTGCTATAAGGCGGTAGAGGACACGGTCGGTGAACCTGTCGATTATGTTTGGCATACTGCGACGGATCTGTCGCCTTATGATTGTATTCTTGTTCCAGGAGGCTTCTCCTACGGGGATTACCTGCGTTGCGGTGCGATTTCCCGGTTTGCTCCGGTGATGAAGGAAGTTGCCAAAGCGGCTGCCGAGGGCAAATATATTTTAGGGATTTGCAACGGATTTCAAATTCTGACCGAAGCCGGGTTGTTGCCAGGGGCTTTACGCCGTAATCTGTCGATGAAATTCCTATGCCGGGATACGGTGTTGCAGGTTGCGAATAACCAAACACCTTTTACAAGAGATTATGCTGCTGGTGAAGAGATCATTATTCCGATCGCCCACGGTGAAGGCAACTATTACTGTGATGATGAGACGCTGGCTCGTTTGCAGGCGAACAATCAGATTGTATTTAAGTATAAAGATAATCCTAATGGTTCCATGACGGATATTGCAGGGATTTGTAATGAGCAAGGTAATGTGCTGGGCATGATGCCCCATCCGGAACGCGCGGTGGACGCATTGCTCGGGACGGATGATGGCAAACGTATGTTTACATCTATTTTGAACGCTTGGAGGGATCGACATGGCGCAGCAAGTGTCCGCTAAGGAACCGACGGCAGAGCAGGTTGCCGAACATAAACTGTATCAGCAGATGGGTGTATCGGACAGTGAATATGCGTTGATCTGTGAATTCATGGGACGTCAGCCCAATTATACGGAGATAGGCGTGTTCAGTGTCATGTGGTCAGAGCATTGTGCTTACAAAAACTCCAAGCCGTTGTTGCGTCGTTTTCCAACGAGCGGTCCGCGAGTTCTGATGGGACCCGGCGAGGGCGCAGGCATTGTAGATATCGGTGACAACCAAGCGGTTGTATTTAAAATCGAAAGCCATAACCATCCATCGGCTGTGGAGCCTTTTCAAGGGGCAGCGACTGGGGTAGGCGGTATCATTCGTGATATTTTCTCCATGGGTGCAAGACCAGTTGCGGTGTTGAACTCTCTGCGTTTTGGCAAGCTGGAGAGCGACCGTGTGAAATATTTGTTCGAGCATGTGGTATCCGGTATTGCGGGATACGGGAACTGTATCGGTATTCCGACTGTAGGCGGCGAGGTCGTATTTGATGAAAGCTACGAAGGCAATCCGCTCGTCAATGCAATGTGTGTCGGACTGATTGATCATGATAAAATCCAGCGTGGTGTTGCTAAAGGGGTCGGTAACCCGGTGTTCTACGTGGGACCGCCGACAGGTCGTGATGGGATTCACGGAGCGACATTCGCATCGGTTGAGCTGACAGAGGAATCTGAAGCGAACCGGACTGCGGTTCAAGTAGGCGATCCTTTTATGGAGAAGCTGGTTATGGAATCATGTCTGGAATTGATCGACAGCGGTATTGTGCTGGGTATTCAGGATATGGGTGCCGCAGGACTTACCTGCTCCAGCGCGGAGATGGCGAGTAAGGCTGGCAACGGTCTGGAGCTGTATCTGGATCAGGTACCGCAGCGTGAAGAGGGCATGACACCTTATGAAATGATGCTGTCTGAATCACAGGAACGGATGCTGTTCGTAGTAGAGCCTAAGGATGAAGCACAGGCACTGGAAATTTTCGAGCGCTGGGGTGTTATTTGTGCCAAGGTCGGTAAAGTGACGGATGACGGTCGTTTGCGTTTGTTCCATCACAATGAAGTGGTCGGAGATATGCCAGTGACGGCGCTGGTTGACGAGTGTCCGATTTATGACAAGCCTTCCGAAGTCCCTGCTTATTATGAGCAAAATGCTGCTATTGACACACTTCGTTATGCAGAAGTGACGGATTTGAACGGTGCGTTGAAAAAGGTGCTGTCATCACCAAGTGTAGCCAGTAAGAAATGGGTATACGAGCAGTATGACTACATGGTACGCACGAGTACAGCCGTTCGTCCGGGATCGGATGCAGCTGTTGTGACTGTGCGCGGAACTCGTAAGGGACTCGCCATGACGACAGATTGTAACGGACGGTATGTATACCTTGATCCAGAGGTAGGCGGACGGATTGCAGTCAGCGAAGCAGCGCGTAACATTGTATGCTCCGGCGGCGAGCCGTTGGCAATTACGGATAATCTGAACTTCGGTAACCCTGAAAAGCCAGATATTTTCTGGCAAATGGAAAAAGCCGTGGACGGTATGGCAGAAGCTTGCCGTGTACTGGATACACCTGTCATCGGGGGCAATGTCAGCTTGTACAATGAAAATGCTAAAGGCTCCATCTATCCGACGCCTGTTGTCGGTATGGTAGGTTTGGTACATGATACAGATCATATTACGACACAAGGCTTCAAAGCCGAAGGCGATGTGATTTTCCTGGTGGGGGACACGAAGGCCGAGCTGGGAGGCAGTGAGTTCCAAGCTGTCGTACACGGTGTATCCGAGGGACGCCCGCCTGAGCTGGATTTGAACGTAGAGAAAAGACTACTGACTGCGGTACTGGGAGCGATTCAGGGCGGATTGGTACAATCTGCGCATGATTTGGCAGAGGGAGGATTGGCTGTAGCGCTTGCGGAATCTGGGATTAGCAGCGGATTGGGAGCACAGGTCAACGTAGAAACGACTTTGCGTCCTGACCATGCTTTGTTTAGCGAAAGCCAATCCCGTATTTTGTTATCTGCATCGCCGGATAAAGCGTCTGCTCTGGAAGCACATCTGCGTGGTTTGGAAGTGCCAGTTACTGTATTAGGAAAAGTTGAAGGATCACAATTGACAGTTGAGGTGAACGGACAACCCGCTTTGAACGAGGCAGTCGCCAGTTTGAAGCGAATCTGGGAGGATGTCATTCCATGTCTGATGAAATAACAGCACGGACGTTGTGGACTGGAGATTATTATAATGAAGGCTCTGGTAAAGAGGGGCTGTTTGATAAATTAAAAGAGGAATGCGGTGTGTTTGGAGTATACAGACACTCCGATGCCGCTTCCCTAGCATATTACGGATTGCATGCACTCCAGCATCGCGGGGAGGAAAGTGCAGGCATCTGTGTGAGCAGTGGCGACGAGTTCCATTATCATCGTGGAATGGGGCTTGTAAAAGAAGTATTCAATAAAGATTTGATGGCTTCGCTGACAGGCGATATTGCCATAGGACATGTGCGCTACTCGACAAGTGGAGACAGTAAGCTAACGAATGCACAGCCTTTGGTGTTCAAGTATCGTGATGGCGATCTGGCAGTAGCGACGAACGGGAATATCGTGAATGCTTTGCAAATCCGGCAAGAGCTGGAGCAGGGCGGGTCTATTTTTCAAACGACCAGCGATACAGAAGTAGTGGCGCATTTGATCGCACGATCATCCAAGGATTTAGTGGAGGCCGCGAAAGATGCATTGAAGCGTATTGTCGGCGGATTTGCCTTTCTGATTATGACCAACGATAAATTGCTGGTCGCCTCTGATCCCAATGGCTTGCGTCCGTTGACGATGGGCAGATTAGGTGATGCATATTTGTTTGCTTCTGAAACCTGTGCTTTGGAAACGATTGGGGCAGAGCTGTTGCGCGATATCGAGCCGGGTGAACTGTTGGTGTTGGACAAAAATGGTCTGCACGAAGACCGTTACAGTGAAGGCAAGCATCGTAAAGCACTGTGCGCGATGGAATATATTTATTTTGCCCGTCCTGACAGTGATTTGAATGGTTCCAATCTTCATGCTGCGCGCAAAAGAATGGGTAGCCAGATGGCGCTGGAAGCTTTTGTCGATGCGGATCTGGTGACAGGAGTGCCAGATTCCAGTATTTCGGCTGCGATTGGTTATGCTGAGCAGACAGGTATTCCTTATGAGCTGGGTATGATTAAAAATAAATACACTGGACGTACCTTCATTCAGCCGAGTCAGGAGTTACGCGAGCAGGGTGTGAAAATGAAGCTGAGCGCTGTACGACGTGTTGTTGAAGGTAAACGAGTCATTATGATCGACGATTCTATTGTCCGGGGCACTACATCCCGCCGAATCGTGAATATGTTGCGGGATGCAGGGGCACTGGAGGTACATGTACGTATTACCTCACCGCCTTTCAAAAACCCGTGCTTCTACGGTATTGACACGCCGGATCGCCGGGAGCTGATTGCTTCATCCAAAACCGTCGAGGAAATTCGTGAGGAAATTAACGCCGATTCGCTTTACTTTATGAGCGCCGAGGGTTTGATTGCCGCTGTAGGTGGATATAACGAACAGGATTACAAAGGCGGCTTGTGCCTAGCCTGTTTCGATAATGATTACCCGACTCAGGTAGATTTCAAAGGTGAAGAAAAGTTCGGATGTAGTTGTTGAGAAAAGGGAACAAAAGAGGCACAGTGGTGCATGGCAGGAATGGGGATGGCGGTTTTGAGGGGGAGCACTCCGCGTTTGGAAGGTTCTTACGATCGCTGTTGCCGCTGGATTCCCGAATTGGAATAACCCCTTAGAGGGTTGGAATCCAGCGGCAAAGGCGAACGCTTCGCTTCTCCAGAATCCTTCCACCCGCTCCGTTCCTCAGATGTGCAGCATTTTGCAGCAGTGCCTGTACCTCTTTGGTTCCCACCGGGAAGAGGATAGGTAAGGTCGTTAAAAACTCATGGCATAACTATTTCATGCCATGAGTTTTTAACGGGCGGCTTTACAAGCCGCCCGTGAGCCAGCGAAGCTCAACAGCAGGCAAGGCGAAGCTGCCTGCCTCAAAGGGCAAAGAAGCGAGCGGCTCGTAGGCGCCGTTCACTTCTTGTCCGGCACGTCCCCGCCTTTGCGAAGCAAACAGACCGGGACGTGCCCGCCGCCGTGAAGGCGGCCACGCACCAAAGCGTGTCTTTGTGAATTGCGGGAATGACCCGCAATTCACAAAGGACAACACGCGACTCACAGCACGAACCAACCACCAAGCAGCACCCAACCTTACACATCTGACCAATTCTTGAGGGGTCCAGGGGGAGCAGCCCCATGGAATCCTCCCTATTAGGGAGGACTTAGGAGGGTCAATCATTTGAAGGAGTGTTCATGAATGTCCGAAGCATACAAAAACGCAGGGGTAGATATCGCTGCCGGTAATGAAGCAGTAGAACGGATGAAAAAGCACGTTAAACGTACCTTCCGTCCCGAAGTGCTGACGGACTTGGGCGGATTCGGTGCATTGTTCGGCCTGAATAAGGATAAGTACGAGGAGCCTGTACTCGTTTCCGGTACCGATGGTGTCGGCACGAAGCTAAAGCTTGCTTTCGCAATGGATCGTCATGACACCATTGGTATTGACGCGGTTGCGATGTGTGTAAACGACATTGTCGTCGGGGGAGCGGAGCCACTCTTTTTTCTGGATTACCTCGCTTGTGACAAGGTTGTGCCCGAGAAAATTGAAGCTATAGTCGCTGGAATCGCAGAGGGATGCCATCAATCGGGCTGTGCGCTGGTCGGCGGTGAAACCGCAGAAATGCCAGGGATGTATAGCGAGGGTGAATATGATATTGCCGGATTCACGGTAGGGATTGTAGATAAAAGCAAAATTATCAACGGTAGCTCCATTGCTCCCGGAGATACAGTGATCGGTCTGGCCTCCAGTGGAGTTCACAGTAACGGCTTCTCCCTGGTGCGCAAGCTGTTATTGGAACAGCAGGGTTATGATTTGCATGATGAAATCGAAGGCTTGAACGGCAAACTGGGCGATGTACTGCTGGAGCCGACGAAAATTTACGTGAAATCCGTTTTGGCATTGCTGGACAAGGTAAAAGTAAAAGGCATGGCGCATATCACAGGTGGCGGTTTTATTGAAAATATCCCTAGAGTGTTACCGGATCACGTCAATGTGGATATAGAATACGGCACTTGGCCGATTTTGCCAATCTTCCAGCTCATGCAGGAAAAAGGCGCAATCTCCAACAAAGACATGTTCACAACCTTTAATATGGGAATTGGGATGGTAATCGTTGTAGGCGAAGAGCATGCACAGACTGCACTGGAAGTTCTGAAGGAACAGGGCGAAGCTGCATATGTGATCGGAAAAGTAACGGAAGGCAGTTCTATCGTGACCTTTACGGGAGCAGAGGTGTAATGAACGAGTACCGGATTGCTGTTTTTGCATCAGGCGAAGGGACGAATTTTCAGTCATTGGTGGATGCGGCTGCGCGAGGAGAACTGGGCGGCGCCTCGGTAGAATTGCTCATCTGTGACAAGCCTGCGGCTACTGCCGTAGCTAGAGCACAGAAAGCTGGAATTGCGTGCCATACTTTTCGACCCAAGGAATATCCTTCTCGAGAAGACTATGAGCGTGAATTGGTGGCTTTACTGGAGCAGAAATCGATTGATCTCATCGTGTTAGCTGGCTACATGCGTTTGCTATCCAGCGTCATGGTCGATGCCTACGCAGGAAAAATTATTAATATTCATCCGTCACTACTTCCGGCATTTCCAGGGAAAGATGCTGTTGGACAGGCATTGACCTATGGGGTCAAGGTAAGTGGCGTTACCGTTCATTTTGTGGACGGGGGCATGGACACGGGAGCCATTATTGCCCAGCGTGTCGTGGAAGTTGACGACCATGATACAGCGGAATCTTTATCCGCAGCCATTCAATCCGTGGAACGTCAGCTATATCCAGAGGTAGTTGGCAAATTGGCCCAAGGTAAAATCCAATTAAATGGTCGCAAAGTGATTTCACTTCTCTAAGAATGATTGTAATTTGTCATATCATTGTCATATCAAGGATGCTGTACAGGCATTTTCCGATATTTCTCGGGAAATAAAATGATAAAAGAGAATTTTGCAAAATTCTGAAAGAGCTAAAGGAGGAGACAGGGTGAGTATTAAAAGAGCGCTCGTCAGCGTATCGGATAAGCGGGGGATCGTGGAATTTTGCCGCGAGTTGTCCAAATTGGGTGTGGAGATCGTTTCGACAGGGGGAACGAGCAGCTTGTTGTCGAAGGAGGGCATTCCCGTCATCGGTATTTCAGAGGTAACGGGTTTTCCTGAAATTATGGATGGACGTGTTAAAACACTCCACCCTGCGGTACACAGCGGCTTGCTGGCTGTTCGGGATAATGAAGAGCATCAGCGTCAGATGAAAGAACTTGGATTGGGTTATATTGATCTGGTCGTTGTGAATCTGTATCCTTTTGCGGAAACGATCGCCAAACCCGGTGTAACTTATGAGGACGCGATTGAAAATATCGACATCGGCGGTCCAACGATGCTTCGTTCTGCGGCAAAAAATCATGCTTTTGTCAGTGTGGTAGTCGATGCTGATGACTATAGCACAGTGTTGGAGGAAATCCGTAAGGATGGCGATACGGAGCTCAATACCCGTAAGCGTTTGGCCGCAAAAGTTTTCCGTCATACGGCGTCATACGACGCTTTGATATCCGATTATTTGTCGAATGTGACAGGCGAGCCGTTGCCTGAGCGTTACACTGTAACCTATGAAAAAATTCAGGATTTGCGTTATGGCGAAAATCCACATCAGCAGGCGGCATTTTACCGTGAGCCATTGGCGGCAAAGGGTACGCTGACAACAGCGAAACAACTTCACGGCAAAGAGCTGTCTTACAATAACATCAATGATGCTAATGCCGCTTTGCAAATCGTCAAAGAATTCAGCGAACCTACCGTAGTAGCAGTTAAGCATATGAATCCTTGTGGTGTGGGAATTGGCGGAAGTATTTACGAAGCGTACAGCAAGGCGTATGCAGCTGATCCAACCTCGATTTTCGGTGGCATCGTAGCGGCTAACCGGATTATTGATGGTGATACAGCGAATAAGCTGAGTGAGATCTTTTTGGAAATTGTACTGGCACCGGGCTTTACGAAAGAAGCATTGGAGATTTTAACGAAAAAGAAAAATATTCGTTTGCTTGATCTGGGTGAGCTTTCCCGGTCTGAACAGGCAGAGAGCCGTTTCGTCGTGACTTCCATTGAAGGCGGTATGGTAGTTCAGCAAAATGACATTCACGCTGTAGATTCGGATGCACTTACAATTGTAACGGAGCGGGCACCATCCGAGGAAGAACTGAAACAGCTTTTGTTTAGCTGGAAAGTGGTTAAGCATGTGAAATCCAACGCCATCGTACTGGCGGCAGATAATATGACCATTGGCGTAGGCGCAGGACAAATGAACCGTGTCGGTGCGGCCAAGATTGCTATCGAGCAGGCCGGTGACAAAGCAAAAGGTGCCGTACTGGCATCCGATGCATTTTTCCCGATGGGCGATACGTTGGAGTTGGCAGCTAAAGCAGGCATCACAGCAGTTATTCAACCGGGTGGCTCCATTAAAGACGAAGAGTCCATCAAAGTTGCTAACGAATACGGCATTGCCATGGTCTTTACAGGCGTACGTCATTTCAAGCACTAACTTGTATGAGTTGAGGATGCAGCAGCATTTTCACCTGAACAATCTTAATGGGAGCGGGAGGAAACACCTGAATGGATATTTTGGTTATCGGAGGGGGCGGCCGCGAACATGCAATTGTGTGGGCGCTGAAGAAAAGCCCCAAGGCCGGGCAAATCTATTGTGCACCAGGCAATGCTGGTATCGGACAGTTAGCGGAGTGCGTGCCGATTCCGGTGAGTGACTTTGACGCGCTGACAGAGCTGGCGGAATCCAAAAAGGTAGGACTTGTCGTGGTTGGTCCCGATGATCCACTGGCAGATGGCATTGTGGATGCTTTTGAAGCGAAAGGCATTCCAGTATTCGGACCGCGTAAAAATGCAGCGGAAATTGAAGGCAGTAAAATCTTCATGAAGGATTTACTGCACAAATATCATATTCCGACAGCAACCTATCGCAAGTTTTATACTTATGAAGAAGCACATGCATACTTGAAGGAACAACCGATTCCGGTTGTCATTAAGGCAGACGGACTCGCGGCAGGCAAAGGGGTAACGGTCGCTTACTCGATGGAGGAAGCGGAAAAGGCTCTCTCCGACATTATGGTGACCAAGGTGTTTGGTGAAGCCGGGGCACAGGTCGTGATCGAGGAGTTTCTGGCTGGTCAGGAAATGTCGATTCTCTCCTTTGTCGACGGTGAAACGGTTCGTCCGATGGCCGCGGCCCAAGACCACAAGCCCATTTTTGATGGTGACAAAGGGCCGAATACAGGTGGCATGGGTACGTATTCTCCGTTGCCTCACATAGCCAATTCTATTATTGAGGAAGCTATTGAGACGATTATTAAGCCGACGGCCAAGGCCATGGTTGCTGAAGGGCGCCCGTTCCGAGGTGTATTATTTGCCGGATTGATGATTTCGCCGGACGGCAAGCCAAAGACCATTGAGTTTAATGCACGTTTCGGTGATCCGGAAACTCAAGTGGTTCTGCCTCGTTTAAAATCCGATCTGCTCGATATTTTTCTTGCTGCTGTAAATGGCACGCTGGATCAGGTGGAGATCGAGTGGAAGGATGAAGCGGCGGTATGTGTGGTGCTGGCATCTGGAGGTTATCCTGGAGCTTACGCCAAAGGTGTACCTATCCACGGATTGGAACAGGTAGACGAAGCTATCGTGTTCCATGCTGGAACGGGCATCAACGAACAGGGTGAGTGGGTAACGAACGGCGGACGTGTATTAGGTGTGGTCGGCTTGGGACGTGATATTGCCGGGGCACGGAACAAAGCTTACGAACAGGCGGATCGTATTACCTTTGAAGGTAAACAAAACCGTACGGACATTGCGGCAAAAGCATTGCTGTAGCAGCGATATAAAGGATAAAGAGAACCTCTGTGGAGGTTCTCTTTTTGTTCAAAGGAAATAAAGTTGTAGACTGAGAAAATAAAGCGTTTTCTTAGTGCTTAGATTACAGCAACAAGGAATTCCCCCTAAAAAGGTTGTTTTAGTTCATTCAAATGATTAAACTAACGGTTAATAGTAGGTTCAAGTAATCGATGAGACGAAGAGGGGGAAACCGAAATGAAGACGATCAAGTGCATGATGGACCACCTGTACTGGGCGGACGGACGCATCTTGGACGCGCTCGAGGAGAGTGAGACGAAGAACAAGGACCTTCTGAAGCTGGTTCGGCACGTCGCGGTCGCGGAACGAGTCTGGCTGTCCCGATTGCAGGGCAAGGGCAGCGCGCAATATTCATTGTGGGAGGAAGCAGAAGACCTGACGGCGATCCGGACGATGTTCGAAGAAAACGCCGAGCAATATCGCGTCTATATCGAAGGGCTCGAGGAATCCGAGTTGGACGAGATGATCGACTATGCGAACCAGAGCGGGGTTCCGTTCCGAACGTCCGTCCGGGACATCCTGTCGCAGGTCCTCTTACATGGGCAATATCACCGGGGACAGATCAACCGGGCGCTTCGGATCGAATCGGCAGAGCCTGTCCAAATCGATTACATCACGTTCGCGAGGCTCAGAGCCTAATAATCACCATTACTCGGAATGGGATTGACATTGAACGACGGTATGATAGCTCAACAAATTGCTTTTACCATATAAGAACAATATGCTAATGTATATTAGCAGACGATGATATTTTATAAGTGATAAGAACCTACACTGCCTTATTTAGGATCAAAGAGAGCCCATACCCTTATAAATTGGAAAATTAATTTGCTTCCAAATACGGTTATGGGCTTATTTACTTTTCATAAGCACTACATTAGACTGCCGGTACTTGTTTAAGCTAACGGGCAGGGGAGTTACAATATGTAGAATTGTAGGATAACCAACTCGATGGAAATATTATGTCATTCAAAAAGAGTATAACGATTCTTTACTGATCGTTCTCAATATGTTATATTAATTGAGGGAGGGAGATTGGAATGGCGAGAAGCAAGGAGTTTGAAGAGAAAGAAGTCTTGGATAAGGCGATGCGGCTCTTTTGGGAGCAGGGGTACGAGAAAACGTCCATGACCGAGTTGGTTGAGCATATGGGTATTCATCGAAGAAGCTTGTATGATACTTTTGGAGATAAGCATAATCTGTTCCTGAAAGCGATGGATCGGTTTGACGACAAAATCAGCGCCGCGCTTGCAGGAGGGGTTAAAGGATCCAAGACCGCATCGGAGGCATTACAGTTTATTTTTGGTTTTATGATCGACGGGGATGAGGACTCGCCAGCCGGCTGCTTAATGGTGAATTCGGCCGTAGAATTGGCGGCGCGTGACGTCGAGGTGGATAACAAGTCCACGAAAGCATTCACGACAGCAGAGCAATTGCTCAGGGAGATTATTCTTTGGGGACAACGTGACGGTGAATTCACCTCCACATACAATGCTGAGGAATTGGCGGAATACCTGCATAATGTATGGATTGGGTTAAGGGTAATGGCAAGAACCTCGGCTTCCAGAGAAAAGCTTCACCGTATTACTCATATTTCGATGAAGATCCTGGAATAATAAGGGTAATTGTTAGTCAGTTCAGATGTGAAGTATCCCTTCTGTTAATCCAGCTCTTTCAGATCGAGTTATCTTACGCCTAATTTAGAATGAACATTCTAAAAACGCCGAAAGAAGCTCTAAAGCATAGTTTACAATGAAGTTTATCAGCGCAGTTAAAACAACAAACAACACAACACATAAAAACAACAGAGTAAGGCACTCAGCATTTTTTTTAACGATTTTAAGAATGACCGTTCTCGTTAGAAAACAAGTATCGAGTAAAACTCGCTTACCGTAATTACTACGTATCAAAACGCAGACCAAATAGCTTCAAGAAAACAATTTCACAAACAAAATACAATAAAAGGAGCACATGAAAATGAATATTTCTCAACAAGTTGCATTTGTCACTGGCGCGAACCGAGGTTTTGGTCGCCATCTTGCCCTTGAACTTCTATCCAGAGGGGCTAAGGTGTATGCCGGAGCAAGAAATCCGCAGTCCATTGACATTCCCGGTGCAATTCCTGTAAAGCTTGATATTACGAACCCTCAAGAGGTAGCGGCAGCTGCTATGGCCGCTCAAGATGTTACGCTTCTGATCAACAATGCAGGCTCGGCTACAGGAGCTACTTTGCTTGACGGTGATCTCGATCAAATACAGTTGGAATTTAATACGCACTTCTTTGGCACATTATCCATGATTCGCAATTTCGCACCTATTCTTATTAATAATGGTGGGGGATCCATACTGAATATCCTTTCCGCATTATCATGGTTCAGTAGTGGCGGGAGTGAAGGCGCTTATTCGGCTGCAAAGGCGGCTGCGTGGGCAATGACGAACGAGTTGCGCTTAAATCTGTATCCTCAAAATGTGAGAGTAGCTGGCTTGCATGTGGGCTTTATGGATACAGACATGACGTCAGGCGTTGAAGCTCCGAAGTCCAACCCTGCTGATATTGCAAAAATTGCAATTGATGGAATAGAGTCCGATAGCTTTGAAATTCTTGCTGATGAACCGAGCCGTCAACTCCAGCGTGCTCTCGCTGGCGGTGTAGCTGCTATTTACCCACAGCTTAAATGATGAGCAAAACTGTACTAATTACCGGAGCGTCGGGTGGAATTGGAAAAGAGCTGGCGGATCGTTTCGCCAAAGACGGATACGATTTGGTGCTGGTCGCACGCAGCGAGGACAAGCTCGTGGATCTCGCGGGGGAATATCGGAAAAAGTACCGTGTCCAAACGACATACATCGCCAAAGATGTTGCATTACCTGGCGTGGCAGAGGAAATCTACAGGGAGCTTAAAGAAAAAGGGATCACCGTCGACTTTCTTGTTAATAATGCGGGCTTCGGCTTGTACGGGGAATTCTTGGAGACACAGTTGGAGCAAGAGATGAATATGATCGACATTAATATCAAGGCTCTGACTGTAATGACTAAGGTGTTCTTACCGGATATGGTCAAAAGGCAGCAAGGGGGCGTGCTGAATGTGGCTTCGTTGGTGGCTTTTTTTCCTGGACCACTGATGGCAGTTTACTATGCGACAAAAGCGTACGTACTATCGTTCACTGAGGCTTTGGAGAATGAGCTGCGCGGCACAGGCGTGACTGTGTCCGCACTCTGTCCGGGAGCGACAGCGACTGGCTTTGTCGATCGTGCTGGGCTAGCCACCTCAAAGCTGTTTAGAAGCGGCGTCATGGAGGTTGGGCAGGTGGCTGACATAGGATATCGCGAATTCTTGCGGGGCAAGACTTTAATCATAACAGGGGGGCGCAACAAGTTCATGGCGTTCTTGCCGCGGTTGCTGCCTCGCAAGCTCATGACAAATGCGGTCAGATCCGCACAGGCTAAAGTGGAGCGATAATCGAAAGACATTGGAGTTAATAAACTCAATTCAAAGAGGGGGTTTTAAAATGGAAAAACTGTGGAGCAAAACGAAATTGGCAACCTGGAATTACCCCATCGGTTAGCGATGGCACCAATGACACGTAGTAGAGCGCAAGAGGATGGTACGCCGGGAGAGCTAACTTCCCATTATTATGCTCAAAGAGCATCGATGGGTTTAATTATTACTGAAGGCACACAACCTTCTGATGATGGTCAAGGTTACTTAAGGTCACCGGGCATCTATACGGAAAAGCATATTGAAGGTTGGAAAAAGGTTACGGATGCGGTACATGAAGAAGGTGGATTTATATTTATCCAATTAATGCATGTCGGTCGTGTTTCGCACCCCGACAATACACCACATCATCGTCAACCCGTTGCACCATCTGCGATCGCACCCGGTGTAGAAATGTTTACGGCTAAAGGGATGCAGGAAATAACCGTTCCAAGAGAGTTAAGTGAAGAAAATATCCAGACGACAATTGCAGACTTCCGGAAAGCAGCAGCGGCAGCTATTAAAGCAGGAGCCGACGGCGTTGAAATTCATGGAGCAAATGGTTATCTGATTAATCAATTTATTGGGGAGAATTCTAATATGGTCATTAGCTAATCCGGACTTAGTTGAACGTCTTAAAGAAGGCTTTCCTTTGAATGAAGCAGATCGTAAAACATTGTACTCTGGTAACGGAAGCGAGGGTTACACAGATTATCCTACGATGAAAGAACTTCAATCTCAACATCAGTAAAGAATAACATGGATATTGCTTTATGATGGCGTACAAGTTAAAGTACGCCATCAATTTTTCCAATAAACGAATGTGGAATTAAGATAAATGAGAAAAGGAGAAGATGAAGAATTGAAAGCTGCGCAAATGCAAAAATATTCAAAACAAATCCAATTAGAAATAAACAATATAAAAATACCGGAAATCAATAACCATGAGGTTCTTATCAAAGTAAAAGCTGCAGGTGTAAATCCCTTAGACATTCTTATTTTAAATGGTAGTATTCGCATGATTGCCGATTATGACTTCCCTTTAACTTTAGGAAACGAACTATCCGGCGTTATTGAGGCTGTTGGAAAAGATGTTGTGAAATGCAAGGTTGGAGATCCCGTTTATACGAGGCTGCCAATAAATAAAATCGGAGCTTTTGCTGAGTATGCGGCAGTCAATGAGGATGCGATTTCCGTTATGCCTAAAAATCTTTCTTTTATTGAGGCCGCCGCGGTACCCCTCACGGCTTTGACTGCATATCAAGCCTTGCATGATGTACTTCATGTTCAACCCGATAAAAAACTATTTATTTCTGGAGGAACCGGCGGCTTTGGTACGATGGCTATCCCGATTGCCAAATCGATGGGGTTATATGTGATTACGAGCGGCAGTGAAAGAGGGAGATCACGAACACTGTCCATCGGCGCTGATCAATTCATTAACTATAAAGAGGAAAATTATTTTGATTTGCTATCTAATATCGATTATGTTATCGATACATTGGGGGCAAAAGAAATTAAAACGGAACTTGCTATTCTCAAACCCCAAGGGAAATTGGTATCATTGAAGGCTTTACCCAATTACCGCTTTGCTGCTGAAAATAACTTTCCAATATGGAAAAAGCTATTGTTTGGTTTAGTAGGTGCTCGTTTAGATCGATTAGCAGTTAAACAGAATAAAGAATATCGATTCTTATTCGTGTCCGCTAATGGCAGGCAATTACAAAAACTGACGAAACTAGTTGAGGATGAAGATATTAAGCCCGCTATAGATTCAGTTTATAATTTTGATGACATTAACATGGCTTTAAATAAAGTTTCTACTGGCCACTCCGAAGGAAAAGTGATAGTAACCTTCTAAGGAGAGGATATATGAATTTTGGAAATACGCTCGAAAGGTGCCTTGGCATAACCCCACATTCACGCTTCGTAGCATGGAGCAGCAAAACTTTATTTTCTTCTGACACTTTTTTCTTTGACAAAAGTATACTTATCCTATAGGATTAAAAATACAAAACTGACTGACTGATCAATCGGGAGGAGGGAACCCATGCAGCCACGGAAGGCGAAGCAGTCCGAGACCGTCCCAAATGACCAACCTTCCGAGCACGCGGGGGAAGAAACAGACCGCAGAACACAGCTTCTTCACATTGCATTGAAGCGGTTCGCCGAGCAGGGTTACCATCAAACGAAGATTTCAGATATCGTGGTAGAGGCGGGAGTAGCCCAAGGCACGTTTTATTGGCATTTTAAAAGCAAAGAGGCACTGGCGCTGGAGATTATCGCTACCGGTCGTGAACAACTACTGTCAGCGATTGGACAGGGATATCGCCGTGATGCGGGAACGCTGGCTGATATGGTTAAGGCATCGGAGGCGCTGTTTGTTCGGTTATTTGATTTTGCATTGGAGAACCGCTATCTGATGGGTTTGCTGCTGATCGGCAGTGGTGTCGATGAACCGGTGCGCCAGAGTATCCGAGAGACAAGGGCCGCGATGGAGCTGGCATTCCGGCGTAATATGGAAAGAGCGATCGAGCTGAACATGTTGCCTGCTGAATTGGATGTCGAATTAAGGGCGGCACTACTCATGAGTATGATCGAAGGTGTCATTACACGCTGGCTATTCGGTTCAGAGGGAACATATGACCACATCACGCAGATAACTGCTAAAAGATTGGCAGCAGAGGCGGCTAATTTTGAGTTTTATGGACTATTAGGTCAAAGCTAGAGGGTCAACATCGCATGAATGGCTAGTTGGCAACAAATAACATAGCCAAATCACATATATGAACTCAATCATTTACATCCAGACAGGAGAGAAGGATACATGAAAACACGTAAAAAAGGGTTCTTGGTAACTACACTCATGGCTGTGGCATTGTTCAGCCTTGTGCTGAGCGCTTGCGGTACTAAGCCAGAAGCTTCTAATACTAGCAATGGAGCGGGTAGCAGTAATGTGGCAGCGAGTAACCAGCTCGAAGCAATCAAGAAGGCTGGTGTAATTAAGGTAGGCATGATGGGCACCTATCCGCCGTACAATTTCTTGAACGATAACAAGGAATTGGACGGATTTGATGTGGATATCGCCAAAGAATTGGCGAAGCGGATTGGAGTGAAACCGGAGTTCACGGCACAAGAATTCTCGGGACTGGTTCCAAGTTTGCAAAAGAAAAAATTCGATGCAGTGATTAGTCAGGTGACGATTACAGAGGATCGTAAGAAGGCTATTGACTTCACAGAGCCTTATATCACAAACAATGTAAACATTATCGTAAACAGCAAAACAAATGATATTACCAAGCTGGAGGACTTTAAAGGCAAAACCATTGGTGTCGGCTTGGGAACGAATGATGAATCTTATCTGCGGAATGAAGTACTGCCGAAGGTAGGCGATTTTGAGATTAAAACGTATGATGATGTCATTACTTCCTTAAAGGATCTAAACTCTGGTCGTATTGACGCAACAATCAACAATCTGTATGCTCTCAAGCCCATTATCGATAAAAACGGGTTTCAAATTAAAGCCGTAGGCGAGCCGATTAAGTCGGATCAAGCGGGTGTAGCCATTAACCAGAAAACTCCTGAGCTCAAAGAAGCCTTGAACAAGGCTTTGAAGGAAATGAAGGAAGACGGCACTTACAAAACAATTTTCAAAAAATGGTTTGGCGAGGAGCCAAAAGAATAACGTAAGCCTGTTAGAGGCGTCTGGCTCCAGTCTTGGCTTTCATGCTGACATGGGGCCACTCGTCTGAAAGAAGGGAATATAACCAATGCTTGAATTAATGTGGGAGAACGTCCCTTTTTTATTAAAGGGTGCTTATTATACGCTATATATTACGATTGTCTCTATGTTTTTTGGCCTAATCATTGGTTTGATTGTTGCTGTGGCCCGGTTGAAGGGGAATCGACCTGTTCGATGGCTGGCGCGCATGTATGTATCGATCATTCGGGGGACGCCGGTTTTGGTGCAGATTGCGGTCATTTATTATGGACTGGATGATTATGGAATATCATTCGGATCGCTGACAGCTGCTTGTCTGGCACTTAGCATTAATACAGGGGCGTACTTATCGGAGACGTTCCGTGGAGCTATTTTAGCCGTACCCCAGGGACAGACCGAGGCAGCTTATGCAACGGGAATGTCGCCCGGTCAAACGATGTGGCGTATTATTCTTCCTCAGGCGGTACGGATCGCAATTGCACCGATGGGGAATACATTTGTAGGTATGCTTAAAGAAACGTCGCTGGTGTCGTTTATCGGGGTCAGTGAATTGATGCGGCAGGCACAGCTTTTACAGGCGCAGTATTTGCTTTACATGCCGTTTCTGCTCGAAATTGGCCTGATGTACTGGATTATGAGCATTGGATTCTCCGCTATACTGGAGCGGGTGGAAAAGCGTCTGGCTCGAGCTTATTAAGGTGGAGATGATAGATGATGATAACAACTAACGGATTAGGTAAACGATTCGGACAGGTAGAGGTTCTGAAAAGCATTGATTTTCAGGTTGCCGCTCGTGAAATCGTCGTATTACTCGGCCCGAGCGGTTCAGGTAAAAGTACCTTGCTGCGCTGCCTGAACGGTCTGGAAGAGCTGTCTTCCGGCAAGTTTGAGGTGAATGGGGTTGAGGTCGATGCTACGGCTCCCGTTCGTGTCCGCCAAGCAGCCATTCGTGAGATTCGCAAACAGACAGGGATGGTGTTTCAGCAATTCAATCTGTATCCGCACAAAACCGCAATCGGCAATGTCATTGAAGGACTGCTGACAGTAAAAAAAATGCCGCGCGACAAGGCTATGTCCATCGGACAACGGTTGTTGGAGCGGGTGGGGTTATCGGACAAGCAGGATGTACATCCTTCACGTCTGTCCGGTGGACAACAGCAACGAGTCGCCATTGCGCGTGCGCTGGCGATGGACCCGGCGATTATGCTGTTCGACGAGCCGACATCGGCGCTTGATCCCGAGCTGGTAGGGGAAGTGCTGGGTGTTATGCGAGAGCTGGCTCAAGACGGAATGACGATGGTCGTCGTTACTCATGAGATGAAATTTGCTCGCGAGGTGGCGGACAAGGTCGTATTTATGGCAGATGGTATCATTTTGGAGGAGGCAGCGCCACAGGTGTTTTTTGACACTCCCCAGCATGAGAGAACACAGAAATTTTTACGCCAAATCAGTGAATTTTAAAGTAAGATCGAGGATAAATCATAGATTATTAAGATGGAAAGAAGGCCTTTGAACATGAAAGTATCTACAACTTGGCACGGCAAACGCGCGTTTACTTCGGAGGGACCATCCGGTTATTCTGTAGGGATGGATGCTACGGCGGCTTATGGCGGTGATGGTAAAGGGATGACACCCATGGAACTGCTGTTGGCGGGTCTGGCGGGATGTATGGGCATTGATATTACGATGATATTGGATCGTTTCTTGTCGGACATTACTCGCATCGATATTGACGCAGAAGGTACGCGCAAGGAAGAAATGCCGACAGGCTTTACAGCGATTGATCTGACATTCCACGTAGATGGAGATATTCCAGATTACCGCGTATGGAAAGCGATTCAGATGGGGAAGGAAAAATATTGTGCGGTATCCGATTCCTTAAAAGCGGAAATTCGGATGCACCTCATATTGAATGGAACCGAAGTACCCTATCCAGCATAAGTGTCGAAGGATAGTGAAAGAGAGTCAGCCTGTGTTATATACAGGAGGCTCTCTTTTTTATGTTATTTGAAAATATGACACGTAATGAAACTTTTTGTACTGTGTTTTCGTTTAAAATAGAAATTGAAATATAAAAATGGGAAAATAAACCTGTGTGTGAAGTGCATACGGGGGGAGGTAATAGTGAAACGAAAGCGCCTTATTGTGGTAGCAACTAGTTTGGCTACAGTGCTCATTGTTATGGGTATAGCGGCAGGCTTACTATCTTTCATGCAGAATCAAGTGGCTAATCCCTCGAATACCGTCCGGCCCACAACTGCGATTGCAGCTGACGTTAAGGAAGAAACGAAGGAACAGGATGCTGCCCGCCGTTTACTTCATTTTGTGGAAGCGAATGCAGAAAAAGTTTCGATTACGATTCTGAGAGATGGAAAAAAGTTGGCAGGCCAAGAAGAAAATCGGATGATGCCTTTGGCGAGCACCGTCAAAACAATCATTGCGATCGAATATGCCAAGCAAGCGATGGTGGGTAAGATTAACCCGGACGGGAGAGTGAAGCTGATTTCGCTGGAAAGGTTTTATTTGCCGGGTTTGGATGGGGGTGCTCATACGGCGTGGCTACAGAATATGGAGGCTAAAGGGCGGATACAGAATGAAACTGTATCTGTACGAGACGTCGCCAAGGGGATGATTCAATTTAGTTCCAACGCCAATGCGGAGTATTTAATGGACAAACTGGGAGTGGATGCGATCAATCGGACGAGAGCCAAAATGGGGCTGCAAAATCATGATCCCATTTATCCGTTTGTATCCTCCATTTTGATTCCCTACGAATGGATGAGGGAGAGCCAAGGTGAGAATTGGAATAATACAAAGAATAATATTTCTGCCAAAGAAGCCATTCAGGCGATGTCTGATACGGAATTTCGCCGATATGCCCGCGTGATTCATAACAAGCTGCGCCGTGATGTGAGTGGTTCTTACAAGAGAAACGCAGATATTACGACTTGGTATGATCAGGAGTATGATCGTATCAATACGGATCGCTTTGTAGCTTCAACGACAGCCGAGTATGCCTCTTTAATGAGTAAGCTGAATCGTCGTCAAGGGTTCACAAAAGCTGAGCAAAAGTTATTGTCCGAGGTCTTGGAGGAACCATTTATGGTTCTTCCTGAAAACCAGCAATCCCTGAAACATACTGGGCAAAAAGGTGGCTCCACGGCCTATGCTTTGACACTGGCCATGTATGCGACAGATAAGGAAGGGCATACGACAGAGCTAGCTGTCTTTTTTAACGATTTGGACCCAAGCACAAATGCCAGCTTTCCCGAAATGATAAATGATTTTAAAAAGAGGCTACTGCATGATGAATCGTTTAGAAAAGAAGTTAATCGGCGTATCGGTGTACAGGTGGAGAGGTAGCACAGCTAAACGCTAGGGTATAGTACTGCGTTTAGCTGCGCTGCGCAACTTCTTATCCTCAGCCTATCCGCTGTCTTTTTGTTTGCGTTCCCGCAGCAATAGATACAAAAAATATGGCGCGCCAATGACGGCTGTCACGATGCCAGCGGGAATTTCGAGCGGCGGCTTCAGACCTCGTCCCAGCGCGTCAGCAAGGACGAGAATCAGGGCGCCGATCATCGCCGAACCGGGCAATAGATAGCGGTGGCGATTGCCAAATAACCGCCGTGCCAGATGCGGTGCCAGCAGTCCAATAAATCCGATGGAGCCGATGGCAGCGACACAGGAGGCAGCCAAGGCGACTGACACGGCTAGCAGTCCTGTACGCACACGCTTCACGCTAAGTCCCAGCCCAGCAGAGCTTTCCTCATCTAGGCTCATAATGTCCAGCTTGCGCTGTAGTGTATAGGCGAGAGGCAGCAATACGATTAACCACGGCAGTAGCCCATACACTTCGTCCCAGCCTTTGCCCCACAGACTTCCAGCTAGCCAAGTGAGCGTGTCGCTGGCTTCGAGTGGATACTTGACCAGTATATAATCGGTCGCAGCCTGAAAAATAGCGCCCACCGCCAGTCCGGTCAAGGCTAGCATATTGGGACGCATGCCTCCCTTCATCGAAAGCTGTACGAGCAACAGTGCAGCTAGCCCAGCCCCGACAAAGGCGGCTACAGGCAGCAGCGCCACTGGGGATGAGGGCAGCAGCACGATGACGAGAACCGCCGCAAAGCCGGCCCCCTTGGAGACACCTACCACATCTGGCGAGGCTAGCGGGTTGCGGATCATGCCTTGCAGCAGAACACCGGCTACTGCCAGCCCAGCTCCGGCCATGATGGCCAGCAGACCGCGTGGCAGCCGATAATGATGAACGATGAACCAGGAAGAGGCACTCCGGTCCGTCAGAGCCTTGATCAGCTCAGAGGGCGTAATGTAGGTGCTGCCCACGCCTATAGCTATAAAAGCAACACCTAGCATGAGCGCGAGTAAAATCCACAGTTTTTTCATCGTGAAGCCCTCCCGTTCTTATGCGCCAGATATAAAAAGAAGGGCGCACCCACCAGCGCGGTTACAATGCCAACAGGTGATTCATAAGGAAATGCAATAAATCGTCCAAGCACGTCTGCATATGTCAGCAGCAGAGCTCCGAAGATTGCAGACAGGGGAATGACCCGTTTGTAATTGTCGCCTGTAAACATCTTGATGATATTCGGTACCATCAAGCCTACAAAGCCGATGGAACCGGCTACCGCTATGGCAGAGCCTGCCAGCATAATCACTGAGGCCGAGGCCAGTAGACGGACAAGACGTACGTTTTGTCCCAATCCCTGTGCGACCTCCGTCCCGAGGCTCAGCACAGATAGCGAGGGGGCCAGCGCCAGCGCAAGAATCATACCCACGGCGAACCATGGTAGCACCAGACGCGTGTCGGCCCAAGTGGACCCGTCGATGGCTCCGGCGAGCCAATACAGCACATCAGATATTTGCTCGTTGAACACGAGCAGTCCTTGGGTGATGGAGGCCAGCAACAGATGCACGGCCATCCCGGCAAGGGCCAACTTGACCGGCGTCATGCCCGCCGTTCCGGCCAGCCCGTATACGAAGGAGCCACCTGCGATGGCCCCGGCAAAAGCAAAATAAATACTGCCGGACGATCCGATATTCGGCAGCAGCACGACGGACAGCACGACAGCCAGCGAAGCGCCTGAGCTGACCCCGAATACCTGCGGCGAAGCCAACGGGTTGCGTGTGATGGCCTGCATCAGGGTTCCAGCCACGGCAAGCCCGGCCCCGACAATTAGGCCAATAACGGCACGCGGTAGGCGTACCGTCAAGACAATGAGCTGATCCTTAGACGGATGCTCCGTGAACAGCGCAGTCAGCATGGTGGGGATGTCCATCCTGACTGGGCCAATCGCCACGCTAAGCAGCAATCCAGCCAGCAACGCAGCGATAAGTGCAAAGAAGACCGGCTTATTCAGCCGGTCGCGTGAGGCTTGTCCGATCAACGGGAGCCGTCTCCTTTACTTTGCGCGGGATACAGAAGCGAAATGGCTTGCTCCAGTATTTTTTCGGCTGAGCCGAGTCCACGGTATCGGGTCCACAGTGCCCGGTTTACTTCGTAAACTTCCCCTTTTTTGACGGCCGTAATGTTTTGCCAAAGCGGGTTTTGCTTCCATTCCGCAATCAGCTTCTCATCGGCTTCCACCAAAAAGATCACATCAGGATCCGCTTGTGAAATTTGCTCCAGCGTCAGCTTGACGGTAGGCTCGCTTGTATTTTGAAGGGCATTGTGGATACCCGCTTGCTCCAGTAGTTGTCCATCAAAGGATGAAGCGCCGTGAGCCGATAGTGAATCAGAACGGAATACCCCTAGTAATACGCTGCGTGGCTCACCAGCTTTGATGCCTTCTTTCAACTTTTCCATTGTAGCTTTATGCGTAGCGAGAATTTGCTCGCCTTTTTCCTTCTCACCCAACGCATCGGCGATGACACCGAAGGATGCCAAGTTTTGTTCATAGGAGGAATTGCGGCTCTTTAGAACAATGGTCGGAGCAATCTCACTAAGTTCTTTGTATATGCTTTTATGACGATTCAGATCAGCAATAATCAAATCCGGCTTCAAGGAGCTGATCGTTTCCAGGTTTGGTTGTTTGCGTGTGCCTACTGGTGTGAAGTCGATTTTCTTGCCGAGCAGCCCATCAATATCATCGTCATTTTCCTGAGCTATACCGACAGGAGTTACGCCCAGTTGGGTTGTGGCATCGACAAAAGAGAATTCCAGGGTTACGATTCTTTTGGGTGTACCTGTAACTTTGGTTTCTCCCATCTCATGTTTAATGATTCGAGTGTCGCCTGTTGCTTGAGGTGCTACTGCGCTGTTATCTTGTGACTGGCTTCCACATCCCGCCATAATGACCGTCAGTAGTGCCAGGACCGCTGCAAGCAGCATACCTGTGCGCAGTGGTTGTTTCGGTGTTGCCATATGTTATCCCCCGTTCCAGTATGATTATCAGAGAAACTGATAATCATTATCAATCAACTAACTAACTGTTGATCATTCTAGCAATCGGGAAGGAGGACGTAAATAATGTGGTTATTTAAACCGTTTTGATCGATTAAGTGAATTAAATTCAATAAAATTATGAATAGGAGGAGGGGGAAGTACCAGGACATCAGAGTTGGACGGTTTATGCATCCCTCCGCTGTCGGCGATAGATACGCTCCGGTCTGCCGACGGTTCCGTACACCTGATCGTGGTGCGCGTCGCCACTTTCCACTAAATACTCCAGATACCTTCTGGCTGTAGAACGGCTCATATCCAGCTCAATTCCCACTGTACCCGTAGTCACCTCACCCCGTCGATTCAGGAGATCTAGCACTTTGTCGCAAGTTACTTTATCAATGCCTTTGGCCCATAGTTCTCCAACTCCGTTCCCCGCCATCCGACCGGTGCCCGCGCTTTGAAGCAAACTGTCAATTTCAGATTGTTCGACTGTGGATTGTTCCTCTTGCCATGTTGTGATTTGTCGCCGAAATCGGGCATATTCCTCCAAGGTCGCACGCAATCTCTCGAATATAAGCGGCTTTACGATAAAATCAAACACGCCTGCTCGAACGGCTTGTACCACTGTTTCAGCTTCTTTGGCGGCAGTCAGCATAATAACATCTGTACCCGGATAGTGTTGCTTGATGAACGATAGCAGGGTTAGACCATCCGTGTCAGGAAAATAAACATCCAGCACGACTAGAGGAGGACGGAGCACGTCCAGTTGAAGTTTTGCCTCAAATTCGTTCGTCGCGATTGCACATACGGTGAACCCGTCCACCTTTTCAATAAATCGGCGGTTAATCTCCGCAATTCGCGGATCATCTTCAATAATAAGAACCTCAATGTCCGATACAACCCGCTCATTCATGGGCATAACCTCCTTTTGCATCATTACTCGTATCTGTCCTAATTAAAGGAATGTATACCTCAAAAATACTTCCTCCACCAGGACGTTTGTGCACTTCTATAGAGCCGCCCATTCGTTCAGTGTACTCCAGCACGAGAGCAAGGCCATATCCATGTCCTGCTTCTGCTTTGGTCGAAGCTCCTCTGACAAACAACTTTTCTTGGATATCGTCCGAAATTCCCGATCCGTTATCCGCAACTTCGACGATGATGGCTTCAGTCGTTTCTTCAAGCCGGAACCAGACCTGTCCGTCAGAGATGTAGGACATCGCAACAGCTTCCATGGCATTGTCC
The DNA here is from genome assembly GCF_001719045.1 of Paenibacillus polymyxa. NCBI lineage: Bacteria > Bacillati > Bacillota > Bacilli > Caryophanales > Paenibacillaceae > Paenibacillus > Paenibacillus polymyxa. The sequence goes on from NZ_CP015423.1 coordinate 3,739,714, forward strand.
AGCAGGTTTCCGGCTATGGAAGCGAGAAAGGACCACTCCAACGTAGGGGACTGGGTTGAGAATGCTCCTTTAATATCAGAATGGAGTAAAACCCCTTTTTCCAGCGCCTGTTTCTTCTTACCGATCAGTAGGCTGGCGATGATTGAATCGGTGAGGAGAGCTGTGCCAATCGGCCTGTGTACACGATATTCCTCTGATTCCTGGGTGATAAAGTCCACCGCTTCGTCATAACACTCCAACTGAATCAGGCCGGATATGAGATACAGCCGATTGGCGTATTCGTGTGTTTGTGATCGCAGTACTTCCGCGTAATCTTTGACCTCTGTCAACTGTTGTGTCATGTGGAGCAGTTCGGTCTTGTCACGCAGACTGGCAACCGTGCCCATGATGCGACCGGAACGATCCTGGATCGGCACACGGCTGACGACTACAATTCGCTGCTGGACCTCAATTTCCTTATTCCATATGTCCTGTCCCTGATCTTGCCCCATCGTTGAATGCTCTACTGTGTAATCGGCAACAAGCATATCAACCAGTACATCTGGAACACCTGTCAAGTGGCGAAGGTCGCATCCGTAGATAGAGGTTTCCGCGGGGAGTCCGATCAAGCGAGCTGCCTGTGGATTGGCAAGTGTGATTTGTCCGTTACTATTCACCGCGATAATTCCTTCGCCGATGGACTCAATAATAGCTTGCTTTTCCTGGTACAGCCGTCCGATTTCCACTGGCTCCAGTCCATGCAGTGCGCGGCGTACCCGTTGCGCTATAACCAGGCTTCCCAATATGCCGATCATCAGCGCGCCCACCATAAACCAGAGCCATGCATATGTGTATGTACGAATATTTTGCTGCACATCTGTCATTAAAAAACCTACAGAGACGAGCCCGATGGCCTTACCTTGCGTATCATAAACGGCTGTTTTGGCGCGTATTGACGGTCCGAGAGAGCCCGTCGATTCAGTGATAAAGGACTGCCCTTGCAGTACCTTATCATTCATGGGGTCTATCATAGGCGTGCCGATGCGCTCTGGGTTTACATGCCACTGCCGGATGAGATGACGATCAGCAATAGTAATAAAATCAGCGCCGCTGCTGGCTTGGACAGGTTTTATGACCTCGTTGATACGCGAACGCAATTGCGTCGTCTCAGTCTGCTCCAGAGCGTCTCTGACCTGCGCATCTACGGCGAGGGTATTGGCGACGGTGAGCGCCCTTTCTCCGATTTCATCATATAGAGCGGACGTGATCATATATCGAAAGGATAATCCCAACAGCCCGGTAACTACCAGTACTAAAAGGGATATAAATACCATTAGTTTTGTCTGAAAACGCATATGCCTTCACCGCCGTTAAACAAAATATAGGAGGAACGGATCTGCCGATCTTCTCCCCCATACGATCTATTTTACTGTATTACAGAAACGCCCGCACTTTTATTCTTTCGAAAGAATGGTCTATAATAGAAATAGTTACATAATACGAGGAGGAACATAAAATGATTATTATTCATGCCGATATGAAAGTTTTACCTGAAAAAAGAGAGGCTTTTTTGCAACAAACCGAAGGGCTGGTCAGCGCATCCCAAGCTGAAGAAGGCAATGTACGCTACACGTTAATGCAGGATCTGAATGATCCCAACGCATTTACGATGGTTGAAGAGTGGAAAGATGCTGCTGCTGTAGATTTCCATAATAATTCTGCCCATTTCCAGGCATTTGTTGCCGCGGCTAAAGAATTGTTGGCTGCTCCGCTTCAAGTGAATGCTTTTCAGGATGCAACTAAACTGTAATCATCCCGTTGGATCATTCATAATCAGGAACAGGAGGAATAGACATGGGGAACATTGCGGATACAACTGTACTGAATAACGGAGTTCAGATGCCTTGGCTCGGTTTTGGTACTTACAAGGCGGAAGGCAATGAGGTCTACGAAGCGGTCAAAACAGCTATTGGGGTCGGTTACCGTCACATTGATACAGCGGCGATCTACGGTAACGAGGAACTGGTTGGACAAGCCATTCGTGATAGTGGGACGTCTAGAGAAAATCTGTTTGTAACCACCAAGCTATGGAATCAGGATCAGGGCTACGATTCAACACTGCGTGCCTTTGAGGAAAGCCGTAAGCGGCTGGGTCTGGATATCATTGATCTGTATCTCATTCATTGGCCTGGCAAGGATAAGTACAAGGAAACCTGGAAGGCATTCGAACGACTGTATGAAGAAGGAAGCGTACGCGCTATCGGAGTTAGTAACTTCCAAGTTCACCATCTCGAAGACCTCCTCAAAGACAGCAACATGGTTCCTGTCATCAACCAAGTGGAGCTTCACCCTCGTCTGACTCAACAAGAACTGCATCAATACTGCCGGGAGCACCAGATTCAGCTTGAATCGTGGAGTCCACTGATGAAGGGGAAATTAACCGAGCAAGCGGACATCGTTGAGATTGCTGCCAAATACGGTAAAACCTCTTCGCAGGTTATTTTGCGTTGGCATCTGGATCGGGGGATTGTGACGATTCCCAAATCTGTAACCCCGCATCGTATTCGCGAAAATGCTGATTTATTCGACTTTGAATTGACGGCTGAGGATATTGAACGAATCAATGGTCTTCATCTGGATGAGCGTGTTGGCACGCATCCCGATAAGCTGCTGTTCTAATATTAAAGATTAAATGTACAAAGAACCTCCTATTCTACGTTAATCGTGGATGGGAGGTTCTTTTTTTATTTATGCATTGGGATCATCTCATACGCTTTTGTCCGTTTGGACAGAGTTACCACGTCCTGTATCCTACTGTTGATTTAATTTGCGATGCAGGAGGAAGGAGTAGAGGATGGGGGTGACGACGGATATACCCAGCCCGGTGAGAAAAATGACCGTCCCGGCCACTCCACCGACCCATGCCGCTACCAAGCCCGAAGCACCACCGAGCATCATCATAGGTCCGCCGAAACGGTGCGTTTTACGCCACACCTCGGGGTTAGACAGAGTCCACGGCGTGCGGATACCGAAGGTATAGTTCGGCTGTACCTGAGTCAGAAAATTACCCATCACCATCAGCAGCAGGCCTATTATCCCCAAAATTACAGCATTCATTTGCAGTCGTATGTTCAGGTTATACAGCAGCATTCCCCAACCGGCTATAGCGAGAATGAGCGAAGTGCCTACACGCGTAACCTCATAGGCTTTAGCAAATTTCTCGAAATTTGCTCTGTTGGGGTCCATGTAGCGGGATAGCCGAAGGAGCAAAGGCACCAGCCCCAACAGCACCAGCATGAGAATAGAACTGTTTTTACTCATATACCCGTCTGCTGTATTGTCAAAGCTAAAATGAGAGGCCAGCACATCGGGAAGCCGGTTATACAGTAGTAAAGCGCCTATAGCAGGTGATAAGGCAATCAAAGTCGTCAAAACATCCGTCAAGCTCCAACGTGTTCGCAATTTCATTCAGATTCCTCCGCATCCTTAATATGATTTACATTTTTCTTGGCAGGGGTATCAGAGTGGGCGATACTGAACATCCAACCGATGACATCCGCCACAACCGTTGTATGCAGGGTGTAGATAATGTTTTGCCCCTGTCGTTCATCCAGCACCAGCCCAGCCTGCTTCAGGATATTGAGATGGTGGGAGATACTGGGCTTACTAATTTGAAAATGTTCAGCCACTTCGCCTGCGCTCATACTTTTCTCCTTTAAAAGCTGTAAGATTGTACGCCGGGTCGGATCAGCCAAAGCTTTGAAGGCATCGTTCAAAATACATTTCCTCCTTTAGATATTTAGATAATATTCTAAATATCTAACATCATAGTAAAATAGAGCTATACTACATGTCAATGGAACAAGTCATCATTTTAGAAAAAAGATTTAGATCAGACTCATTAGGTTTGTAAAAGGCAGCGAAGTTGGCTATAATTAATTTATAATAAAAATAAGAATCTTAATTTAAAGAAAATTGAGGAGGAAATATAAATGAAACACGTATTTCGTAAAGGAACTCATCCGCAAGCCCCAGTTATTTTGCTGTTGCATGGTACAGGCGGGAACGAACAAGACCTGATACCTTTGGCTGAGATGGTAGCACCGGGAGCTTCTGTATTAGGCGTGAGAGGAAATGTGCTGGAAAATGGGATGCCGCGTTTCTTTCGCCGTTTGGCAGAAGGAGTGTTCGACATTGAGGATCTCGTATTTCGCACCAAAGAATTGAGCGAATTTGTGGACACAGCTGCAGAGCAATACGATTTTGATCGTAATAACGTGGTGGCTCTTGGCTATTCCAATGGTGCAAACATAGCCGCCAGCATGCTCTTTCACGATGCAAAAGCGTTACGTGGAGCTATTTTACACCATGCAATGGTGCCGTTGCGTGGGCTGGATTTGCCCGCTTTGAATGGTATCCCTGTATTTTTATCTTCCGGTGAGAATGATCCCATTGTTCCGATTTCGGAATCTCAGGAGCTGCAAGCATTATTGGAAGGGGCCGGAGCGCAGGTGGAAGCATATTGGGAACGCAATGGTCATCAATTGACGCGGACTGAAGCCGAAGCCGCAGGAAAGTGGTTTGGGGAGCATTTTAATGCATAAAATGATCCGATAGCGATCAAGCTACGGATTAGCGCTCTACTGAGCGACCCCATTATTAGGAGGCGACAAACGAATGGCAAAACCAGATAATCGAGCCGACAATGTTGAACATTTGCAACAAAGTATTCAGAACACACAGCAGAACCTGCATGAAGCTGAAGGATATCTAAACGAATTTTCCTCTGAAATCAGCAACGAGGAGCGTAAGCAGATCGAAGAAAAAAATAATCGTCGTAAAGAAAGTATTAGATCATTTCGGGAAGAAGTGAAGGACGAAGCAGCACATTCGCAAGAATAATTTAAAAAGCGCGACCCAATTCCGAGTTTCAATTGGAATTGGGTCGTTTTTTTATGCAAAAATCATCATAGCCTCATACAATTCATTTTCCCCCTATAATGCAAGGGGGACGCTAATCTGCATTGAAAATAAATATTTTATAAATAATGTTGTTGTAAACTAATTTGTATTGATGTTAAATAATAAAAGAAAGCGCAATCATTTATGAATTAGGATTTCATCATGCGAAGGGGGAAGGATATGCTGCTGCAAAGAAAAAGCATGGCTTTGATGCTTATGGCGGTGGTTTTGATGGCTGGACTGCTGCAAGGCTGTTCTTTCAAGACCGATGAAAAGGATGGGCCGGGAACAGAACTTGTATTATGGACGTTCAATGAACTGCATGAGAAGTTTTTTCTGCAAATGGCTGACCAATGGAACCAACAGCACCCTGATGAACTGATTAATTTGAAAGCGAATACATTCCCCTATGACAACCACCACAGCAAGCTGTCGATTGCGCTGCAATCAGGGGTGGGAGCGCCGGATATCGCGGATATCGAGGTGAACAAGATCGGTAATTTCCTCAAAGGGATACCGCAACTGGTCCCACTCAATCCGGTGATTGACCCAGAGATCAAAAACATTGTGCCTTCCAGAGTACAGATTTACGGTAAAGACGGGAAGTATTACGGTATTGATTTCCATGTCGGGGCCGAAGTGATGTATTACAATAAAGAAATTTTGGATCAGGCGGGGGTAGACCCGGATTCCATCGTCACCTGGGCAGACTATGCTGCTGCAGGCAAGCAAGTGCTGGCGAAAACAGGCAAGCCGATGGCGACCCTGGAAACGAATGACCTGTGGAACTATTGGCCGATGATCTCCCAGCAGAATTCGGATTTTCTGGATGACAAGGGCGAGTTAACGCTGGATAACGAAACGAATATTAAAACACTCGAGTTTCTTCAGCAGATGGTAAAAGACAAAATCGCTATTCCCGCACCAGGCGGCGGGCACCACATGGAGGAATACTACGGGTTTATGAACAAAGGTGGGGCCGCTTCGGTATGGATGCCGATGTGGTATATGGGACGTTTTACGGATTACATGCCTGACCTGAAAGGGAAAATCATCATCAGACCCATGCCAGCGTGGGAAAAAGGCGGTTTTCGCTCAGCGGGTATGGGCGGAACCGGAACAGTAGTCACGAACCAATCAGAGCACCAAGATCTGGCGATGCGCTTTCTAGCCTTTGCCAAGCTATCCAAGCAAGGGAATGTGGAGATCTGGAAGCAGCTTGGTTTTGATCCCATCCGCAGTGAAGTGTGGACCATGCCGGAAGCCAAAGCCAAGAATAAATTTACGGAGTATTTCGGAACGAATATTTTTGACACGCTCATCGAAGTCAAAGATGAAATCAATGCGGTGCATATCGGACCGAAAACACCTGATATTGCCAGTGCTGTGCGCAATAAAATACTTTATCGGACACTACAGAATGGCGAAGATCCAGCCACGGTGCTACATGAGCTGGCAGATGAACTGAGATAGACCCCAACAGGAAAGGGAGTGAGATTCATGGCAACGCCCGTTCATACGAACGCTAATGTACCGACAGGTCAGCCGCCACAACCTCAGCGTCCGACCAGAAGCCGATGGAGTCGCTTTATTCATTCCAGCCGTACGGCACCGTATGTGTTTGTCCTTCCATTTTTACTGTCCTTTGCGCTATTTTTTGCCTATCCAGTCATCTCGACGGTCATTATGAGCTTTCAGGAAGTCCTGCCAGGGATAACAACTTATGTTGGACTGGAAAATTATAAGGACTTAATCAATCCTACGTTTGGAAAGGCGATATTGAATAGCGTCCTGTATACGCTGCTTACACTAGTCGTGCTGATTCCTCTGCCGCTGGTATTGGCAGTATTGCTGAATTCGCCTAAAATGCCGGGCAGAGGGTTGTTTCGCTCCGTGATGTTTATACCTGCACTAACCTCGGTGGTGGTAGCAGGAACGATCTTCCGCCTCATGTTCGGGGAATTGGATGGTTCGCTGATGAACTCCCTGTTGGGGGTATTCGGTCTGGAGCCTTACAAATGGCTAATGAATGCGAACACCGGCTTTTTAGCGTTGATTGTGCTGGCCTTGTGGAGATGGTTGGGCGTAAATATGTTGTACTACATGTCGGGACTCCAGAACATTCCTCCTGAGTTGTATGAGGCTGCGCAGATTGATGGAGCCAGTCGTTTCGATTCATTTTGGCGGATTACGATTCCTATGCTGAAACCAGTAACGATCTACGTATTTACGATTAGCATTTATGCGGGTTTGTCTATGTTTACGGAGAGCTACATGTTGTGGAACGGAAATAACTCTCCGAACGATATTGGTTTAACAATTGTTGGCTATCTCTATCGCCAAGGTCTAGAGCAGAACAGTATGGGCTTCGGAGCTGCGGTGGGCATTGTATTGCTCGTATTTACACTAGTGCTGAACCTGATCCAGCTCAAATTTTTCGGCATGTTCCGGAAGGAGGATTAAGCGATGGCTCAGAAACAAAAAGGCTCGTTATCCGCATTGCTCGTTGTCCTGTTTATTCTATTTGCCGGATTTGCCCTGTTTCCGCTATTTGCTGTGACGCTTGCCTCGTTCAAGCCATCGACGGAGCTATTGCGCTACGGATTGAATCTTAAGCTGGAGTGGGACATCATGTCCCTGAAAAACTATGCGTTCATCTTTCAGGGGACGACGGATTATTTTCAATGGTACTGGAACAGTATTGTCATTACCGTCTTGTTTACGGTGTTATGTCTGATATTGTCCGCGATGGTAGGCTATGGTCTGGAGATGTACCGTTTTAGATTGAAAAATGTGATTTTCACACTGGTGCTGGTCGTGATGATGATCCCGGTAGAAATTATCATGCTGCCGCTCTACAAGCTAATGATCGGCATGAAGCTGATCAATACGGTATGGGGTGTAATTCTACCATTTGTCGTTGCGCCGATCCCGATCTTTTTCTTCCGTCAATATTTGAGTGGTGTTCCCAAGGACTTCATGGATGCTGCGCGGGTTGACGGCTGTTCAGAATATGGCATTTTCGTACGGATTATGATGCCTCTGATGGCGCCTGCATTTGCGGCAATGGCTATTTTGCAGGCGATGAACAGTTGGAATAACTTCCTCTGGCCGATGATTGTATTGCGTACCAACGACATGCTGACACTGCCAATTGGACTGTCCAGTCTGCTGACGCCATATGGCAACAATTATGATGTGCTGATCGCGGGGTCCGTTTTGGCTATTTTACCGATTCTCGTCGTGTTCCTGTTCTTCCAGCGTTACTTTATTGAAGGGATGACGGCAGGTGGAGTAAAAGGATAATCGGAAAGGTATTAAATAGAGCAATGGAGTACAAGAAATGTGCAACGTCAGAAAAGGCTGATCGGGCATTGTCCCGGTCTGCCTTTTTTTTAGATTCGATTGATTTTCATTCTCATTTTCATGACGATCATCTGCACAAGCTATGGGTAAACGTGGTATGATATTTGAAAGATTTCAAATACAGAAATATTCAGGCGGAGCGTGGAGAACCTATGGAACCAACAGAAACCCAGAAAACTGACCCGGCCATGGCGTCAGCCGTTGGCATGGAGGATATTGTACGAGCGCATCATATGCTGCGTGAGGTGATTGTACGTACACCTTTACAGAGGGATGCCGTCCTATCGGCCAAATATAACTGTAATGTGTATCTGAAAAGAGAGGATCTCCAAGTCGTGCGGTCCTTTAAAATCCGTGGAGCTTACAACATGATCCGCAGCTTGACTCCTGAGCAAATGGAAAAAGGCATCGTGTGTGCGAGTGCGGGGAATCATGCGCAAGGTGTGGCTTTTTCATGTAACGCACTTGGTATCCACGGTAAAATATTTATGCCGAGTACAACGCCTAATCAGAAGGTGAAGCAGGTTCGTCGCTTTGGCGGTAACAGTGTAGAGGTCATTCTGACCGGAGACACGTTTGACGATGCTTATGATGAGGCCATGAAGGTGTGCAGCGAGCAGGCAATGACCTTCATCCATCCGTTCGATCAGCCGAAAATTATTGCGGGCAATGGTACGATTGCGATGGAAGTGATGGAGAGCCTAGATACACCTATGGACTATGTGTTCGTAACGATTGGCGGCGGCGGTTTGGCGGCAGGCGTAGGTACGTATGTTAAAACCGTGAGTCCGTCCACCAAGGTAATTGGCGTGGAGCCCCTCGGTGCGGCGTCGATGACGGAAGCGATGCGTTTGCGCAAGGTCGTTACACTGGATCAAATAGACAAGTTTGTTGACGGAGCTGCGGTGAAGCGTGTGGGTCAGCTGACATACGATATTTGTAAACACACCTTGGACGATATTGTGAAGGTACCGGAAGGCAAAGCATGTACCGCGATTCTGGAACTGTATAATGAAAATGCGATTGTTGTGGAGCCTGCGGGTTCACTGCCTGTTGCAGCACTTGATTTGTATCGCGAGCAAATTCAAGGCAAAACGGTTGTCTGTATCGTCAGCGGTGGTAACAACGATATAGATCGTATGCAGGAGATTAAGGAACGGTCCCTAATTTACGAAGGACTGAAGCATTATTTTATGGTGAATTTCCCGCAAAGAGCCGGGGCACTGCGTGAGTTTCTACAGGATGTGCTTGGACCGGACGACGATATTACTAGGTTTGAATATACGAAAAAGAATGATAAGGAAAATGGACCAGCTCTGGTCGGCATTGAGCTGTTCCACAAGGAAGACTATCTTCCTTTAATTGAACGAATGAACCGCAAGGGGCTTAAATATACGGAACTGAACAAAAACGAAAATCTATTTAATATGTTAATTTAAAAAGGAGCCTACGGGCTCCGTTTTATGTATAATGCATAGTTTATAAATTTCTTTTTATTTGAAATAAAGCGTTTACAAAACTGATTATGATAGGTTAATATATGGGTAACTTCATAAGTATAAACACTAACGTAATAGATGTGTCACCTGATTTTTATTATAAGATACTCATTCGGAGGTGCGTAAGAATGTTGGAAGCATGGAAAAAATCAGTACAGAGTAAATTGACCCGAACGGCGTTTGCTGCTGTAACCTCGGCTGCTTTAATGCTGTCAGTGATGCCATCTGCATCCGCAGAGCATTGGGCGTTAACTGGCGATGTGGCAGTGCATGATCCGTCTATTACGAAGGAAGGCAACGCATGGTATATTTTCTCCACAGGGCAGGGGATACAGGTTCAAAGATCGGACGACGGACGCAATTTTTACAGATTGCCGCAAATATTCCTGTCGCCCCTATCATGGTGGAAAACGTATGTACCTAAGCAGAAGCCTAATGATGTATGGGCACCGGATGCTCAAAAGTACAATGGACGAGTATGGGTTTACTACTCCATTTCTACTATGGGGTCCCGCACTTCGGCCATCGGATTGACTTCTGCGACGAGCATAGGAGCGGGAAGCTGGAGAGATGACGGATTGGTGCTGCGTACGACGCAATCTGACGATTATAATGCCATTGACCCGAATTTGGTCATTGACACTTCCGGTAACCCATGGCTTTCCTTCGGTTCATGGAATACGGGTCTGAAAATTACTCGTTTGGACAAGAATACGATGAAACCTACGGGCCAGATCTATTCTATCGCTAAGCGTACCGCTGGTGGTTTGGAAGCGCCACATGTTACATACCGCGATGGCTATTACTATCTGTTTGCTTCCATTGATAACTGCTGCCAAGGGGTAAATAGTAATTACAAAATCATTTACGGTCGCTCCAAGAATATCACCGGACCCTATGTAGACAAGAGCGGTAAGAATCTGATGGATGGCGGCGGAACCGTACTGGATGCAGGGAATGACCGTTGGAAGGGACCGGGCGGACAATCTATCTATAACAACAGTGTAATTGCGCGTCATGCCTATGATGCCACCGATGACGGAAATCCAAAGCTTCTGATTAGTGATTTGAAATGGGATTCGGCAGGCTGGCCTACGTACTAAAGAGAGGACGGTTTGGAGTCACCTGTGTAGTAAAATCATATAGATATATTCAAAAACTGTTCCTCCTTAAGGGGAACAGTTTTTGGCTTGCAATGTCATAGAAACATGCTATTATGTATCAAGTTGATAATAATTATCATTATCGTTATGAAAGATGTGATGATTTTCAGGTACGGAGGGAGTGACCTCACCAAATGCAGTCTAAAGACAGCATGGACAAACATACAGATCTGACAGAGAGGGAAGTTCCTAAAGTAGTCATAACAGCACCTCCAGTTCTTCGAGCGGGTAGGATTCGGCAGGCGTTGTTGTTCACAGCTTCGGCAGTATTGTTGGCTTTGGCCATATTCGCCGCCATTTCTCTCGGAGCCAAGGACTTGACCGTAAGCACCGTGTGGTCGGCAGTATTTCACTATGATCGTTCGCTAATGACACATCAGATCATTCACGAGCTGAGATTACCGCGTGTACTGGGTGCAGCTGTTATTGGAGCTGCGCTGGCGGTGGCAGGCTCTCTGATTCAGGGTATTACACGCAACCCGCTGGGAGATACAGGTGTGCTGGGCATTAACGCAGGAGCGATGTTTGTAGTTGCTGTGAGTTTTGCCTTTTTCCCCAATCTACCTTATGGGACGTTAATTGTATTGTCGTTCCTGGGGGCGCTGATGAGTACCTTACTAGTATTTGGTCTGGGAGCATCTGCACCGGGAGGATTGACACCTATGAGATTGACGGTGTCTGGAGCTGTGACGGCTGCCTTGTTAGGTTCCATGACTTCGGGGATTGCGATTTATTTTGATCTAAGTCAGGATTTAGCCTTCTGGTATGCGGGTGGTGTAGCCGGGATTAAATGGTCGCAGCTTGAGATTCTTGCACCGATTTTACTTATGGTGATCGCCTGGTCTATGGGGCTGGCACGTTCCATTTCGCTGATTTCGATGGGCGATGAGGTGGCGTTAAACCTTGGGTTAAATCTCAGGCGTATCCGACTTTTGGGTCTGCTGACCGTGGTGGTACTGGCGGGACTGTCCGTATCGGCTGCCGGGGCCATCGGCTTTGTAGGTTTGGTTATCCCACATATTGCTCGCAAGCTGATCGGTGTGGATTATCGCCAGATTGTACCGTTGTCTGCGTTATTGGGAGCCGTGCTGCTGGTGCTGGCTGATTTGGGAGCGAGAATGGCGAATCCGCCGGAGGAGCTAGCTATCGGAATTATGGTGTCTTTTATCGGAGTGCCCTTTTTCCTCTTTCTCGCCCGTAAGGAAAGGAGGGATTTGTAGTGAGTCGCTCTTTAGGGACCGGGGATACAAGAACGACAAAGGCTTGGCTCGTCTGTTTGGTATTGGCGGGAATCAGCTTTGTTGTCATTGTTCTGGGTTTGAATACCGGAACCATTCGTATTCCACCGCTACGCGTGCTGGATACGTTGTTTGGCGGTGGCAGTGGACGTGATCATATTGTTCTGTTCGAGTATCGTTTGCCTCGTATCGTTGTAACGGTGCTGGCTGGAGCGGGACTAGGCGCAGCCGGGGCGGTCATGCAAGGCTTGTCACGGAACGCACTCGCTGATCCCGGAGTTCTGGGACTTCACGCAGGGGCAGCGTTGGGGCTGGTAATGTTCGTTAGCTTTTTTCGCGATCTGGACGGATCAGCCGCCGTTCTGATCCCCTTGTTTACCTTTGCAGGAGGTGTCATTGCGGCCGTGCTGATTGTTTTGTTGTCCTATAGCCGCAACAGAGGAATCGTGCCCGTGCGTCTGATTTTGTCCGGCATCGGTGTAGCCTCGGGTCTTAGCGCCATAACGCTGTATTGGTCGTTGCGGCTAGATGAGGATACGTACGCATTTACTGCACGTTGGTTGGCTGGCAGCGTTTGGGGCCGGGATTGGATACATGCAGCGGCTTTGCTGCCTTGGATTGTCATTGTACTGCCCTACGTTCTGTCGCAGACGCGCAGTCTGAACAACCTGTCGTTGGGCGACGAGACCGCAGCTGGAATCGGCACAAGTGTGAAGCGGCAGCGCCTATTACTGCTGGGCGCAGCCGTGGCTCTATCCAGTGCCAGCGTATCCATGGCCGGAGGCATCGGTTTTATTGGGCTGATTGCACCTCATCTGGCTCGCCGTCTGGTTGGGCCGATGTACCAGCATTTGCTGCCAGTAGCTTGTTTGGTCGGGGTCGTCATTCTGGTCACCGCAGATACGATTGGGCGTTCGGTGTTTCAGCCGAATGCGATTCCCGCAGGTGTGGTGGTTGCTGTGGTAGGGGCTCCGTATTTTTTATTCCTGCTGTCCCGAACAAAATGACAGAAGGAATAGATACATATGAAATCATATGGTACAAATGATACAACCCGCTGAAATTAATAACTGAGTAGAAGCCTTCTATATTGATCATTATAATGTAGAGTTTCTGTGGCATAGGAGAGAGTAATCATGAGAAAGCACAAATTTGAGGGTTCAGGTTTTAAACGTTCATGGATAGTCACAACTCTTGTTGTATGCATGATCATGTTGTCCGCTTGCGGTCAAGCAGCCGACAAGCAGGCTACCGATACGAAAGCGGCTGGCAGTGCGCAGACAACCATTAGTGCGGATTCGCGTATTGCTTCGATGTCTATTCATTTGACGAACAACCTGCTGGCATTGGGCATTACTCCGGCTGGTTCGGTCATTGGCGGAGATGTGAAGGATTTTCTGCCCCATGTAAAAGATCGTCTTCAAAATACCCGTAAGCTAGGTGTTGTCACAGACCCGGATATGGAAGCGGTACTGGAGCTTCAACCTGATCATATTTTCTTGGATAAAAAATATTCGGGAACCGATGTGGCCAAGTTTGAAAAAATTGCGCCAACCGAAGTTTTTGATCTGGATGAAGGCACATGGAAGGATCAATTAAAAAAAATATCCGTTATGGTCAAACATGAAGCACAGGCAGACGCATTTCTAAAAGACTATGATACACAGAAGGAACGAGTCAAAAAGCTGATTCATTCAAAAATTGGGGACGGAACGGTTATGGCTGTACGTGTGACGGCGAAAGAGGTCCGTGTTATGGGGATGAAGCGTCCGGTAGGACCGCTGTTGTATCAGGACTTGGGCTTGAAGCCAGCCAAAGGTGTAGAAAAGATCAACAAGGCTTATCAGGTTGTTTCCCAAGAGGTTTTACCGGATTATGATGCTGATGCGATCCTTGTTATCATCAGTAAAGGCGCGGATGCCCAAAAGGTATACAAGCAGCTGGAAGGAAATACAGTATGGCAAGGTCTCAAGGCGGTGAAGCAAGGGCATGTCTACATGTTGGACGGACAACCTTGGCTGGACTATTCCGCGATGGGACATAAAATTGCTCTGGATAATGCAGAACAACTATTTTCCAAATAAGTTCTAAAGTATATCAAGCCGTATTCCCCCATGGAGCTTCTTGTAGGCCAGGAATACGGCTTTTTGGCGCACACCCCAGCTGTAAGTCGGTTGCCTGATCGAAATGAAAAGGAGCTGCTGCGATCCAAAATGAGGCAGCTCCATATAATGAGAATTGCGGGCTATGAACGTTTTTTACGCAGAAAAATCGGTTTGAGTCCAATAAATCCAATGGCGGCGAGAATTAAATTCACCCAAGGTGAGATTCTGAATACTGGCAGTACACTGCGCAGCGCCAGTCCGGCGACAAGAATCACGACAACTAACACAACATACATCAAGATGGATTTAAGATTCATCTGGGGCTTTACAGGGGCATGGTCTGGTTGTTGTGTCTCCTCGCCTTCTTCGGGACGGTCCATAAAATTCATCAGAGCTTCAACGAGTAGAATGGCTCCTGCGGCGATGATGATAAGGGTGGATAGGCTGATTTTTTCAAAGGGTTTGATATCCCCACCTGTAAAGGTGACAAACCATCCGATAATTGCCTGTGTCAAGAAAAACATAGACAAGGCAATCCATGCAATAAGCGTATAATTTTTTGCTTTATTCATTTCTTCCTCCTGCTTTATGAGCGTATCCCGGGCTGATGGAACCGCCATTTCGTAACAAAGACAGTATACGTGAGGAAGCGTCGGATGGCAAAAGACTTTATCTATAAAATGTATATTACCGCTGCATTCTCCTCAAACTGGATACAGGGTGAGCACATAGAGCAACCTGAATATAAACGTTAAGGGGTGTGGCATCATGAAACTGGAGAACCAGGCAGATTATTCAGTCCAAAAACGACTGGCAAACGCTTCGAACGGGAATAGCGGGGTGGCCTCGTCTACAAATGTGAGTCACCGGAGCGTTCAAGGATCATCTCCAACGTACCGTATACTGGACGATATCGAAGTGGCTGAGGATACAGAATTTGCGGGTGAACTAGGTGCACAGAACTACCGCAGCCTGTGGCATGAGGATGAACATAACGGCGCCTCTTGTAAGCTGGAGTGGGAGGGACGAACGGAGACCCACCAAATGTTTAGGAACAGCTACGAATAACGAATGTCTACTTTAATGTAGTGGATTCACTCTAATAAATGTAGTATAGCGTTCTCCGGAATCGCATCGGGGAGCGCTATTTGTTTACTTTTTTTACGATGTGAACTGACAGGTTGACAAGGAAGCAGGGCGATGATAGACTGACTTTATTATAAAATCTTATTAATCTTATCGGAATTAAAGTGAATGAATATCCTGGATGGATATTCCACGTTACGATATGAGTTTGAATTCATAAATGTGTAGTGAAGCTTGAAACAGGGGGAATCAGGATGGAACGGCAAATTGGAATTCGCTTTGAACATGAAGAACTGGCAGCAACAATTCATTATCCAAACCGTACAAATGAGGGAGATCGTCAGAAAAGGGTTCCTCTCGTTGTTATATGTCACGGTTTTGTAGGCAATCGTATCGGAGTAGATCGATTATTCGTCAAGACTGCGCGTGAACTGGCCGAAGGGGGATACTTTGTCCTGCGCTTTGATTTTGCCGGTTGTGGAGAAAGCACGGGGGAATATGGCAAGCAGGGGTTAGAGTCCATGATTAATCAGACACGTACCGTGTTGGATTACGCTGTCAATTGCGCGGACATTGACCCGACCAAGGTGACGCTGATCGGTCACAGTCTGGGGGGCGCGGTAGCCCTTCTCACAGCCGTACGGGACAAGAGAGTACAAAATCTGGTTCTTTGGTCCGCAGTGGGCTATCCGTTCAACGACATTGTCAAAATTACGGAGCGAAGCGTGTACGATGAGTCTGTTAAAACTGGTCATGCCGACTATTTGGGCTATAAGTTTACGCCTGCTTATTTTGAGTCGTTAGCTCAATTTCAGCCGTTCCAGGAGGCCGTTAAATTTAACGGAGATGTGCTCGTTGTTCATGGCACCTCGGATGATATTATTCCTGTGGATTATGCATTTCTGTTTCAAAAGATATTCTGGATGCGTCCAGAGGGACGCTGTGATAAAGAGATTATTTTCCAGGGAGATCACACTTTCTCGTCAGGTAAAGAGCGTCAACGGCTGATTGATCGGACGCTTGAATGGCTGGATGAACAGGAAAATATTCAACGGGATTGGCAGCACTGGATGATCTGATTTCAGTGTGTAACGGATTGTATTGGAAATTGCGCCTCCGCCGGAGTAAAATGGAAGAGTAACACTATACTGGCGTGTGGAGGTTGGCAGCGATGACATTACCCTCAATTTTTGTTGCGCATGGTTCACCGACACTGGCTGTAGAAAATAACGCATATACCAGCTTTCTTGCAAAGCTGGGCGCGAGCCTGCCCCGACCCAAAGGAATTGTCATTTTTTCCGCGCATTGGGATAGCCCCGATCAATGTATTGGCGCGGATGATCAGCATGCAGCGTTGCACGATTTCTATGGCTTTCCCGAAGAAATGTACTCAATTGATTACCCTGCACCAGGCGATCCCAAGCTGTATGAGGAGATAGAGCATCTGTTCAGTCAGCATAACCTGTTCCACCAGCCTGTTCGGAACCGAGGACTGGATCATGGAGCATGGGTGGTTTTGCGGCATATATATCCTGATGCAGACATACCGGTCGTACCCTTATCCATTGATTCTCGGCGCGCTCCCCAGGAGCAATACGAGATTGGGCGGATGCTGGCGCCGTTGCGAAAACAAGGAATTTTGATTATCGGTAGCGGTGGATTGGTCCACAACTTGCGGACACTCAAGCAGACGAGTGAGCCAGCTGATTGGGCCGTTCAATATGATGACTGGATTGCACAGCAGCTTCAAGACTGGAATTTGCGTCACCTATTCCAATATGACAAGAAGGCTCCATATGCCAAACAGGCGGTACCTTCTTATGGAATAGAGCATTTTTCACCTTTGTTTTATGCGATGGGGGCTGCGGATCATGAGCGCTCCGCGCGTAAGCTTTTTCAATCGTATGTCCTTGGCTCGTTAAGTCTCAATTGTTGGGCTTTTGGTCAAGAAAGTGATACGTAAATGTAAAAAAAGAACTTCCGAATCCACATGGTGTGTGGGAATGGAAGTTCTTTTGTGTATTTTGCGTCTTCGATTAATTAGAAGGCACGTGTATCGTGAGCATAACAGCGCAAAAAAAATAACCATTATCCCGGAGGATAACGGTTATTTTGGGATGGTTAAGCTATTTTTCGACTAGGGTCCGCTGGAAAGGTATCTTTATTTTTACGAAACAGTCCACGCAGGAAGGGCAGTACCCAACGGTCAAAGCCAATTCTTCCGGCATTTGCACCAGCAACTACAAGGAAGATTTCAAACAGCAGGTAGATTGCATTGGTGCTTACTGTACCCGAGAACAGGAACGAGAAGTTCATAACCATAGCCATCAAAGCAGCCAGTGTAGTCAATGTACCGAGAAGCAGGCCAACCCCGACCAAGAACTCACCCAATGGGATCAGGACGTTGAACAAACCTACATTCGGCAGGGCAAAGGCTTCCAGGAACGATCCCCACCAGCCTTGTACAGCGGGATGGTCTCCACCTGTTTTAGCAATGGCCCCCGAGATAAATCCGCCTGCATCGAATCCACCTGTCAGCTTTTCAAGTCCGTGGGTCATCCATTCATAACCTAGATAAACCCGTACTACAGTCAGCAACCACATTGCGACTTTGTTTTCACGCAACCAGCTGTTAAACATTCAAACCACTCCTCTTTCTTAATCTATAATGTTGGTTGTATTTCATTTTGTTGGGGATGATCATCTTTGCTACACCTTTATTGTAGTAGGTTCAGTTACAGTTATTTGTGATAAAAATCACAAAGTCTGAATATTTTTTAAATTTTAATGTCTTTAGATAAGTATTCTATAGAGTGGTTACGCTTCAATCAAGACAAAAACAGGAAATAAAGCTTATAATGAGAAAAATAACTAAGTGGAGGGATGAACTTGTCCGGGCCCATTTCCCAACGAAATCATTGGTTGCGTGTGATGGCCTCAGCTCTGTTATGCATGACGCTGATGTCTTGTACTGCTATGTCGAATACGGGTGAATCTGATTCCGTTCCCCAACCGACCAAGCAAGTAACAGAGAAGGAGGCGCTTGAACCGCCGAAGGAGCAGTCTATTCCGGCATTTACAGCTCCGCTTACCGGTCTTCCGGTGGAGCAGCCTGTTTTGGAGCGGCCGCTCGCTGTCATGATTAACAATGCTCCGGCTGCACGTCCACAGGCAGGACTTAGCCAGGCAGACATGGTATATGAAGTTCTTGCAGAAGGCGGGATTACCCGTCTGGTCGCTTTTTTCCAAAGTCATGGTGGAGATGTAAAGATCGGACCGGTCCGTAGCATTCGACCGTATTTGATTGAGCTGGGCGAAACCTATGGTGCGTTGCCTATACACGCAGGGGGAAGCACAGATGCCTATGCGATTTTACAGCAGCAGCGGAAGGAACATCTGGATGAGATTTCAAATGGAGGGGCTTACTTCTGGCGAAGCAAAGATCGTCGTCCTCCACATAATTTATACACAGACGTGAACAGACTGCGCAAAGGAAGCGATAGTAAAGGGTATGCCAAGCATACGGACGTTCCAGTATATTCTTACCTTAAATCCGGTGAAACCCCAGTTATGGTGGACGAGACAGTAGCATCTTTGCAAATTCGGTTTTTGCTTAAAAGCTATCGGGTATCTTATACCTATGATCCAGCAAATCAACAATATAAGCGTTTTGTGAACGAAAAGTCACATGTGGATCAAAATAATAACCAACAGCTCTCAGCAGCCAATGTTATTGTAATGAGCGCTAGACATCGAACGTTGGATGATGTGGGCAGATTAAGTGTTGAGCTGGACGGCAGTGGAGAGGCCATGGTGTTTCAACAAGGACAGTTAATACAGGCTGAGTGGCAGCATACACCAGGCGATGCGATTCGTTTTATGAAAAATGGGGTTGAAATCCCGTTAACGCCAGGTACATCCTATATACATGTGGTACCTGCAGATACTTCACTAAAGGAACATGTAACCATAGCAGCAAATTAGAAAACGAAATACACCTTTTTAGGAAAAAATTGTCGGATAATGACCTTCCATGTCGGGCACTGTATACGTATGTCGTGAAATTTGCTTTTACAAACATTACAAAAACATTGATGAGTGTGATAAGATAGCAAAGGTTGTCTATTGCAGTCGAAACAGGTTGCGGATATTTTCGTAAAGGGGTAATCGTTATGAGATTGAAGAAAAAGGATATATTCTTCGAGACGTTGGAAAATATGGCAGATACGATCGTGCAAGCAGCCGATTATTTTGCCCAACATACTTCAAATCTTCAGGATGTGACTTTGTTTACAAATGAAATGAAGAAGTATGAAAATAAGTGTGATGATTACACACACACGATTATTACTGAGCTGAACAAGACCTTCATTACGCCGTTGGAACGCGACGACATCATGGAACTGACAACAACCATGGATGATGTGTTGGACGGTCTTGAAGCGACGGCTTCTCGTTTTTATATGTACAACATTACGGAGCCGGACGAGTATATTGTGCAGTTCGCTGATATTCTGCGTCAATCATCTTACGAAATTCAGAAAGCTGTACATTTGCTTTCGCAGAAAAAATTGCTGGCCATTCGTGAATACACTATTCGCCTGAATGATTTGGAAAATCAGGGGGATGAATTATTGCGTATATGCATCAAAAACCTGTTTGCAACTGTAACTGACCCTATTGAACTGATTAAACGCAAAGAATTGTACGAACGCCTTGAAACGACAACGGATTCATGCGAGGATGTTGCAAATATGCTGGAATCCATCATTATGCGTAACTCGTAAGGGAGTCCTTTTACATGGATACAAGTTTACTGGTATTGGGTATTGTTATTTTTCTTGCTCTGGCATTTGACTTTATTAATGGTTTTCATGATACGGCGAACGCGATTGCAACTTCGGTATCGACCCGTGCATTGACCCCGCGACGTGCGATTATTATGGCTGCGGTCATGAACTTTCTCGGGGCAATATTGTTTACAGGCGTTGCGAAGACCATTGGTGGAAGTGTCGCTGATCCAACCAAGCTTACGAATGGAATTGATATCGTCATTGCGACGCTGATCGCTGCGATTATCTGGAACCTCTTAACCTGGTGGTTCGGTATTCCTTCATCCTCTTCTCATGCACTAATTGGTGCATTGGCTGGAGCGGTGTATGTAGGTGCGGGATCGGATAAATTAAACTGGAGCGGCTTCATCGGGATTGTCGAAGGACTTATTTTCTCCCCGTTGATTGCTTTTGTTGTCGGTTACATCGTGATGATAATTTTAAAATACATCTTCGCTCGTCGTAGTCCGCATACGGTAAACAAAGGGTTTCGTACAATGCAGGTCATTACGGCAGCGCTTCAGTCGTTCACGCATGGTACGAATGATGCTCAAAAGGCGATGGGGATTATTACATTCGCACTCGTTTCGGCGGGGTATCAGGACCATTTGGAAGTACCCATGTGGGTGAAAATTTCAGCCGCAACAGCCATGGCGCTGGGTACGTCTATCGGGGGCTGGAAAATCATCAAGACGATGGGAACCAAGATTTTTAAAATCGAGCCAATTAACGGATTCGCAGCCGACATTTCGGGAGCCTCTGTTATTTTCACAGCTACATTGCTTCATTTGCCCGTAAGTACCACTCATGCCATTACTTCGGCTATTTTGGGTGTGGGTTCTGCGAAGCGTTTTTCCGCTGTGCGTTGGTCGCTGGCCGGTCGAATTATTATTACTTGGGTGATAACGATACCGATTGCTGCGCTGTTATCTGGATTGATTTTCAAAATTCTTTTCTAGTTCATTATTATTTCTTGAAAAATAGGTACACACTATAGAATACACAATAAGCTTCCGTCCGCTTTTTGCGGCAGGGGCTTATTGGCATTCTGGGGCAAAACGGCTTCTTCAAAGTTTACACCTCCAGATAGTTCCATGAAATGTTTTTCAAAAATACCTGACATCAAAGTAGTCAATTTTTAATAACTCCTGTAGAATAAACAGAAAACTTTGAACCGTTCAACTGACTGGAGGAAATTATGCAAAAATCTAGAAAACTAATAGCACTCATGATTTGTTTGTTTTTTGTGGTTGCCCTGGCTGGTAATTTCGGTGTAGTGGCACATGCAGAAAATAAAACAAAGTATGATATCGGCACGGATACAACGTTCGCGCCTTTTGAGTTTGAAGATGTAGATGGTAAATTTGTCGGAATCGACATGGATTTGCTGGCAGCTATTGCCAAGGATCAGAATTTTGAATATACGATTAAGCCTCTTGGCTTTAACGCGGCAGTGCAGGCCCTTGAAACGAATCAAGTGGATGGTGTCATTGCCGGGATGAGTATTACCGATGAACGTAAGCGGAAATTTGATTTTTCCGAGCCTTATTTTGATTCAGGCGTCGTCATGGCGGTCCGCAAGGATAATGATACGGTTAAACGCTATGAGGACTTGAAAGGACAGCGTGTCGCTGTCAAAACAGGAACGGAAGGTTACACATTCGCAGAATCGATTAAGGCCAAATACGGCTTTACTACAGTACCGTTCGATGATTCTTCTCAAATGTATGATGAAGTCAAAACAGGTAATTCGGTTGCCTGCTTTGATGACTATCCGGTACTGGCATATGGTGTAAACCAGAATAACGGCCTTAAGCTGGTAACAGATAAGGAAAAAGGTGCTTCTTACGGGTTTGCTGTTAACCAAGGCAAGAACCAGGAGTTGCTGGAGAAATTTAATGCAGGGCTTGTTAATCTGCGCAATAGCGGGGAATACGATAAAATTTTGGCCAAATATCTTGGCGAATCGGGCAAAGGTGTGGCGCCTGTAGAGACCAGCCGCTGGGGACTGATTTCCGCTTCGCTGCCTTCGCTGATTAAGGGCATGGGAAATACGTTGCTGTACACACTTGTATCTTTACTCGTAGCCTTTATCCTAGGGTTGGTGTTTGGCTTTATGAAAGTAAGCCATAACAAGGTGTTCCGTGGTATTGCAACTGTATTCGTCGATATATTCCGCGGTATTCCGCTGATCGTGCTCGCTTTCTTTATTTACTTTGGTATTCCACAGGCACTGGATTTCAAAATGCCGCTTTTTGTCGCGGCTGTACTGACATTATCCCTGAATGCGGGTGCGTATGTAACTGAGATTATCCGTGGTGGTATTCAGTCCATTGATCCGGGACAAATGGAAGCAGCTCGTTCGCTTGGTCTACCCTATCGGACGGCTATGCTTAAAATCATTTTGCCACAAGCTGTGAAAATCATGATCCCGTCGTTTATCAATCAGTTGGTTATTACGTTGAAGGATACGTCCATTTTGTCTGTTATCGGTCTGGTCGAGTTGACCCAATCGGGTAAGATCATTATTGCGCGGACATTCCAATCCTTTGATATTTGGCTGGTAGTAGCGGTGATGTATCTTATCGTCATTACAGTTCTGACCAAAATTTCCAACCGTCTCGAAGGGAGAGTTCGCCGTGGGTAAAATTATCGTTAAAAACCTGAAAAAAAGCTATGGTAGTAATCAAGTATTAAAGGGCATCGATATGCAAGTACGTGAAGGCGAGGTTGTTTGTGTCATTGGCCCCTCTGGTTCGGGAAAAAGTACGTTTTTGCGTTGTATGAACATGCTTGAAGAAATTACCGCAGGTGAGGTCATTGTGGATGACTACAACTTGAGTGACAAAAACGTGGACATTAACAAAGTCCGTGAAAATATAGGTATGGTATTTCAACATTTTAATTTGTTTCCGCATATGACCGTGCTCAAGAACATTATGTTCGCGCCGACTGAACTGGGGAAACAGTCCAAGGCAGAGGCCCGGGAAACGGCTATGAAGCTGCTGGATCGTGTAGGTTTGGCCGATAAGGCAGATGCACTGCCAGGACAGCTTTCCGGCGGTCAGAAGCAGCGTGTGGCGATTGCACGTGCGCTGGCAATGAATCCAGACATTATGCTGTTCGACGAGCCGACCTCGGCGCTTGATCCTGAAATGGTAGGCGAAGTGCTGGGCGTAATGAAAGATCTGGCGCGTGAAGGCATGACGATGATGATCGTAACGCATGAGATGGGTTTTGCACGCGAAGTAAGCGACCGTGTTGTGTTTATGGACGGTGGTTACATCGTAGAAGAAGGAACGCCACAAGAGGTATTTGGTAATCCGAAAAACGAGCGGACTATTAGTTTCTTGGAAAAGGTATTGTAAGAGGATTAAAAGTGAGGCAGGGTTTGTGTTTGTAGGCGGGGATCTCGTTGTGAGACGCTCCGCGATCCATTTGATCTTTCGATCGCTGTTGCCCCTGAATTTTTGGATTGTATAGGACCTTATAAGGTGAAAATTCAGAGGCAAAGGCGAACGCTGCCGCTTCTACAGATTCAAATGGACCGCTACGCTACTGCCGCTAAACCCGCTCCTTCTTGTTCTTGCAAAAGTCTGTCCCATTCATTCGGGGGAGCAGGAGGAGGAATTAGCACATCGCTTTGATTGCTGCGTCGAGGGAAATAGCGAGACAAGCAACATATGACTGCGTAATGGCGCTTGTGTACATCTCTATAGAGCGCGAGTGATTTTCATTTTTGATGTTTATTTTCATAAATGGAGGGCTTGCTTTGAAGATAAGGACTGCTCATCATGAGGATATTCCGGCTTTGGCTTATCTAATGGAGGAGCTTGGTTATCCTACGACTGTAGAAGATATGAAGATGAGATATGATCGTATCGCTTCTGACCCTAACTACCATACTCTGGTGGCTGAAGATGAAGGGGAAGTCGTTGGGATGGTTGGACTACATGCTGGTAACTTTTATGAAAGAAATGAAGATTACGCGCGTATCGTCGTTTTTGTGATGGATTCAAAACATCGTAATAAAGGCATCGGGAAGGCGTTAAATGAGGAAGCGGAAGCTTGGGCTAAAGAGAACGGGTTGGTTGCCATTGCTTTGAACAGTGGTAATCGAAGTGAGCGACAGGATGCTCATCATTTTTATCGCCGATTAGGATATGAAGCGACAAGCACAGGATTTGTAAAAAAGATTTAATTTATAATGAATTGATTATTTTATAAGGATATCTTGGGAGGCATGTTGGCCTGGAGATATCCTTTTCTTTATTAAAAGGAATACAGGACTTGAGATTGGTATAATGTTAATTGGCTTATATAAAATATAAATAACATAACAGACGCGAAGTGTAAGCGAGGGGGACGTACGGTGATACGTACATTGACTATAGGTCATGATCATCAGGTAACAGTGGGAAAACCATTGGATCAGATCGTCATGGAGGATTACATATGGATGTGGGTAGATTTTAGCGAGCCTACAGATCGAGAGACGGAGCTGCTGACGAGTTACTTTCATTTTCACCCATTGGCTGTGGAGGATTGTATGCATGTTCTGCAACGTCCCAAATTGGATTATTACGAGGATGTGCAGTTTCTGGTCGTGCATGCGCTTGATGTAGATACGTTAGCTGCGGAAGAAGTGGATATGTTTATTAGCAGTCGTTTTTTGGTTACATATCACCATCATGAGTTAGAGGAGCTGGATCAAGCCTGGGAGCGGATTGTCCAGCATGCGAATGAACGTAAAATATGGTCGCGAGGGCCGCTGTCTGCAGCCTACACGGTGATGGACAAGCTGGTAGATAACTATTTTCCGAGCCTTTTTATGATTGAGGATGAATTGGCCGAGCTGGAGGGCTTGGGCGGTCGCGAATCCGTAGAGGAATTAATGAAGCAGGTGTTTGACCTGCGTGGCAGGCTGCTCAAGCTACGCCGTACCATCGTACCCATGCGTGATCTGATGTACCGAGTTTTGAATTCGCAGCATGTGCAGGGCCAAGGAGATCATATGGCTTATTTTACCGATATATATGATCATTTATTGAAGCTGACAGACATGCTGGAGGCCGACCGCGAGATGACAGCCGACCTGAGGGACAGTTATATATCGCTCAATTCCAATCGCATGAATTCAATTATGAAGACGCTGACCGTAATTACGACCGTCTTTATGCCCTTGACGCTGATTGCAGGAATTTATGGTATGAATTTTTCGAATATGCCCGAGTTGACCTGGAAATATGGATATTTTGGTGTACTGTTCTTCATGTTTTTGTTGAGTGTTGCAATGGTGGTCTGGTTTATGCGCCGTGGCTGGTTCAAATAGTATAGTCTACTTTCTTTTGCGCTTGCGCGGACGTCTGCGCGGGGTAGTGGTGCTTTTGCGCTGCGTCTTTTTCCGGCGTGGGCGTGGTGGTGTGTATTCATCCAATTCCTCGGTGATATCTGTGGCAGAATTTTTGCTCGCGGATTTGCCGAATGCTGGGAGCGAGCCCATAATCAGCTTCGCCATTGGAGCAAATTGCTGCACACTAGACATAACCTTTTGCACCTTGCCGACCGTAGCAACAATTCCATCAATGCCACCCATACGGTCAATGAAGCCTTTGATTTCGTTGAGATTACCGAGGTTGCCAAGACCCCCAAGCAGTCCTCCTTTGGCTGGAACCGGGTCTGGTGTGACCACGGCAGAATCCGTAATACTCGCTGGCGCCTCGTAAGGAACCAGCCCGGAAGAACCGGCTTGCGGAACCTCGTTGTATGGATCGAGTCCGGGATAAGGAGATGAACTATACGGATCGGAAAGGGAACGCTGTAGCGGCCTCCGATGATAGTAGTGTCCAGGCATGAGATCACATTCCTTTGCAGGTTGATACTCTACTGTATGTTACAAACGCACAGTGGGTTTAGGCGCGTGTCCCGAAATCAGGTATAAAAGCGGATTTGGGCATTCGTACGGTACGTTTCTATGGTCATAATGTTGTTCTGTAATGCGTGAAACCGTTAATGCTTGAAAAACCGACTATTCCTCGGGTACAATGAGGAGAGATCGTAACCTTGGGAGATGATAATCCATGCAGCTTAAAAAGCTTAATGATAAAAGTATTGATCAATTGTTCGAAGCTATTTTAACTCTTAAAAATTTGGAAGAGTGCTATGTATTTTTTGATGATCTGTGCACGATTAATGAAATTCAATCCCTCTCCCAACGTCTAGAGGTTGCCCGTATGCTAGGCAAAGGCAGCACATATAATCAGATTGAAGCAGAGACGGGGGCCAGCACAGCTACCATTTCACGTGTTAAACGTTGTCTGAACTATGGTAATGACGGGTACAAAATGACTCTGGAACGTCTGGGACGCTAATGCGGAGCCCTGGGATACTGGTAATCAGCCATGGCTCTAGGGAGCCATATTGGGTGGAACAGGTGGATCAGGCAGTTGCGAAGCTTCATTTGTCGGAAGAAATGCCGATAGAGGTTTCATTTTTGGAAACGGTTAAAGGAAGATTGATTCAAAATGGTATTGACCGTCTGGAAGCTTTGGGTGTAACAGATATATTGGTTATACCTTTGTTTGTGTCATCAGGCAGTACGCATGTAGATGAGATTAGCTATGCGCTGGGTGTCAAAGATGCGCCAGACAAAGAAACAGATTTGGAGCCGTTTCGACTGAAGGCGCAAGTGCATTTTGGCAGCCCGCTGGATGACGGAGAAGATGTTGCCCGCATGGTGTGGGACAAGGTTCGCCCGCTATCAGCCGACCCTGCGAGAGAGGTTATTTTACTCGTAGGTCACGGCAGTGTGCACAACGGCTTTTTTCAGCGCTGGGAGCAGGGGGTTTCTTCGTTGGCCCGTACGGTGCAAAGCGTGAGCGGTATCATCACGGACCACGCTTTGCTAAATCCCGAGAGTGTGTACGACAAGGCAGCGTATTGGAATCAGGAGCGGGGTCATGATGTTATTGTGGCACCGCTATTTTTGAGTTCGGGATATTTTACAAGTCGTATGATTCCTAAACGCTTGCAGGGACTCGAATACCGTTATTCAGGAGCCCCTTTATTACCGCATCCTTTGCTCACAAGCTGGATGGATAGACAAATTCGTGAATTATTGCAAAGTGTGCAGAAGCAAGCAAGGTCAAGTCATAGGTAGTCTGGTTCGGCTATAGCGTCATCTTAGCCTTAAATTTCTTTATTTGGGCAAAGTCTGGCTTCTTTTATTGTAAAAGAGGTCTTTTTCCAGTATGATGATATTTTGTACAGACTGAATGTGATGAACTGCTATGTGAATATAAATATCATTAAATATACGGGTGGCGTAACGGAATGAAAAGAGCTAGATTAATCTATAATCCGACCTCTGGGCGTGAGGAAATGAAGCGTCGTCTTGCGGATGTTTTGCAGCGCCTAGATGAAGGGGGTATTGAAGCCTCTTGCCATGCAACTACGGGTGAAGGGGACGCAACGCGTGCCGCAATAGAGGCCATTGAGCGTGGGTATGACATGATTATCGCCGCTGGTGGCGACGGTACATTGTATGAGGTCATTAACGGGATGGCTGAAAGAGAAAACCGCCCGCCCCTAGGTGTGTTTCCTCTGGGGACGACGAATGATTTCGCCAGAGCACTGGGCATCCCCAAGCACTGGGAGGATTATTGCGACCTCGTTATTCGTCAAAATCCGAAGCCGCTGGATATCGGAAAAGCGAACGACCGCTACTTTATCAACATTGCAGGCGGGGGAACTTTAACCGAGCTTACGTATGAAGTTCCGAGCAAGCTCAAAACGATGATTGGCCAGTTGGCGTATTATTTTAAAGGTATGGAGAAGATGGTCAGCCTTGCTCCACAGGAGCTGATCATCAAGGCATCGGGTCAGGAAGTGATTCACGACGAGTTTATGCTCTTCCTGATTGCGAATACGAATTCGGTGGGCGGGTTTGAAAAGCTTGCTCCTGGGGCGACAATAGATGATGGACTGCTCGATGTCATCGCTGTGCGGAAATGTAATCTGGCGGAGATGATCCGATTGGTAACCCTTGCGCTGCGTGGTGAGCATTTGCAGGATAAGAAGATTGTTTATTTTAAAACAGATTACATGGAAGTGACCTCACCCGGCTATGTCCAGCTCAATCTGGATGGCGAACTAGGGGGCACCTTGCCAGCGACTTTCCGGAATTTGCCGCATCATTTGAATGTTTTCCGGTGAGGAATGATGAGGAAATATTTCCGCTTCCGGGCGGCAATGCAATATAGTATATGGAATGCAGAGTAGGTAGTTGTTTTTTGTGTGAACATATTGGTTCTTGCCGTTCTCCGTGGGGAGTAACGGCATTTTCGAGTTGATATTTGTATGTTTAGATGAACGTTCAAATTAGACGTCCGAAAGAAAATATTGCATAAAAAGAAGATCAGAAAGAAGTGACAATCATGACGAATAACCGTAGCGGACGTGGAAAAAGCCGCCGGAATGCAGCATCAGCAACTCCATCCAATCGTATTCGATCCAGTGTAGAGCGTAGCGATCTGCCTGTACAAAAGAATGATGAGGCCGTGATAGACATCATCGGCATGAACCACGATGGTGAGGGCGTAGGACGTGTCGAGGGTTTTACGCTGTTCGTTCCAGGTGCGTTACCGGGTGAAAAGGTTCGAGTAAAGGTGTTAAAAACGAAAAAGCAGTATGGGTATGCCAAGCTGCTAGATATCGCGCAGGCTAGCCCTGACCGGATCGCAGCACCGTGCGCCATCTACGATCAATGCGGTGGCTGCCAGATCCAGCATATGAGCTACGAAGCGCAGCTCAGCTGGAAACGCCAGCATGTCGTGGATGTGCTGGAGCGTATCGGGAAGCTGAGTGTGGCTACAGAGCCCAGTGAGCATACTGCACAGGTTTTGGCTGCTTCTGCGGATACAGATGGTGAGGCCGATACATTCTCGACTTCTGATTCGGCCATGAATGCGGATGGAAATGTCGACAGCATGTCGCGTGTACATGGCGTAGTCGTGCATCCTACACTCGGTATGAGTGAGCCTTGGCGATACCGCAACAAAGCCCAGGTGCCAATTGGTGTCACCGAGGGCGGGCTTGTGGGCGGTTTTTATGCACGTGGCAGCCATCGTATCGTGGATATGAACACCTGTCTCATTCAGGATGAGCGTAATGACGAAGTTGTCGCACGTGTGAAAGAGATTGGACGAGTGCTGGGCATCAGTGCATATAATGAAGAAACCGGACGCGGGCTGCTGCGCCATGTCGTTGTAAAGACTGCTTTTCGCACAGGTGAAATGATGCTGGTGCTCGTGACGAATGGGCGAGATATTCCGCATGCAGATGCGTGGATCGGCAGTATCCGTGAGCATATCCCACACGTGGCAAGCATATGCCAGAACGTGAATACGAAGCGAACGAACGTTATTTTTGGCGACGAGACTCGTGTACTGTGGGGTCGTGACGTGATCTACGACTACATTGGAAACGTACAGTTTGCGATTTCCCCAAGATCCTTTTATCAGGTGAATCCCGTACAAACAGAAGTGCTGTATAGCAAAACCGTCGAATATGCCGGGCTCACGGGCAAAGAAACGGTAATTGATGCGTATTGCGGCATTGGCACGATTTCTTTGTTCCTCGCTCAGCATGCGGATCAGGTGTATGGGGTCGAGATCGTTAAAGAAGCCATCGACGATGCACGAAGTAATGCGCTGTTGAACGAAATGCGCAATGTGAAATTTGAGGTAGGCGCGTCCGAAGACGTCATTCCTGCATGGAAAGAGCAAGGGATCACAGCTGATGTTATCGTTGTCGATCCGCCCCGTAAGGGCTGTGATCCACGCCTGCTCGACACCATTCTAGAGATGAAGCCAGAGCGTGTGGTGTATGTATCCTGTAACCCAAGCACACTGGCGCGGGATCTAAGGATATTGGAGGATGGCGGGTATAGTACAGTGGAAGTGCAACCCGTAGATATGTTTCCGCATACGGTTCATGTGGAGAGTGTGGCGATGCTGGTTAAGGATTTTATGGCCCATGCGTTACAGAAAACAGATTAAATGAATGTAGGATATAAAGTGATTTAAATAAATTGTCTCATCTTTCAAAAAGAAAGCCTGACAGCCGCAAATACTGGTAGTAGGCTTTGAGAACATAGAAGGATACATGTCCTGGAGCAAATTGAAGCAACAGCTGGAGAGTTTCCTCTGTCCTGCGTTATATGGAAAGGTCGAATACTGGGCAACCAGTTATCGGTATTTACCTGATAAATCTGGAATTTGTTATATTGCTGTAGATAAAAAGAACGTAATCAATATGAGTGATATAACGAGCTCGATCAGATGGTATCAGTCGGAGCAGGAAATTAAGAATGATCCAGATATCCAAGTTCCTATCAACAAAGAAGAAATTGAAGCGGTCAGAAAAGATACCAAGGGAATTGTTCCAGAGGATCGTCTATGGTAACTATAAAACATATAACTTTTTTAGTTATAATGATTTTAAAATATGGACTAGTTGGGGACCAGATGGAAGCCATGTTTCCAAAACAAATGTCCCTATCACAGGTTTATACACATCCCTAGCTATAAGTAACATAAACGCTTTTGCTACTTCTCATGCCAGTATGAAATATAATTTGGCTCAAACTTTGATTGCTCTTGGTGTAGCGGCAGTTACATGGGAAACAGTTGTAGGATTAGTTGGCTCTGGACTTACTGGAGCAGCATCAGCGGCTGGTGTGGTTAATGATCGTTCACAAGCTAGATCAAGTCTTAAACAAGCATATAATTATATTCAACGTATGTAATTTTCGGCTGAAGAGTAATAAAATTAGCAAAGGTGATATTAAACCTTTGCTAATTTTATTTTAAAGGGGGACATGCAAATATGGTTTTCGTTATTATCTCAATAGTATCTTTCTTACTACTATTTTTTCTGATTTATAGAATTATTAAATATAAGACAAGGAAATATAACCGTGAAAACTTTGGACTATCACTAATTATGCTTCTTATTCTAGTAGGAAGAATATATATCAATACAGGAGAATCTAATCTAAAACCCTTGCTAATAGGTTATACATTTTTGTTCTCTGTTTTATTATTAATTTTTTTATTTGGTATGATTCGTAAGAAAAATAGTAAGCAATGAACGGAAATTGACCGTTTCTATGAGCTACTGATGATAACTATTTAATGCGTTGGTGAAGAAGATAACCATTCTCTCACCAGCGCATTTTGTTTTTACCTTGAAAAATGGAATGAGTATGGATGAAATACTGGACTAAAAAAATCATGGGCTAATGCAATCAATAGCTAACGAGCAACCGTGGGTTGTATGACGGGAAGAATCAATCGAATCCCGTCTTTCACTCCTTCCATATACATGGATTGTTGTCCTGACTTAGCTGATCGCCTATGGCTTCTTCCCATTCAGATAGCAGATGCTGGATATCCTCATTTTGGTTGGTTTTGAATTGATCCATTTGAGTGAATAAGTTTTTTTCCTCTGTTGAACATGAAGCCTGTTGTTCACTAGCAAGTTCATATTGATAAAATCTATGGCGTAATGCTTCTAAGAACCAATCTGGCCAATCTGACATAACACATTTCCCTCCCGTTGTTGAAGTGTGTGTATGTTAACTCTGATGGGGAGGGATGGCAAGTCATTGTTTTGTGTAAGTTAGTTGTTGGAGTTTTATCAGGAATAGTTAATTTGGTTTAATACGTTTTTAATTCGCTTTTCCAAATCCATTTGTTCCTCTTCTAATAATTGCTCTTGAAAAATATTTTTTATGTTAAACTGTTGTAATTCTTGTCTAATCTTTTGCAGAGCATCTGTCTGTGCTAATTTATGAGTTAATAAATTTTCAGCTAGCGTTGTATACACGATTATCTTTTCACTTAATGTATTTTTACAATCACGTTCAAAGCGTTGAAATGCACTAATAAAAATTTCATCTGCAGTTACATTTTCTATGTTTATTTGATTGAAAAATTCATTAACTTCGTCTGTCAATTCAGAATAGTACCAACATACCCTCGGATAGTAATCTGGTTTTTTATTTTCAAGTTCAGGTAATACCTTTTCTTTTCGAGAACGCAGATCATTGTATTGCACTATTGTTAATTTTTGTTCTTGTTCTATTAAATTGAAGTCTAATTCAGATAGTATTTTAATCATATGCTCTTTAAAAGTATGCAAAATTCTTGAATGGGAAACTAAAATTTCTGTAAGTGCTACATAAATAATTGCTTTGTCGGTTTCGCTTTCTTTAGCTAACATGTCATATTCATTAAATGTTCTTGCAATTGCCTCCTTTTTACTCATTTTTTCATCATCTTTAAATTCTTCGTAAGTTTCATTGATATATTCTAAATATTCTTCATACCCGTAAACCATATTTATAAAAACCTCCAGAGTTATTTTGAAGAAATGCGTTTATCACCATTATGAACAACTTCAATTGTAATATTAGGATACTTTTTATCAAATTTCTGAATGATTTGATTACAACTGGCACATGTATCTTTTTCTGTAAATAGTTTGATTTTCCCTGTTGCGTTAGGATTATCACCTAATCTATGCGCCACATCATTTAATATTTTATACTCTGTATCAGCATCCCTTAAGTAAATATTTCCGGCGGCATCAGGAGCCTCGGTTGCCTTAAATATTGGGTTGTCAGGCTTAAAAGAAAATTCTTCAGTCCCAGGAATTTTTTTATTGGAATTATGAATTCCACTATGTGAATAGAAGTCTGTTTTACTGACTCCTGAAACTTCTACTTCTGCGTAAGCAAAATTACCTGCTTCTTTATATTTATTTGACAATTTCCCCCTAGCTTCTGCCACTTTATCAATAACATGTTGATTTACTTTTGGATCAATTTGACTGGTTGGAAATCTTTTTGTGCGCTGAGCAGCTTTCCCGGTTCCCTCAATCCCTGCATCTTTATTGGGCTTTGGGTTTGAGAGTTGGGGTGCTTCTGTTTTTTCATTTATGATTTTAGGACCTGGATGAACAGGTTCTTTAACTGGTGAATTTAGTATGGTTTTCGGCTTAAAAAATGAACCGGCTCCCTCAACCATCCCTGCTACACTAATGATATTGGACAAATGGTCTGGTGACAAAGGATCTTCAGGTGTCAAAGCTCCACGTATAGCCTCTGTTATTCCAAATGTAGCAAAATTGATTGCGTCACTACCAGAGTTACCTTGATTACGTCCGCGCTCCATATAGGCTTGATACAATCCTTTAGGTATACCAAATGACCAATAATCTAAAAATTCACCAATGGAGTTTAATTGATTTTGAGCCCTTACGTTATTAGCCTGCTCTATGCCTTTGTATAATTCAGCAAGGCTGTTTGCTGTTTTTTGAGAAGCATGTGCCTGCTCCATGGCTATTTGACTTTTTATCATCGCGCTGCTACCCGTATAATCCAGGTAACGATCCCACCAAGACTTAGGCTTCTCAACTTGTTGTTTAGGCTGCTGCTGTGCCATGCGGCTGTCGTAATCGGCTCTCCAGCGTTTTTTTACATCTTCCGGAACTTGCTGATACGCATGAACCATGGCATTCGATTCTTTCAGTAGGTTTTGAACTAGTTCCAATGTGCCACCGGAATTCACAATATGACGTGCACTCGTATACACTTTCCCTAGAATCCACTTGTTATAATAGGCTTGTTTAGCTTTCTCATGCTCGTGTAGACTGATCAACCCTTGCATGGCCAAACCAGCCAAGTATTTTAATGGGTGAACTTCGCTCCCCTTGCTACTGCCTCCAACGGTAGGGGTTCCTTTGCTCCGAACAGGGATCGCTGCGGTTGCTCTCAGAATCACACCTCCTGCAGGTCCACTTAGCGCTCCTGCAACAACGCCAGCCACTTTTCCCATCACTGGAATGGAGCCTAGTAGCTTGGACACCGTACCCATCAAGGCATTCGCCTGTTTAAGCTCTGCTGGACTTGTGACTTTTGCTTTAGGGGAAGAGGCTTGGCTACTAGATGAATCCTTGGCTGCTGACTGGGCTGCTTCATAGGCTTTGATGCTCATGAGTGGCGGCTCAGGCACAGGAGGGAGGTCAGCCACGAAAACAGGAGCCTTCACCGTACCTTCCTGATAAATCACTGGAGCTTTGGTATCCGTCTCACCATCCAGTACCATGCTGCTGGCTCCACCTTTTAAGTATAGCGCCGTGCCAGCTTCGAGTGATAGTTCCTCGCCTGCACCCAGCTTCACATGACCACCCTGAATCTGCACATTCCCCGGACTGTCGATCGTAATGCCGTTACTTTCATGCAGTGTAATGGAAAATTCACCGGAGGTGGATAGAGTCAGCTCATGCTCAGACATTTCTACGCCGCTACCTTGCACATGTTGCCATACCTTCACATTCGGCTGTCCATTGGTGTGGCGTTGTTGTCGCAGTGAATCCGTGACATAGGCATCTTGTTCGCGGTGTGTTGGCAGATACAATTCCACCTGTTCCCCGATTTCAGGCATATCGTACCAGCCACTATGTTCTTCGGCGACATAACGGGTGGACACCGGAAACCAGCAGGCTTTAGTAGGATCTTGCTTCGGGTCAATGTCTAGTTGAAGCTGTACGAAATCCTGTTGTACCTTGAGCACCGTTCCTGTCAACGAAATTCCGGTGGCCTGATCGTTTTCATACCGAGCATAGCGGATATCCTGTTCGGCTTGAAGATCATAACGAGTACGCAGTAAACCATCTGTTAACGTTGTCACGGCTCGAACCACGACCAGCTCTTTGCCTTGTCCAATGGGTAACGTGATGAGGTCACCCAGCGCATAGTATTGTAGGCTTTCGATCATATAGGTGACATACGAGCCAGCACGTTCTCCGGGCTTTTCCGCATCCAACTCATGAAACGTTTTCCGTACTCGATAAAATACATCCCGTTCCACCTTATGCTGCTTGCCTTCTGGCATCCCGAAGAAAACCTTGGGCGAGGCTGCGGTTACCTCTGGCACAAGTACGGAACCAAAGCGAGAAGCGAGGCGTTTTAAAAACGCCCAATCGGTCTCATCATATTGTAAAACAAATGTCTCTAGTTTGGCATAATTGCTTACCGTATCAATGGCATCTCCGTACTTATATTTTCGAACCAGTGCTGTGACCAGATCATCATAAGTACGGTGAATATCTTGATAGGAGCGTCTTTTACGTTTAATATCCATCTGGTATGAATGGGAAGCGGCCTCCAGTTCAAATGTATACACGCCTCGCACACAGTGTACGGACATACGTGTAACAATCCCATGGAACAACCTTCTCAACGATTGTCCCTGATCATTCAACTGACGGATCACAATGGGCTCTTGCTCCATATCCTGTCCGATGCATACAGCTCCTTGTTCTTCGGAGAGCATGCCACTGATATGTAAAAAGGCATGATCATTAATGGTGCGTGTTATTTGAAGTTGTTCGATGTGTAGTGGCTGAAAGGGACCATAAAAGCGTAGACTTTCATATCCGATCCCATCTGATAATACGCTCAAGTGAGTTCAAGACTCCTTTCTATATGTGATGGGTATTTCCAAGTGAAGCACGTCATTTTGCAATTGCTTCTGATTATAGAAGCAGCAGATGGGTGTACCTGTCAGTCAAGATAGATATGTATTACAAGGTTTGTACGTTATAAAGGGATGAGAGGTGATATTTAATAAACAACCCAGCATATGTATGTATCGGTTAAAAGAGAGATTTAGTTTACAGAATGACCCATTGGTTGGGAGATTTACTATGTTTATTTTTAGAAGTAGGAGTATGAGAGGGAAGTGTAACATGAGTTAATATAGGAATATGGTAATGCGCCAAATGATTTGCCATTTGGATGCTTTTCATGCTGCCAAAACAGATACTTAAAACCAAAATGATGCCCTATCCAAACGATCTAAATTTAAAAATAATGGAGTGATAGAATGA
Organism: Paenibacillus polymyxa; assembly: GCF_001719045.1. Lineage (NCBI taxonomy): Bacteria > Bacillati > Bacillota > Bacilli > Caryophanales > Paenibacillaceae > Paenibacillus > Paenibacillus polymyxa. The sequence goes on from NZ_CP015423.1 coordinate 3,775,901, forward strand.
TAAGAGGACTTGTACTTTTAACTGGTGGGAATATTGAAGATTACTTACCAGACTTGTATGACTGGGGTCTTTCTGAAACCCAAACAGAGCAACATACTTGCCGACCCATAAACGAACTACCTCCATATAAAAATTATAAAGAGAATGTACTGAAGAGACTTGCGAATGGGCTATTAATATACATCTTAGTTGATAGAGCTAATAATAAACGGATAGGCAAAATACAGCTTTTTGACTATAATTCTCGGAATAAGTGCCGAGGTCGGATACTACTTGCCTTTAAACATAGAAAACAAGGACATGCAAATGTATTACTTGAGTTATTTATAGCCTATTGGAAACCTGTGAGGCTGGGGGACACTCCCAAGGCTGATAATATGCTTGAATGAAAAACTAGAAATACAATCTATATTGCGGTTAATTTACGGTGATTTTTATGGATTTTAATGGTAGAATTGATATATAAGTTAAGATATGAGCAACCAATAAAGATTGGTGGGGTGAACATGCAAATTTCTTTTTACAATGAATACATGAAATTGGAGCAAGATGGTCGTGAGACTTATTTAATTTACAATAGTCTATCTAACGGTTTTGGTGAAATTCAAAAAGAATTGTATAATGCGTTCGTTACAAGTGATACATCTTACCTTGCACATTGTGAAGAGATTGAGCATTTGATTCGGGGGCAATTTGTATACCAAGATCCAACTAATGAGCTAGAACAAATGGAGCAACGCTTCACTAAGATACGAAATCAAGAAGATAGGCTAAATCTAACGATTCTTCCTACATTTAATTGCAACTTTAGATGCTCTTACTGTTATGAAAAGCTAACCGAGAAATCAGGTAATCGTGCTTTTACAGATGGAATACAACAGGATATCCTGTCGTATGTACAACAATCCATGCAAGATCCACATTTAAAATATGTCTCCGTGAACTGGACAGGTGGAGAACCGCTGCTTGAATTTAACAAGGTAACTGCTTTGATGGAGAAAATGAACGCAATGGCGGTAGCGAACCAAGTTGAAATCGTACATAACATGGTGAGTAATGGATATTTGCTGACTAGGAAACGAGCCCAGATATTAAAGGATCTAGGTCTGAAAAAAATTCAAATTACTCTGGACGGGAGCCGAAGCAATCACGATCAACGGAGAGTATTAACTAACCAGCAAGGAACATTTGACAAAATTATAAATAATATTAGGGACTCTTGTGATTTAATTCACATGGTTTTACGCTCTAACGTAGACCATCGTAATGTAGGGTCGTTTGACGAATATATAGAGTACTTGGGTAAACAGGATTTTAAGCATAAGGTGGACATTTATTTTTCTCCTACCACGGATTACGATACAGGTGGATGTTCAAGTAGTGGGGGTTGTTTTGCGAATAAAGAATTTTCGGGGATTATTTTAGAATTGTATAGTAAGGCGCTGAATAATGGTCTTCACATTTCCTACTATCCTAAATATGAACCGGTGATTTGTGCTGCAATTTCAAAGAATGCGATGGTCATACAGCCGGATGGCTGGATTCAAAAGTGTTGGGACACAGTTGGGAATCCTAAACATGCAATTGGACACATAAGTGACGTCGCCAAAGCAAAGAGGGATAAAGACAAATGGATGGAATTTACTCCTTACACCGTACCTAAATGTCGTAGTTGTTCTGTTCTACCTTTATGTGGTGGAGGATGTGCGCAGCAGTCGTTTGAGAGTGCAGATAAGCAGCCTATCTGCTGTGAATACAAATATAATTTAAATGAGATGCTGAAATTTAATTTTCAACAGCTTAATATGTAAGCGCTAGCTTTACAGGGATTGCTTTAATTCTTATGAAAGGAGGTGAGAAAATGCGCTGGATCGTAGAACCTCAAGCTGTTCAAAACTCTATTGAGCCTAATGGATGTCTCGTACGTAATAGTAATGGTTGTGTCCTCTACTGGTAAGGAATTATGAATTATTATACTTCATCGCCGTCTGTTCATTGATTGGACAGACGGTTATTTCTCTACATGAGCCATGGTTGAAGATGTATAAAATATGGGGGTTGAAATATGAATACCATATTAATTATAGATCAATTACGCCATTCTGGGGAGTCTATCCAAACATGGATTGGAAATGAGCAACAAATGAATGGAACGCTTGTACATTCTATTACACAGGCCCTCGAACAGTTCAGGATACATAGTTTCGATCTTTGTATTTACATTGGACACAAGTCGTTGCCAGAAGAGGTGGAGTGCATTCGTCGACTACCCAATATCTCAATATTATTCGTCGGAAGTATTGATGGCTATCCAGCAATAGATAGACTTTTACATATCGGCGTCACAGCATTTATAGATCAGGAATCATCTCCCGAAGAGTTACTTAGAGCTGTTAATTCTGTTTTGAATGGAATGGCAGTTCTTCCTGTGCATTTACTTCATCAATTGCACCAGCGGGAAGGAATGAAGGATTATGTACTACTTAACAGGAAAGAACGCTCGATTTTAGAATGGATTGCAGAGGGAAAAAGCAATAAGGAGCTTGCCACGATCTTTTGCGTTAGCCAAAGAACGATCGAATATTATTTAACAAATATCTACATTAAATTCAAAGTTAGTTCTAGGTGTGAGGCAGTCGTTGCAGCTAAAGATAGGGGAATCATTAATGTATAGAAGCTCATGGTCATTCTGATGGAGGTTATAGAATGAAATTATTCCTGCTGAAATACAAAAATAAATTAATATTACTTATTCTATTAATTACCGTGTCAAGTTTAACAAATATGTATATGGCCTTTATATTCAGAGGATTGGTAGATGTCGTTACGTCAGAACATGGGCAGAAGTTTGCTGAAAAGGCGTTGTGGGCTGTTTCCTTTATTATTGTAAGCACTTCGTTTAGATTGTTAACCAGTTTAGCATATGCTTCTTACATAAAAAAGACGATGCTTTATTTAAAAAAAGTTGTTTTTCGGCATATAATTGGTAAAAGTATGACGCAGTTTTCGGAGCATAACAGTGCCAAATATATATCTGTGTTTAACAATGACCTCAAGATTATTGAAGATGATTATTTTAGAAATATATTTAATTTCATTGGTATTATCATTTCATTCATAGCCTCTTTAATTGCGTTACTACTCCTTAGTCCTTCTATAGTGATTGCACTGCTGGTACTTACTTTTTTATCTATGTTCATCCCACGCCTGTTTGAGCGAAAACTGATACACGGGAAAAGGAGAATTGTGGAATCATTGGAGAAATTCACAGTTAAAATGAATGGTATGTACTCCGGGTTTGCAATTATAAAAAGTTTTGGCATTGAGGGATATATAAAGGAACAATATGATTTCATTAATAGAGAAGTGGAAAACAACAAATACAATTTTGCTAAACTGAGTGCCAGTGTTAATTCACTCAGTGATTTGTTCGGAGGATTTATGTTTATTTCAGTATTTATTATTGGGAGTTTTCTTACTATACGAAATTCCATTACATTGGGGACGATGATTGCTTGTGTCCAGTTAACTAATAATGTGGTAAATCCAATCCAAATGAGTATTCAATATGTTGCTCAAATCCGATCATTACGTGACGTTTCAACAAAGATTACGGATATACTATACACAGACTCTCAAGACATGACATATATTCACAAAACAACAATTGAGAGTGGAATTCTCCTTCAAGACGTATCCTTCGGTTATACCAAGGAGGGTTATGTTCTTCAACATTTAAATATGCAGTTAGAACAAGGCAAAAAATACGCTTTGGTAGGAGCTAGTGGTTCCGGGAAATCAACGATACTCAAGCTTCTTATGAAGCAATATGAGACATACGAAGGCACGATCAGTGTGGATGACGTAGATCTAAAAAAAGTTGCTACCGAAAATTGGTGTCGACTGCAATCGGTATTACAACAGGATGTTTTCCTATTCGATACAAGTATACAAGAGAATATTACATTGTATGGACCCTATGAAAAAAATGAAATGGACGATGTCATCCTCCAATCTGGATTGAGTGAGCTTATCACTAAACTTCCGAAGGGTATTGATACACAAGTAGGAGAAAACGGAAGTGTACTATCCGGGGGAGAAAAGCAAAGAATAGCCATTGCCAGAACGTTGATGCGGCATACACCTCTGGTACTCATGGATGAGCCCACATCTGCGCTTGATGCCAAGACGGCATATGAGATTGAAGAAACATTATTGAATTTGGAAAAGAGAACTTGTGTCATCGTTACCCATAGACTGTCAAGATATGTATTGGAACGTTATGATCTTATCTACATGTTTGACAATGGAGCTATTGTTGAGCAAGGGACGTTTCATGAACTGTTGGAAAGGAAGGGCAGCTTCTATACTATGTATGCAAAAGCAGGAGAGGCAGAAGTAAAAGGGTGGATGCAAGATTCAAGCTTGGCTCTTAGTCAAAGTGACCTCTAAAAATATGTTTTTTGGGTAACATTACTATATCCCTTCCATCGTCTCGACGCATGTGGAGTGCGTGGTAGTAATATATCGAGATCAGAAGCATTGAAGTACACAAGGTAATGCTTTTCATTGTTAGTGAGGAATAGTACTTCTGAGTTTTTACTTAAAAATTCTATCATACTGAAGCTCAGGCGGGAACAATGCTTGAGCTTTGTTTCATTAACGATAGATTCAATTTTTTATTTTTAAACCTTATCTTAAAGGACATCCCCACAAGCCGGATTCATCCGTCATTCAAGATATCACTTGCCAATTGGGAACACCGCAGTGTCGTTCCAGACAACGTCATCGTGTGGTGATGTTTCAAGAGTTTGAAGGTCGGGCAATTCGAGTGGTTACCGATTTCATGTAGCTGACCAAAGAACAAATCGCGCAGATGTATAAAGATCAGTGGCAGATTGAAGTCTTCTTCCGTTGGGTCACGTAACATTTGAATATTCCAACCTTGTTTGGCACGCGGGAAATGCGGTCTATGGACACTATTCTGTGCTCTCATGGCCTATATCCTGCTCAAATAGCTATTTGTCATTTCTCAAACAACGTTTCCCAAACATGATATTCTTTCCTTTGCCCGATTTTCTCGTCTATTTCTCCTGCAATAACTACCGGTGGAATGGCTGATCCAGATCCAGCATATTCTTCTCAAAAGTGTCTCTGATTTTATGGGTTAAATTGCTTATATTGGTTAATCAACAGGCGTGATTGCAAATAAACATCAACCTCTCGTCCCAAGAGGTATTAATCTGGTTTTGTCGAAATATAAGATAATAGATTAGCTTGATGATGAGGAAAAAGCTTTTATATAGCAGATATCCTTATTTGAGGCAAACAAAGGGGACTTGTTGTAATGAAGCGAAATAAAAAAGAGGAGAGATTTAATGAAGTCACTCAATTACTTCGTGGGATTGTTAATAAAGCGAGAAATGACCAACTAGCATTTGATTCAGTGTTCTCTAGTGATCTTGACTTGCTTTTTACGACTTCCAATTGGGGATTTAGAGAGATAACACTTGTCATAGCAATTGCTCGATTACTCAATAGAGATTATAAGGCATCGGAAGCATTCTATAATTGTAATCCACGACCTTTATTTGAACAACCGATTCGCCATATTTTATCTGAGAATAATATTCCTCATAGAAAATCGGGACCTTTGAACGTGGCAAAAGCTACGGTGGGTATAAATGATGAATGGGCTGGTCAAAGAAGGCCAGCAAACGTTGCAGCGGCGGTAGTTCGGTTAGTTAAATGGATAGAAAATGCACAGCATGAGGAGCTAGAAAACTTTACTGTTTGTCTTTTGGCAAGACTTCTTAACGAATCTAAAAAAGCTGAAGCATTGAATATTAATATTGAACCTCAAACAGATCCAGATTTTTTATACATGATTTGTAATAGGCTTATTAAAGAAGTGCCCGACGCGGGAAACACGCCTCAACGTATATTTGGTCTATTGCTTCATTCTTATCACGAGATTTTGAATACGGGTATAAAAGTTACTGGATATAAAGATAGAGCATCAACTACGAGTACTACAAGCAAAAAGCCGGGGGATGTGAATGAAGAAACAAGGGAAGGACTGATCCTTAAAGTATATGAAGTAACAGTTAAGCCTTTTGACCAGCAACGTATTATTGAATCTTTCGAAGCTTTAAAAGCTTATGATGAAATGCATAACACATATACAAACGAAGTTATCGTTATCTGCAGAAAATGTGATATACCTAGTGAGTTATCAATAACAGCGCTGAATGGGGTGCTTGGTAAGTATATTTATCAAGATATAATTTATTATTTTGTTGATATTTTTGAATGGATGCATCTTCATTTAGTTACAATGCCAAATGAGAGTAAGCTCTTTTTCTATAAAGAAATAAATGATTATATAAGTGATGTCAATACCTCTATGAAAGTGAAGAGTCTTTGGATGGAATTGAATTCTGATATTCACCACGAAAAGGTTTGAGATGAAGTTAAGAGTAGACTCAATTGATCCAGTATAAAAAATGGAAGGAATGTTAAATAAGATTGGCTATGATTTTAAAGGGAAAATTAATGATCTTGGTCAAGTTAAAAGATCTGAGCGAAGAAAACTAGGAGAAGTATTTGCTTTAAATGAACATATAAAAGGTATGATTCTTGTCATGTTGAGCAATCAAAGGCTATAGGGACATATAGTTAAAAATATTGAAAAAATAACCGATATCTTTTTCGGTTTTGAAAAAGATAAAATAAAACTGGTATTTAAAAAGCTTTTAGCACAGCAGCTTAAAGATATTAAGTGTGGAAATAGAGCAATAGATAAACAGATGGATTAGACTATAATATTTCAATTTTTGAGAGAATTGAAGTTGTATATCGCAGTTTAGATAATTTTGTTCTGAGCGATGAGCCTAACCTTTTAGTGAGGGAATTAGGACAAGGTAGAAATTATAAGCTTAAACAAATGGGATTATTCCTGTCCTTGAGTATTTAAGAATGTTAGTATTCAGACAGACCTTCTAGTCTATTCTGTATACTCGTCGTATCATAAGCAACGAGCGACTAAATTTTTATGGTGGATATCCCTCAGAAAAAGATACTGTTGAATTGCTTAACAAAATTGTTAAAGAGTCTAAGGTAAGGTGGCTCTTCTTACTTAAACTTGATGTGGTTATATTGTGCTTTTATTGCGGTAACGTATGTGGAAGTAGTCCGAAGTGCCATATGTGAATTACAAAACCACCGTATTGGAAGTGAAAAGTATTTATAAAAATAAATTAGTGAAAAATGATTTTGTGAATCAAGTTATATACAATGAGAATGTTTTACTACTTTCTTCGTCTGATTCGAGGCTTGAAAAATTAATTTATTTGATTGGAAATTTGGAACTGAACTCAGATAAAGATTATTTCACAGCACTAGCAACCTCCATTATAGGACAGCAGCTGTCTTCTAAAGCGGCTACTACTATCCGTAAACGGGTAAGCCTATTATGTAATGGTGTAATTACACCAGAATCTATAATATCAATACCATACGACGATTTAAGAGCCGCGGGTTTATCTAAAGCCAAAACCGAATATATCAAGGACTTAGCTGAGAAAGTTTATACAAAAAAAATAGATTTCAATGAGATCTGTCTAAAAGAGGACAATGAAATAATAAGTAGTTTAACTGAAGTAAAAGGTATAGGGAAATGGACGACGGAGATGTTTTTAATATTTGCTTTAAATCGCGTAAATGTTATGTCCTACGCTGATGCAGGACTGCAAAGAGCAGCCAGATGGCTTTATAATTCACCTGAGATACCAAAGTATAACTATCTACAAAAAGTTGAATCTTCATGGGAGCCATTTAAAAGTATTGCATCTCTGTATTTATGGGAATCAATTGATAGAGGTTATGTAGATTCGGGTAATAGCTTGGATGAGTTATTTCTTAAAAAGATACAAACTAAAGAACCCCCGATTAATTAACCGGGGGTCTTGTATTTCTATTCAATAAAGCCATGTTTTCGTGCTGTATTTTGTAAGTAAGTGATGGTGTCGTCTTTCATTCTTGCTTCACGTGTTAGTTCCATTAATGTGGAGAAGAAAAGTTCTATACTTGTTGGTGGAATTTGTGAAAGATAGAATTTGATAAACTTTTTATGAGACATGAAGGTTAAGTAAACCCCTTTAAGCGCGGCAGCGTCTATTAGTTCTTGCTTAGACGCTTCTTGAAGCATGGCTCTTGGACCAGAGACAAAAATTAATCGATTGAAGCCAGAGTCAACGACTTTTCTAACTGCATGTGCAACATCTTCTTGTTTATATAGTTTATCTTTTGCTTCGAAAGCATACAACATTTTATTATTTAGGTAAACATCAATATCACTAACTTCTTTAGATGAGGCGCCAGATTGGTTAACTACATGAACTTCAACCTTAGTTTTTCCTGCTAAAGCCATGGTATGAAGTTTCACTAAAACACCTACAGTTAGTACCAGGGTCTCTCCACCACATGCTTGTTCAAGAAGGTCATTGAGGAAAAGGTCCATTTCAGTCAAGGTTGGAATTTTTGCTGCCTGTACTGTACTTGACTTTCTAATTTCCAAAAATTTAATGAAACAACATGCGATAGCATCAGTAAGAGCATCAAATGCTTCTTGTTGAGTTTGGATTTGCGGTAAGAATGTACAGAGTAAATCAAGTAGCATTTGATCGTTTCCTCTACGAACTGGGTTAGAGGGATTAAGCTCTGGTGCCCGAGCAGGTTTATTGAGAAATGGCTCATTAGAGCTTCCCAAACCACCATTAAAATATTTGCGTTCAAAAGGTACTAACAGATTATGACACAGACTTCTTGCATCATATGCTCCATCTAGCTGTGAACCTGCTTGTAAGCAAAGAGCATTTACTTTCGGATTAGTTGCTTTTGCTAAAAGTGCTGTGACAAGGATATAACGGAAAGTCAAATGAGTGCCAAATAATACAGTTTGGATATTTTTTGAAAATGGCGATTGCCAGCTGTAGCCTTTGGTTGTTGCTCGTTCTATTGCTTTTACTAAAACTTCAGTCGCTTGATTCTTATCTACACGAACTTCACTCAATTGTATAACCCCCAGAGATATATTTTACCACTTTAAAACAGAACATATGTTTGCTATACTGACTTATACCTTTGCTTATAGTACAATAAAAAAATGAATAAAGTTGGAGTTGATTAATTTGAGCACATATACTGGTTTATCTTTGTTCTCTGGTGCAGGCGGAATGGATGTTGGTTTCAAAAAAGCAGGAGTAAATATCGTCTGGTCAAATGAACTAGATAAAGATGCCTGCAACACTTATGAAGCCAATCATCCTGAGTCCACCCTGTTCAGAGGTGATATCCGTAATGCTTTTAATGAGTTAGAGGCATATAAAGGAACGGATATTATTTTTGGAGGACCTCCATGTCAGGGCTTTTCTGTCGCAGGAAAGATGGACCCGAATGATGAACGAAGTACTCTAATTTGGACTTATCTTGATGTAGTCCGGATTATTAAACCTAAAGCTTTTGTACTTGAGAATGTGAGTGCATTAGCTAAGCTAGAAAAATGGAAAGATGTAAGGACGAAAATGTTTCAAATTGCAAATGAAATGGGCTATAGTTGTTATCCGTTTCTGCTTAATTCTTCAAATTACGGTGTTCCACAAAAAAGAGAGCGTGTTTTTTTCATCGGTTTATTGAATAAGGATATTGACGTAGAAAAGATGTTGAAAAGAATTAATGTTCAAGAGAAGCCCATTAAGACAATTAGAGAAACCATATCACATCTAGGACCAGCAGGGTCACCAAATAACCCACATACTTGTGAAGCACGTATTACCCTTGCTTCAAACCCAGTTTTGAGAAAGTCTCCATACGCAGGTATGATTTTCAATGGAATGGGAAGACCATTAGACATAGAAGGTATCGCTAATACACTTCCTGCTTCGATGGGAGGAAATAAAACCCCTATCATTGATGAAGCACTTTTGTATCATTCTGCTAGTGATAACTGGATTGTAGACTATCACAGCAAATTAATGGAAGGCATAATGCCAGAGTTCACAGATGCGCCTTCTAGATTAAGAAGAATTACGCTTAAGGAAGCAGCGTTGATACAAACATTCCCAGAAGATTATATCTTTAAAGGAAGTAAATCCGCTGTATATCGTCAGATTGGAAATGCAGTACCTTGTCTTTTAGCTCAAGCAGTTGCGTCTGCAGTTATTGATGAACTTGATAGCAAACCCATAGATTTTAACTTATCTGGACAAATATCAATTGATTCATACCTTCAAAAGTCCCAGAAAAATTTAGAAGAATATATTTCCATATAGTCTATTATACCTGATTTCGTTACTTAAACAAGAGTCGTCAAAGAAGCTTCATTCAGTAGTTGTGCTTAATACGCATTATATCTTGAGTTGGTCGAAAGCGATGAGAACCGATTTGATATTTTAAAATTGGTCCTCATCGCCTTTTTTTTATAATTCTTTACCTCTGTCAATAGACTAGATACATAAAACTGAGGAATCACGAAGTGGATCAGTGTATGTTCGTATTGTTGCGTGGAAACCAACGATTCTGAGCGTGTACAGGCCTATTAGGCTTGCTAGGTCAAGCCAGACCCGATCTGTTGGGATATACGTAATATCGGTTATATAGACTTAGTTTGCCGTTCGTGGCAAAGGTTTGATTCAAAACATTCTCGGCTACAGGCAGATCATGTTTGGAGGTTGTCGTTGTCTTGTATTTGCATATACCTCAATTTTGAATGCATTTATTATCGTATTATCGATATCCTGTATCCAGTATTTAGTATAACTCCAAACTTAACTCTTGTAATGCGAACGTATATTCCATATAATTAGATACGAACGTTTGTTTCTGTTTATGACTTAGATACAAAATCCATCAGTATGGAACGTTCACTACCATATCACACAAACTACTAAACAGGAGGCCAAAATTTGTCCAGCAATCCAACGAGCAATCAATACCAAATCAAACTATTCCACTTTAACGAGATCACTCATGTAGGCGACCAACTTTGTGCGCCACAATCCAGCACTCGTACCATCACCGTATCGAACAGTATCTACCTCGATCAACTCCAACGAGTCGTAGCAGAACACGATCCTTCCACCGATGTTACCGATGTTATCTTTATGCTCAAATCTGACCAAATTGACGTAGACGATCCATCTCAACTTGCTCTGTTTGAACGTATGTTACGAGAGGGCATCTACTATAATGGAGAGGGATATGTCCGTTCGATCAAGTCACCTGCGATGGGACGTACTCAGAGGACAGAATTTATCCAAGAAAAGTATGTTGCTGATCTGCACAAACACATTACACTCGGCAAGATGCCACCACTCACCAATATCCATAAGTAGGAAGCAGCATTGGGTGTGAGTCGTTCGGCAGCACAGCCAGTACCGTACATTCCACGTATTGTCGTGATTCCAGATTATGAAAAGGATGAAATCATTGAAGATGTGTGGAAAGTGGAAAAATGTGCTGAGGACCCCAAGCAACAGAAGTTGGTATTCGATGAAAAGGCGAAGCAACGTGAATATTTCAAAGCGAAGAAAGAATTGAAGCCATCAAAGGAACAATTACATAAATTAGAACGTATACCGAATAAAACGATCTCGTGGAATGGCCGCACAAAGTCTGTTCCTGATCAAAATGAATATAAAACTTTCAATGGATGGAATAAACAGAATCGTCGCGTGAAGCTAGAAGCAATTCCTTTTCCTGCTCGTTCAGTTATGTATGATGACGAACTATATCCTTGTTATTCCATCGAGCAAACGGAAGAAATACCAATCATAGCAATCAATGAAGAGTCCATCGGATTCAAGCGAGTGGAGTATCCACAGTATGAAAATAAGAATGTTCAATTTTTCGATGGTCAAGGTTTAATGAGCTTTCAGTTTGCAGAGCGTATTGGACAACATCTGAACCTATCCTATTCACCCAATGCAGTTCAGGGTAGACTTCCATATATCAAGGGTAACTTTATCCGTTTTGATCTGATGAAATGGTTCAAGGAAAACAACGTGACCGAGATAAAGGATGTTTTTGGTGAATTACAGCCTGTCATCGACAAAGAGGGTCGTCCTATTGATCTCATCCTCACCAAGTCCTGTTTTAAAGCATGGCATCAATACAATGAGGAACAAGCTAAGCCTAAATGTTTGTTTGAAAATATAGCGGAATATGAAGAATTACTGAAAGTACATAATCATAATCACTTTTGGGTCGCCAATTATGCGAAGCCAGCATACCAGATGAACGCCTACACACCACTGACATACCAATATATTCACGCGTTGAATCTTACACTGAACGATTTATATCAATTAGCTACGCCTCTAATGGATGTCATCAAACGAGTATTACATGGACAAAAAAATGACACCCATGGAAAGTGGCTTCGAGATATTGCGTACACGAAAGCGTTCCTACATATGCTAGTCCAAGAAGATGATGAATCTAAAGATGTAGACGAGGAATCCGACGAACAGGAAGATGAAATAGAACGAGGTCAGAAGAAGCAATTTATAAATGAAATCATCCAAGCCATTGATTTGAATGAACTGATGCTGTATGACGGAAACGTCCGCAAATTCATCGTGAAGCAAGCCATGCTGAAAGTACAGGATATGTTGAAAGGTCGTATTCCGATCCGTGGCTGCTACTTTTATCTGACAAACGATCCGATTGCATTCATGGAGCATGCCAGCGCAATTCCAGTAAAAGGTGTGCTAAAGAAGAACCAGGCTTTTATGAATCGGAAACGTGGAATGCATGCGCTATTCCGTTCACCGTTAACGATATTTAATGAAGTTGGCAAGCTATATTTTGTACACGTACATAACCGATATATGCGTCATTTAGACAATGTAATTGTGCTGAACTGTTGTGATTTAACACTGGCAAGGCTCGGACTAGGAGATGTGGACGGGGACACGGCTCTCTGTACGAATGATCCGACCATACTCTCAGCAGTGATCGACGCGCCTACGACCATCAATGAAGATGATAAAAAAGTAGCTGCTCCTGTACCGAATAATATGGATAGTATCATCAAGATGGAATTGAAGAGTCTACATAACCTGACGGGTAGATGTACGAATGTGAATACGTATTTTCAGAATCTGGCTTTGGAGGAAGGGAGCCTTCAAGCACGGGTTTTGGAAAACTCAGTTTTAAAATTTCTCCAAGGCCAAATCATTGATGCAACCAAAAATGGACTGGAAGTTGAAATTCCATATGTGCTGGATCGTCTGGCTATCCAGATGCCGTATTTCTTTCGTTTCGTGAATGGTGGTAAAGCGGAGGATTATCAGCACTCGACGAAATCGCCGTTTAATCAATTTTGCATTGTGGCAGAAAAGTATATAGATGAAACGTTTAACATGAAAGATGGCAAATTGGATCAGTCCATTTTCAGCATCGAGAGTACGAGACAATTATTACAGGATATGAGCAAGGTAAGCCAGCCCAAGTTTCTGAGCTATCTAGCCCACATTGAACCGCTGTATACAGAATACAACGAGCAGAAAAATAAAATTAATCATCGCCAAAAGGAATTTAATGAACTGAAAAAATGGGAACGTGATAATGATACTCGGAAAGCGATCAGTGCTGAATACGCCAAGTTAAGAGAGAAGTACAAGGCTCAGTGTGAGGAGATCTGTCCGTACCCTTCGATACTTGCCAGTGTAGCTGTGGAGATCGCTTATCAAAATTATGGAACGTACTCCTTTGCATGGTTGTTTGTAGATGGACTACTGGAAAATCTAAAGCAGCATGAAAATGTCATAAAGGGGGAAGTACGAAAGGTGAAACGGCTAACGAATCGAAATGTGGAAGCTAAGGAGCTTACCGTTCAAGCTGGCATTGCTACAATAGATAATGTGGAGTTTCTATTGAATGTGCCAGACGGTGTGTATTCATTATTTGAAATCATGGGACAATTCTTTATTGGATATGAAGCTGAAAGGGAAAGCGTAGTACAAACCAGTCATACGCCTTTTATGCTGGACGAGAAAAGTACAAGACGAATATTGAGGAATTATCTGCTTGGCTTCAGTACATTGAAAAAGTCTCAGGAAGAATCGCAGTTGGTAGCTGACCAGGTATTAGGCAAGAAATTACAGATTCAGGTGGTCGAGTATGGATATGTTCATATTGTAGATGAGCATGGGGAAAGGAAATGTATAATTCCGCGAGATCAGGCCATTCGCCGAGAGGAAGGGTTATCCTTACTGGATTTTGGCGGAGCGACAATTGAATTTATCAGGATTGAAAAAGTAACGAAATCAAGCTTTATCAAATAAAACTAAATCATAGGTCTGTCATGATCTGGCGCCTGTTAACACGGGCGCTTGGGTGACACCTGATATAGGTGCGATCCCACAATGACAGGAGTGAACCTAAATGAACTATTTCTATTGTTATGATATTCATTTGTTTAATTATCTGACGAGTAAGGGGTTCTCGTTTATAACGAAGGCACGACACTATAAGACGAATGTTTTATTTTCCATGTATCTGAAAACGCCAGAACTATCTGTAGCCATTGATGAATGGGAAGCAACAAATCATTAAAATGTAAATGTTAGAAATGATGTGAGGAGCATTTTATGAGAATTGATGATTATAAGCCAAAGCAAAATGTAACTGAGAAGATAAACGGGGAGGAAGCTGAATGGAAATATGGAGATATCGTTTTAATCAGTAGTGGCACGGCATCGGGCAAATCCTTCTTTATCCGAAACAAGCTGGAAGAATTAGCGGATCAGCAAAATGTGAACATACTTTTATTAGTCAATCGAAGGAATTTGTATGATCAGAATAAGGAAGCTATCGAGGATACCTCAAGAATCAAAGTTGAATTATACCAAACGATTGAAAATCGGCTAGACAATGATGAAGAGTACGATTTTTCTCCCTATACATACATTGTGTGTGATGAGTCGCATTACTTTACTACGGACAGTGGATTTAATGATAATTCCGATGATTCTCTTCAAGCTATTCTCGGATTACAATCTCAAATTAGGATTTTTATGTCCGCAACAGGTCATGTGTTATTCTCTTACATCAAGAATCAATACAGACGTAAGCTCAAACAAAAAGGTAATAAAATATGGACGTACTCCATTCCAATTAAATTTAATCAAATTGCATCGTTATCCTTCTACACAGACTTTTATGCAGTAGAAAAACTAATTGAGCACAAATTCAATAAAGCTGACGATAAAATTATATATTTTGCAGACACGATCCAAAAGGCTTTTGAGCTTTACCAGAAGTATGACGATTCATTATTCGTATGCAGTAAAAGCAGCAGCAAAAACAGAAAGTATCTCAAACATGTAGATGATGATCAAGTGGAGTCCATGGTCAAGCAAAATAGGTTTGACTGTAAATATTTATTCACCACTACGGTACTTGATAATGGTTTTGATTTGAAGGATGAGCAAATTAAATTAATTGTATGCGATATATTTGACGTGGATACGATGCTACAGTGTATTGGGCGAAAGAGATTCAAGAATGACCAGGATAAGGTTCATGTGGTGTTGCTGAATCGAAATAATCGAAATTTGAATAATTACTTGAATTCAGTCCAGATGAAACTGGATGAAGCAGACGCTTTTATACATGGTGGAGTTGAAGAATGGAAAAAGCTAGTGGGTAAATTTTCGAGGAAATCCAATCACATCATTAAAGACAACGCAATAAGTGATGGAAAATATAAATCGAAGAAGACAGTGTCCAGAGTTAAATATCTTCAAGCTGTAGCTACGAGAGATCGGCTTAAAGCAATGCTGGATCAGAACAGAGAAACCAATAATTTCAGGGAAGAAAGTGGAGGGAAAAAGGAAAGCGATGCCTATATGATGTACATTTCGAACTTATTACATAAAAATAAAATCACGTTGATTGAGAAACGATTTGAGCAAGAAGAATTATGTAGCTATTTAGACACGATAGTCGGTAAAAGAATATACAAAGAGGGTCAAAAACAAGTCATAGAAAAATTTGATATCAAGGATTATCGAGGTAGATTACAAAAGGATATTAGCCAATTACAATCCTACCTCCAATCGAATCAATTAAAATATGCGATTGGTAGTTTTCCAGATAACCGAAAAAAGTTAGAAGATGGAAGCAACAACCCCCATAAAGGGAAGCGATATTGGTTAGTCAGCAAATTTAACGAATAGTCGGTTGCAACAAAAAAATCGAATTTTTCTTCATTTGGATATTGCCAAAAAGATAGCATATATAAGGATTTTTTTAATCTTGGACCGCAAATTGTGGAGTAATGCTATATATATACATATATCCATGATTTGCTGTCCAGATGATAAAAAAGTCAATGGAATCAACCGTTTTATGAAATGTAAAAAAGCAAAAAAATGAGACAAACCAAAATTGAGCCGCAAAAGGGTGAATTGCCGAAGGCAAGAGGGAAAACGGCGGCAGGTCGATGAATACCGATTACGAAGCGTAGCGAAGTGGTTTTTATCGAGATGGTGAGAGAGTTTCCCTTTATGTGGGTACAAACGTTAAGATCAAAAGAAACCGTCAACAAAAATTTGTAAACAAATTATTTCTTTCCGTAGCCATCCAACATCGTTGGCTGTCTTCATTTTATTTTTTGAACATGATAGATTGACGTGACCCTACTTTTGTATATATAGGGGAAACTGAGGTCAGTCCATTGATATAGCCTAAACTTAGAAAGAATGAAATGGAGAAATGGTCTTTACCTCATGTCTAAGACATCTATTCATTTGTAGTCAGGCTGCTTATTTTAAAATTTTCGTTTTACAGATTGAAATTAATCTTGTTGAATGTACGTTTATATTTGCAAAATTTTAAAATTGAAAAAGCTGGGCTTACAAAGTTTGAGATGTGTCACGTGACACAATGAGCAAATTTACAACTACAAATTAGATACACGGGAACTCTGGCTATTGGCTAGGGTTTCTTTTTCATTTAGAGAGGAGTAACAAGAATGCTATTAATGTTGCAAGCAATAATCGTAGAAATATCACGATTTATTACTGTAGTTGGTGTGTTTTTCACTTGGATGTGGATTGCAGCCTTTTTAAAAGCGGGTTTAGAAAAGGGGATCAAGTGGATTGGAAATCAAATTCGTAAACGTAGAAACGTTAAATCCGTACATAAAAAAACGCCAGAAATAATGAGAAAGCTGTAGACATAAAGGAGCAAGTGATATAAATGAAATGGATGAAATTGAAGATCGATCAACTGGTACATGCCGAATATAATCCAAGGAAGGATTTAAAAGCGGGTGATCCAGAGTTTGAAAAGATCAGGAATAGTGTAATGGAATTCGGTTATTGTGAACCGATTATTTGTAATAGTGATTATACCATTGTAGGAGGCCACCAACGTGCCAAAGTGTTAAAGGCACTCGGATACGCTGAAGTCGATTGTGTCATAGTGGATGTGAATAAGTCGAAAGAGAAAGCTCTGAACATAGCGCTCAACAAAATTACAGGGGAATGGGACTTTGACGCACTGGCTACATTATTAGATGAGTTAAAAGAAGCAGAATATAATATTGAGCTAACTGGCTTTGATTGGTCTGAAGCGGAGAAGTTGTTGGATACATTACATGAAGAAAATGTGGATGAAGAAGATGATTTTAATCTAGAAGAAGCATTACCTGAACATCCGATCACTCGAAAAGGTGACATTTGGCTACTTGGGAAGCATAGGCTAATATGCGGAGATTCGACTAAACCGCAGGATATTGAAACGTTAATGGATGGCAAGAAGGCTCAGCTTATTGTAACTGATCCACCTTATAATGTGGATTATACGGGCAAGACGAAGAATGCATTGAAAATAGAGAACGATAAGATGGACAATCACCAATTTTATGATTTCCTATTGGCAGCTTATACTCGAATGTTTGAAGTAGCAGATGATGGAGCAAGTATTTATGTGTTCCATGCGGATAGTGAAGGTTTGAATTTTAGGAAGGCATTTATTGAAGCTGGATTCAAACTGGCACAATGCTGCATATGGGCAAAGCAAGCGATGGTAATGGGGAGACAAGATTATCACTGGATGCACGAACCCGTATTATATGGTTGGAAGCCGACAGGTGGACACTACTGGAACAGTGATCGTAAGCAAACGACATTATGGCAATTTGATCGCCCCTTTCGGAATGAATATCATCCCACGATGAAGCCGATTCCCTTGATTAGCTACCCGATTAAAAACTCAAGTAAACTTGGTGATATCGTATTTGATCCATTCGGTGGTTCAGGTTCAGCGTTAATTGCTTGTGAGGAAACGGATCGGCTTTGCTATACCAGCGAGCTTGATCCCAAATATGTAGATGTGATTGTAAGTAGATATATTGCTCATGTTGGTGACAATAGCAGTGTATATTTGATTCGGGAAGGTAAGCAATATAGCTACCAAGAAGTTGTTGCTGAGTCGGCAAGGTCAGAGGTATCATGTGCTGACTAAACCGAAAGGGTGATTGAATTGGGTAAGGCAAAAGTGAATATGGTGATTCGATTCCTGAAGGGCATGCAAGCCGAAAAGGTAAATGTGCTAGGGACGGAGGCTCAGGAGGATAATGAGTTGATTCAGAAGGTGATTGAGGATATCGAATTGTTTTACGAGGCTGAGTTAGAAGGGTAAGCTGATACATATGGGGAATGGCCGATAGTGGCTGTTCCCTTTTTTCGTGATGGAGGTGAACAGAATGAGCAAAAATAGTAACAATCCCAAAAGAAACAAGCCTAAGATACTGACCAAGTATGATCAATTTGTTGTGCCAAGGCTGAAGGATATTCCCGTTTGGGTACGTGAAGGAGCCACAGATGAAGAGATTGCTAGGCGACTAAACATTCATATCTGGACATTAGGCGACTATCGCAGGAAGCATCCCAAATTTGCAGAAGTATTGGAACGCCCAACTAAGTGGGAAACCCATGTATATCCTCGGTTAGCGGAAATCCAGCAATGGTTCGAAGAAGGCGTGAATGCAGAGGACATTATCAAGAAACTCGATATAGGTAAAACGACTTGGTACGAGTATATAGATAAACATCCGATGCTGGCTGAACTAGTCAAATGGAGCAGATCTGTCCCTATATCCCACGTGGAAAATTCACTTTTGAAAGCTGCAACAGGGTATGAATATGAAGAAATAAAAACCATCATTGAAGAGGACAAAAATGGAAAAAAGAAGACGCGTATCGAGAAAGTAAAACGATATCAGCCTCCCAATCCGACAGCGATGATCTTCTACTTAAAGAACCGTGCTCCAAATGAGTGGAATGATCGCCGTGAGCTGGTGGTGAATACGAAGGCATTGGAACAAGAACGGAAGCAGCTATTTTTGGATATGATTGAAGCGGATGTAGTGGATGCCGACTATGAAGCTATTGAGGAATCGGTTGAGATTGAGGAAGGATATATGGAGCCGGATAATTCACAGCCATAACGTTATGCCGTCAGTATTTTTATAGATAAACGCCAGTTTCAGCCCTGAATTAGCCTGTAAATTGCCCAAACTAAGTGCATAAGATAAGTTATGCAATCAGTGGACTTTCCCCCACATCAACGGTATGATGTGACACACAAGCGAAGGGTGGGGGCGAATATGGACTATATTCAAGGGTTTGAAGCACATTTACGGAGCAAGGATCGAAGCAAGAACACAGTTTCGTGCTACATCCGGGACGTGTTGCAGTTTATAACCTGGTATCAAAGGAAAACGGAATATGGACTGGACAAGTGGATTGAATTGGATGGCGTGGAGTACAAGAAATATCTGCAAAGCACCAATCAAGCGATACTCACCATCAACCGCAAGATTGCCAGTATCAACGTATTTGCTCAGTGGATGCACCAACAAGGATATATTAAGGAAGAAATACATATCGAAGCGGTAAGGAACAAGGTTGTTCGGCAATACAAAGGGTTAGCAGAAAAGGATTTGTGGAAGCTGCGGAATGAAATTCACCGTATGGGTAATCGGATGCACATTTGTATGATCGAATTATTGATTGGGACTGGCATACGAGTAAGCGAATTGGTTGGCATCAAGCTGAAGGATATTGAAATAAGCGAACGCAAAGGATTATTGAAGGTATTCGGCAAAGGAAACTCCTTCCGCACCATTCCATTAAATAAGGATGTGCGAAAAGCCATTACTCGGTATCTTGAAGTCAGACCACACAGTGAATCAGAATATCTATGTATTGGGCAGCGTGGAGCATTGGAACGAAATGCGATTAACCTGATTCTGAACAAATACGGGGATCGGATCAATGTAAAGGTCACACCACATATGCTCAGACATACACTTGGCTATAAGCTGGTGAAGACGACTCCTTTGACGACCATTCAGCAAATCCTTGGACATGATCACGTAGCAACAACCAATATCTATACCCTAACAACACAGCAGGATATGGCTGAAGCATTGGCAAATATCGAGTGGTGAGCAGCCACTCTTTTTGTCGTGGATAGGAGGGGGGCTTCTATGTAGATAAACGGAGCCGCCAGCAAAGGGTGCAGAAATTTTTGTGATGATTTTATAGTGAATTTGAGAAAGGAGTTATACCCATTGAAACAATAAAGCAAGAAGAGCAGCGACAGGCTGAGCTGCTTAAGCAGTATATGGAGAAGCATTTCAAGCCGCCCAAAATGAAACAACTGATCAAAACGTTCTCTTTCTCTGAACTACGTAAGCTTATTGGTGAGATGGATATTGAGTTTTTCGCTTTAGCCTATTTTCCTAAATACTTTGATCGAGCATTTGGCAAGTTTCACAAAGAGCTATTCACGGAATTAAGACATATGCTTGCGAATACAGGACTGATTACAGCTTTCGGACTCCCAAGGGAGCATGGAAAGTCAACGATCAGTTCTTTTTTATTTCCGCTGTATGCCACACTTTATGATAAATCACAGTTTACATTGATCATATCTGCCACAGAACAAATTGCATTGCCCTTCTTGGACATGATCAAAGATGAGCTGGAAACCAATCAGATGCTGATTGAGGATTTCGGGATTCGTAAAGGGAGCCGCTGGAACAACAATGAAATATGGCTGAAGAGTAAAGGTGGACTGGACTCCTGCATTATGATTCGTGGGATTGACGGTAGTCTGAGAGGTATTCACTATAAGCATCATCGCCCTACGCTGGTATTAATGGATGATTTGCTTAAGGAAGATACCGCACGATCCGAAGCCAAACGAGAACAAATTAAAAATACATTTACGGATGTCATCTTGCCTATTGGAACAAGGGATACGAATATTCTGATCTGTGGAACCATTTTGAATGAAGAAGATATCATGGCTGATCTGCTCAAGGGTAAAATTCCAGGTGTGCGAAGTGTTCGTAAGGCAGCCGTACTTCAATTTTCAGAACGGGATGATCTGTGGTCAGAGTGGGAACGAATGTATAATAACTTGCAAGACGAGGACAGGATCAATACGGCCTTGTCTTTTTTTATGGCGAATGAGGAGGAAATGCTGGAGGGTACGAAAATCCTATGGAACGAGTATTTGGACTATTATTATTTGATGTGCAAGAAGCAAGCTATGGGAGAAAAAAGTTTCTATAAAGAATTACAAAACGATCCGCGTTCAACCGATGAATACATATTTCAGAATCTCATGTATTGGGACAGGTTGCCTGAATTTGAGGATATGGAAATGGCCATGTACATTGATCCAGCCATTAAAGCCGGGAAGAAAAATGACTATTCGGCTATTTCAATTATTGGTCAGCACCGAAAGACAAAGCAGATGTATGTGGTGGATGGAAATATTTATAAACTGCTGCCGGATGATTTATTCCACGTGGCTATTGAAAAATTAAATCTTTATCCTGTAGATAAGCTGGGCTTTGAAGTGAATCAGGCACAAAGCTATATGAAGCAAAAGTTTGAAGAAGAGCTATGGAAAGCGAAGATACATACACCCGTGGAAAGTGTACATTCCAAGGGGCAGAAGCATGAACGTATTATTAGCTTGGAGCCGGAAGTGAAGAAGGGTCATATTCTATTCAATGCAGATAACCTTAGGTACAACCATCAGGTGAAGGATTACAATCGAAATTGTACATACGACGATGCGCCAGACAGTTTATATGGAGCAGTTCAATTGATTCAGTCGGTCAAGAGTCTGATATTTTATGATAGAAGCTTATTATTTTGAGGGTTCTGCTAAAAAAAATATTTACTGAATCACTCGTTAAGCAAATGGACAGTTACCTTCAATAACCATAAAGATTGGATGTAAATGTTTAGCATTTGGTGTCGCCGTTCGTTTAAGGCCTTAGGCTCTTGCCATTTTTTAACCTTTAGATAGGCAAGTGCATAGAATGAAAATAAACGATGAAATGTTGAGAGGAGAATGAATATTGTACCGTAATTCATGCTATCCATATCAATGGAATACTCCAATGCATGACAATTGGAATAACATCCGTTGGAGTAATAATTGGAATGGTCATTATTATAATGGGGTCAACGCGAACGGGTATCCTTATAAATCAACAGATTATGGGCAAAGACCATTTGTAGTAAATATTGACCAAGCTACTAAGCAAAATAATACTTACCGCACCGCTTTGTGGACAGGGAAACACCTTCAAGTAACCCTGATGAGTATTAATGTTGGAGATGATATTGGCTTAGAAGTTCATCCCACAACAGATCAATTCATACGTATTGAAGAAGGTCAGGGACTTGTTCAGATGGGTGAAAGTAAAGATAATTTGAATTTTCAAGCGATGGCCTGTGGTGGGTATGCAATTATGATACCTGCTGGAACATGGCACAACGTTACCAATACGGGGAATACCCCGCTTAAAATATACGTCATCTATGCTCCGCCTGAGCATCCATATGGTACGGTTCATGTAACAAAAGCGGATGCCATGTCTGCTGAATAAAGCCAATATTATTAATGAATCAAGTAAATGAGGGTGGAATGAATTACTAACGGTGAACGCTAGTTCAACAAGGAACTACCTTATTAAAAGGTGGTTCTTTATTTATTTAAGCAACAATTACACAGCCCATTTTGAAAGGAAGGACCTATTTGCAAATTACCGAACAAATCATATTAGATTGTCTAAATGAACTCCACTCAACTGCATTAGTTAAACAGAAATACTCAGACTACTACAATGGTCAGCATGCTATTTTCAAGAACTATGCCATGCAAGAAAGTCGAAGCAACCAAAAGCTCATTTTTAATTTCCTACGTAAGTTCGTAGATAACGAAGTGGGCTATCTGCTTGGAAAGCCAGTAAACTATGTGTCCAAGTCGGATCAGGATGAAGCCATACATAAAATAGATGTGCATATGAACCATTGGGATAAGGAGCATAATTTACAGCTTCGGAAACAATCCGAAATCTTCGGTGAGAGCTTCGAATTGAACTATATTGATTCGGATGGTCAGTTCTCAGCCACAGTATTATCTCCTTTGAATGCGTTTGTGTTAGAGGACGGAACAGCAGAACGAAATGTATTACTTGGCTTACATAAATTTACGAGAAGGTTTGATAAGCAGGTATATTTGGACGTGTATACCGATCATGAAATCCTACACTATACAATCGACAGTGATGATAAAGGCAATCAAATAAAGCAGGACCAAGCAACTGAATTGAAATATATCGGCAAACATAATCACATCTTTGGAAGAGTCCCGCTTATCTCCTGTCCAGCCAATACGGAGAGAAAAAGTGGCTTCCAGGATGTGATTTCTTTATTTGATGCCTACAATGCGTTGAATTCAGACTTGGTCAATGAAATCGCAGATCATCGCAACGCCTATCTCGTGATTGAGAATGCGAAGCTGGAAGCTGAAGATTTATTGAATATGAAGAAGATGGGCATTATTCAAGTTCCGGCTGGAGGAAAGGTAAGTTGGCTTACGAAGGAGATTAACGATTCTTTTGTGAAGAACGAGCTGGACAATATTGAACGCAAAATCTTCGACATGATGGATCAGGTCAACTTCAATGAAAACTGGGCCAGTAATACATCTTCCTTAGCGCTGCGAAACAAGCTGCTTAATCTGGAGAATCGAGTGGCGATGCGTGAAGCGTTGATGGAAAAAGCGATCAAGCAGCGGGTACGGAATTTCTTCACGTTTCTGCACATTAAAGAAGGCATTCAATATGATTACCGGAATATTGCGGTGAAGTTTACTCGTAATTTGCCGACAGACTTGGTTGGGATGGCTGATGTGATCGTTAAATTGCAGCAAGTGGTCTCACAGGAAACACTGCTAACACTGTTACCGTTTGTAGAGAATCCCAAGCTGGAATTCAATAAATTTCATTCGGAGCAGCAACGATTAATTGCTACGGATAAGGAGGTCTCAAATGCAGAATAAAAATAGCATCAAACGGCTGGTGAAGAATAATTGTGCGTGTTATCTCGGAGCAAAGCATGGTACCCCAAACTATTGCTGTTTACAGGATGGCCCATGTGTATTTTTCGTCCAAGCCGATGTTCTTCCCCGTTGTAGCTATTTTGAAAATGGAGTTTTGCCAATGGATGGGAAACTGGATCAAGAATATAAGTCTGAACGTAATGTAGAGACTGAGCCTAAGACAGCGAAGCCGAGGGTGAACTGTACACGTTGTGGAGGAACATTTTTGACAAACTCGAATCGGCAGAAATATTGTGAGAAGTGTAGAGGTAAGGCGAGAAAAGAAAATATTAGGATACGTGTTCGGAAGTTTAGACAAAAAGACGGCTCGATGTAACGCTTTAGAGGTGGGAAAAGCCCTATAAACAAAGGGTTAAAAATAGGCGAAAATGAGGAGTTGGCATGCTTGTGCCTTTTCGTCACTTTTGCGTTTTCTAATGCGTTACATGATTGTCCTGAACATGATATTCAATATTATACAGTTTCAGCATACATATACGTTTCTGAAGTTTAGGCAAACAATAGGCTTGATGTAACGCTTCAGGCTATCCAAAATCCGCATAAACAAAGGTTGAAATATAGGTAAAAGTGGGGAGTTGGTATGTTTGTACCTTTTCCTCGTTTTTGTGATTTCTAAAGCGTTACATTGCTGTCCTGAACATGACATTAAACGGTTCAAACATACATAAGCGTGTTCGGTTCTGTGAGTCGAATGGGCGATAAAGGAGATTATCGAAAATGAATTTAGAACAAATAAAGCAGTTGATTGAAGAAAACCAAACGAATGAGGAATGGCAAACGTATCTTCAGGGTTTGAATCCGTATAGCGTAGAAGGGATAGAAAAATTCATTCAATCAAATCAGCAAGCAAAAAGTTGGTTCGATAGCACGGTGGACAAACGATCAACCAAATCGTTGGAAACGTGGAAGACCAATCATCTGGAGAGTGCAGTGGATGCTGAGATCAAGAAGCGATTCCCGGCTAAGGATGAGAAAGAAATCGAAGTTGAGAAGCTACGAGCTGAAGTCGAAAATATGAAGCTAGAGAAGCAACGTGAACGCTTAACCAGTCAAGCAATTAAAATTGCATCCGAAAAGAAACTTCCACTCCCGTTAGTGGATTTTTTTATTGGTGCAGATGAAGAAGGGACGACAGCGAATTTAGCAATGTTGGAACAATCGCTACAACTGGCTATCCAACAGCAAGTCGAGCAACGACTCAAAGGGGATGGCTATACTCCTCCGGCTGGTTCAACGAATAGCACATTTACATTGGATGCGATTAAAGGCATGTCGTCAAACGAGATCAATCAGCATTGGGATCAAGTCAAGCAAGCATTACAAAACAAACAATAATAAACGAAAAGGATAGGGTGAATAGATATGTCAGTACAAAATTTTATTCCTACGATTTGGAGCGCACGTTTAAATGAAAGTCTGAAAAAGAATTTGGTATATGGGAACGTGGTCAACACTGATTATGAAGGTGAGATTAAAGGTCAGGGTTCCACAGTGAAAATTAATTCCATTGGGGCAATAACGATTGGCAATTATGACAAGGTAGCTGGAATCGGGAATCCACAGGAACTAGATGCTATGCAAAAAACGTTGGTGATCGATCAGGCGAAGTATTTTAATTTTCAGGTGGATGATGTCGATGCTGCTCAAGCGAATGTAAATCTACTGGATGGTGGAATCGTGGAAGCTTCCTATGGACTCGCCAATGTAGTGGATCAGTATCTTGCTGGATTCTACACAGAGGTTAAAGCTGAGAATACAATTGGTAACGATACAACGCCTATAATTCCAACTTCTTCAAAGGCGTATGATTTACTGATTGATTTAGGCGTACTATTGGACGAAAATAATGTACCTGAATCGGAACGATTTGTTGTGGTTCCAGCATGGTATTATGGCTTGCTACTGAAAGATGCTCGTTTTACGAAAGACCCAAATATTATCCGCACAGGTTATGTGGGAGATATTGATGGCATGACCGTTTACAAATCCAACAATGTACCAAATACCACAGGAGCCAAGTATAAACTCATCGCAGGTCATAAGAGTGCGATTTCGTTTGCAGGTCAAGTAGATTCGGTTGAAGCCTTCAGACCAGAGAAGCAATTCTCGGATGCAGTGAAAGGGTTGCAAGTGTTTGGAGCCAAATGTATCAAGCCGGAAGCTCTCGCTGTACTCACAGCCAATAAGTCTTAATTGAGAATGGGATCATATGAAAACACATTATAATAGAAGAAACACGTTTAGGGTGTCCGCTTTGTATGCCCTTATTTTCATTTTTGGAGGGTGATAAGATGTGGTTTTTGAATCAGGAAACAGGCTGCACATGGGAAGTAACAGATCAGGAGCTGATACTGCGGTTACAGGCCAGTGGACATTATGAGCAAGTAGAGGAACCTAAACAGGATAAGACGGAGCAGGATATACCCCAAACGAAAGCTCAAGCTACCAAGAGCATGAAGCGTACCGAGAAGGAACAGTTAAAGGAGGTACAGGAGACAGCACATGAGTGAGCTAATGGATTTGATGAAACGATTATTAGGCATGGAACCAACAGACAAATCCAAGGATGATATCCTGATCCATTATTTGAATAAAGCGAGGAGTAACATTTATGGCTATTGTAATGTGGCGACACTGCCTGTGGAATATGATCATGTCATGGTCGATTATGCGGTGTTTCTTTATAAGAATAGGGATTCGGTTGGACTTATAAATAAACAGGAGGGAGAGCGATCAGCTAACTATGAAACAGGCATTCCGACAAGTATTCGATTGGCTCTTCCTCTACCTAAAATCAAGGTCGGAACAGATTAATGTTCTATGATACGAACCTGAAAATTTTAGATGTTACTCATTTCAACTCTGTTCTGTCAGTAATGGCAGATGTACAACCTTATCGCAAAAGTTTTTCATTTGAAGATGGTTACATACTAGAGACGACATATCGAGCTTTCTGTCCATTGGAATCTTTATTGCAATTAAACGGCTATGTTCGAATTGGCAAGGATATTTTTATTATTTTAGACATAAAAGAATGGAGCGATTATATGGAGTTGTACCTGTATCGCTGTAAGGCAGATTTTGCATTGGAGGTAGAGAAATGACACGGAGCTTAGAGCCGATGCTTGATTTCTTCCTACGAGAGAAAGGCGAACTTGTGCATATTAACAGTGTAAAGCAGCTTGCTCTGATCCGGGTTGCGACAGATACCATTCAAATGACTGATGAAAAAATCATTCGAGCAGCAACACCTTTACATACAGGTGATATCGTTGATTATCGTGATGAACGATATTTAATTACCAGTCAAGCGGATCAAAATGAAAAGTCGTGTCGAGGCAGGATGAAAAAGTGTAATCAATGGCTAGCTTTAAACTGGGATGGACAAGTGAAATGGTTTGATGCTGTGGTAGAAGCCAGAACGTTTTCAACGGAAACAGGTAAAGTTATCTCCATGCCAGAGGGAAATATTATAGTTAGGCTACAAGACAATGCAGACACGAGGGGTATTAGATTAAGTCAACGATTTTATATGACTCATCAGCCGTTTAAAATAGTGGGAATGGATCGTATCCTAAATGGCATCATCCTGTTAAGCTGCACATTAGATAGCATAAATACAGCTTATGATGACGTGGAAAATAACATTGCGGACAAATGGAAGTACGAGACTGCTCACACATACTCATTACATATACATCAGGGGACGATAGCTCATGTACCTCTAAACGAAACAATACCGTTGAATGTAACTGCTACGGATAATGGGAATGAGATAGCCAATCCGACGATTACCTATACATCCAGTGATCCGAGTATAATTAGCGTAGACCAGCATGGACAGGTTATGGGCATTGCTTTGGGACAAGCAAGTATTACTGCGAAACTAACGTATCACCCAACAGTACTAAGTACCATTGAAATGAGAGTTGTCGAAACAGGAACACATTTCTATGCGATAACCATTACGGGCAATTCAGTTCTAAAAACAGGCCAAAGCGTCTCATACGTCAGTCATATCTATGATCATGGAGTGGAAGTGTTTGACCAGTCGGTAGAGTGGAGCCTACAGAATCAAGATGATTCAACTCCGATCATGGGGAGCGTAACTGCAAGTACAGGAAACAGTGTAACCATAAAAGCAAGAAGCAGTAGTGGAGCGAACAATAAAGCCCTTGTGTTGACTGTCACCTTAGTAAGTGATCCTAGCATGACCATAGAAAAGACCATTAGCCTTAAAAATTTATTTTGAGCATTATATCTATTGGCTTGCCTTAGAGGGAGCCATTTTCATTTTAAAGGAGCCACATACATATGCAACGAAAATCCATCGACTACCTACTCAGTCTGAGCCTATTAAAACAATTGAGATTACAAAATGTAATTACAGAAGAAGAGTTTAGAGAAATTGATGAGCTGAATAAAAAGTCTTTCAAGTAGCTATCACATGGACAGAAATGGACTTGATGATGTGCCGCAAGCATTATACCATGTGACCGTATAAAGAAGATATCGAAGGGAGAAACACCTATGGCCCAAGCCGCAACCACAAAAAAAGTCGTCGTCGTTCCCATTAAAACGATGGACATCGTAGAGGGAATTCAATCTATTCAAAAGAAGAAAGTCGCTGCCTATTGTCGGGTCAGTACAGATTCCGAGGAGCAAAAGGAGAGCTATACGAATCAGGTCAATTATTATACCCAATATATTCAAAACAACTTGGAATGGGAAATGGCGGATATTTTCGCAGATGAGGGCATCAGTGGAACCAACACCAAAAATAGAACGCATTTTAATCGGATGATACAGGATGCTCGAAACGGTAAACTGGATCTGATTCTGGTCAAGTCGATTTCGAGATTTGCTAGGAATACACTGGATTTATTGAAATATGTACGGGAACTTAAAAGTCTTGGAGTGGCTGTATTCTTTGAACGGGAGAATATTAATACACTGGATACCACAGGTGAAGTATTGCTGACCATCCTGAGTTCCCTTGCCCAAGACGAGAGTCGAAACATTTCTGAAAACAGTCGATGGGGCATATTACGAGGCTTCCAAAACGGCAAAGTCTTCTGCAACACCACTCGCTTCCTCGGCTATGATAAGGATGAACATGGTGAATTGGTGATTAACGAGCCAGAAGCAGAGATTGTGCGGCGCATATATGAGGAGTATCTAGAAGGAAAAAGCTATCAGGCGATAGCCAGAGGCTTGATGCGAGATCACATTAAAACAGTCACGGGTGGCGATACGTGGTGGGATTCCTCCATTACCTTAATTCTGACCAATGAGAAATATTACGGAGCCTTGCTTCAGCAAAAGACGGTAACCGTTGATTTTCTAACCCATAAACGGATCAAGAATAAGGGACAAGAGCAGCAATATTTTATAGAGGATAACCACGAACCGATTGTATCCAAAGAAATATTTGAAGCGGTGCAAAAAGAGAAGAAACGGAGAGCCAAGCTGAAAGGGAGTGTGATGGGGGAGAGTAAAAGATACTCCAGCAAATATGCACTGAGCAGTAAAGTATGTTGTGGATGCTGTGGAGCCATTTTTAAACGCCGAACCTGGAACAGCAATAACCCATCCAAAAAAGTGGTATGGCAGTGCAAAACGTATGTCAATGAGGGTAAAACAGCATGTGATGCCAAATCGGTTGATGAGCAAGTTTTACATTCCGCGTTTGTGCGATTGTTCAACCGGATGTATGAGAATAAGAAAAGATTGATTAAAACGCTGAAAGCCAATATTGAATCGGTACTTTCCAGCAGAGTAGAGCAAGAACCGCTATTGAACATCGAAGGACAGATGCAACAATTGAAATCCGACTTGAAGGAATTGGTGAATCTGAAGCTACGGAATCAGATTGACGAGATTATATATGATGAAGAGACGAACAGACTTTCCAGTGAGCTAAACGAGCTACGGCAACAGATGCTGATATTAGAGGAGGAAGAGGATCAGAAAGCAAAAATCAAGGAGCGAGTCGATGAAATCATTCGAGTACTAATCTCACGGCAAGATATACTAAAACAATTTGATGATAACCTATTCAATGCGTTGGTGGAGAAGATCACGATTCTCTCACCAGCGCATTTTGTTTTTACCTTGAAAAGTGGAATGAGCATAGACGAAATACTGGACTAAAAAATCATAGACTAAAGTGATCAAAAGCTAACGAGTAACTGTGGATTGTATGACGGGAAGAACCAAACGCATCCCGTCTTTTACTCCTTCCATATAGATGGACTGTTTGTCCTGACTTAGCTGATAACCTATGGCTTCTTCCCATTCAGATAGCAGACGTTGGATATCCTCGTTTTGGTTGGTTTTGAATTGGTCCATTTGAGTGAATAAGTTTTTTTCCTCTGTTGAACATGAAGCCTGTTGTTCACTGGCTAGTTCTAGCTGATAAAAACGTTGGCGTAGTGCTTCTCGAAACCAATCTGGCCAATTTGACATGGTACATTTTCCCTCCCGTTGTTGAAGTGTGTGTATGTTAACTCTGATGGGGAGGGATGGCAAGTCATTGTTTTTGCGTGAAAAAAGGCTCATCCCTAACTCATGATTCAAGTTGGGATAAGCCTTTGAAAGTTTATCAAGTGTTTGTCAAGTTTTTAAATGTTTGGTTTGTGGGTTTTATTGTACGATCTTGTCGTTGGGGTTGTAAACAAATTTACACTAAATTATTAATAGACTTGAGTAATGATTTCATAACATGTTCATTCCAATTATTCTTCTAACATATCAAGAAAACTATTTACATTATCAGCGATTTTTTCTGTAACTGGATCATATTCGTCTGACTCCTCATTGTACCAAATACAAATTACTGGGTCGGTTTTACTTTCGCTAAAATCTAGACAAATGAAATCACCTGCAAATAGGGCTGCAAATGGTACTAATTCAGCACCTGTTATGTCTCCATCGGAAAGTATTCTTTCATCTAACTGACTGAAAACAACCTTGATGTCATACATCCCTTTGTCGTGTTCGCCTGGATTGTCCAATAAACAAAGAAAACGATCAACTACATACCTATTAGATTTATATTCAAAAAATCTAGTTATTGGAATAGCACCATTGTTTTTTGATATAAAATCTATAAAATCTTTAGGAAACTTAATTTCGAAATTCTCTTCCACACGCATAATTAAATTGCTATCTGGAAGAGGGGAAATTATACTTTCATTCTGTGTTTTCAAAATATTTCACCTCTCAAATTAATGTCGTGGAGCGTCTGCCCAGTGTCCTCTTGTTCTTCCCCCATTATGCTTAGTGATATTATGAACACCAAATGGTACAAGTTGCATTAATCCACCTTCTTCATTATGATGCCAAGTTGTTCCTTGTGGTTGTACCTTATTTGGCAATCTATCATTCAACCACTTAAATTGTGCATCATCTGTTGCTTTCCATAGTTCCTTTGGAAGAACATCTTCATGTAGTACCACACCTGCTCTTTTAAAGTCTGCATATCCAAATTTCAATCCGTCTATTTTCTTCACTTCAACCTTAGGAATATCATGATGTAATTCTAAAGCTCGTTCTTTTATCATCTTTCTTTGGTTTGAGGATAATCTACCAACAAAGTCATCTTGCCATGACCATGGTTTATTTGATTTTACTATATCTCCATAAATTAATGCATAATCATCAAGAACATTTTCAAATTTTTTATTCCCTTTGGCGAATTCTTTTATGTTTTCAAGATTAGCTGCTCTATTTTCAATTGCTTTAGAAGCATTACCCGTCCCCTTAGTGCTCTTGCCCGTGTACTTTCCTGATTCTAACGCATCAATCTGTTTTTGTCTCTCAGGCGAAATTTTTGCACCGGAACCTTTAGAAGGTGGGACGTCAGGACCAGGATCATGAAACCGATAATGACCTCTATCTGTTGCGAGGATCGGCGATCTTTTAGTTATACGGATATTCATCTTTCGGGATATACTTTGCAAGTAATTCCCCAAGGATTCAAAATTGGTTGGAAAACGGATGGCATTCGTTTTGAATTTTCCATCTCCAGCCTTGGCAAGGGCAGATTCAGCTTTTGCTGTATCTCCGAATAATCCCGGCGAACCACCTTTACCGGCATTCTTTTCTCCAGCTTCCTTGGCGCCTTTAGATAAGGAGGCTTCTTCTTTACCCAGCTTTCCGAGATTTCTAACTAACTTTGTACCGCCTTTAAGAACTGTATAAATATCTGCTGCACGTTCCACGGCTTTTATACTGTCATATCCTGCATCGTAACTTTCCTGTTTGGTATCGGTATATGGGTTGGGGAAGAAGTTATCCAATTTTTTTACAAAAGGTTCTGTGATGCCGTCCCATACAAAGTTAGCATCTTTTTTCACTTCATTTCCAACGTCCTTAATTCCTTGTTTTACACTGGAGGAATCCTTAATAACTTCCACATACTTGGTACCTTTCTCAACGCCCAATTCTATACCATGCTGAATACCTTCGAAAGTTTCATTACGTCTCAAGATTCCTTCTGGCAAGATAAAACGTAAAGCAAGAGGAACTGTTACAAGATCCGCTATATCGACAAACGAATCCCACATTCCTTTTGCAAAATCCAAACCCGCATCCCATTCTCCCTTGAGGGTCGCGCCTACGTTTTCCTTAACACGTGCTGCCATCACGCCTTGAATTCCCTTTTCAGCGACTTGCTTCTCAAAATCAGACAAAATCGGTTCTGGGTAGTATTGATGGAGGGAAGCTTTAAGTTGGATTTCTGAACTTACGCTGTTAACTTCCTGCTCCAAATCCAGTGTATCGGTTGTTGTATTCAAGTGTAAGCCGTTGGTTCCTTGCAGCAGGATGCTACCTGCCGAAAGACTAAGACTGCCTGTGGCTTGAATTTGTATACGTTGGGTGCTGTTCAGGCTGACACCGTTATGGGTATTCATGGAAATGTACAGTGACCCTTCCTGCGCACTCATCGACAGTTCAGAGTTCCCTAAGGAAATTTCTTTTCCTTGCGGGTTCGCAAAGGATTTGACTCGGGATCGGCAGTTTTACGCTGGTGGCGTTCTGCTGGTGATTCGACCACAGCACCTTGGGCTGCGTGAGATGAAGGGACAGCAACGCTGGATGGTTTCGTTCGAACCGATTGTATGACCATCGCATCGTCTTCGTCTGCACTTGGAAAATACAGCTTCACCTGCGCACCTTTTTCCGGCATTAGATACCACACCTGATTCCCTTCAGCAGAATAGGGGAACCATTGGGCATCCTTGGGATTCTGCTGATCGTCTATATCCAAATGCAACCGAACCTGATTCCGGCTGACATCTAGTATTTTTCCTTCAATAGCCGCGCCAATGATGGTACGATTATAGATTTTAGGGACCTTCAAGCCTTGTGACAATGCGCATTCATACGACCAGGTCATTAAACCGCGAATCAACTGTCCTTCACGTTTGGTGATGACGTAGGTTTCGTGATTGCGCTCCACTTCATCTCCCAATTGCAGCATTCGATCCCACTCAAAGGTATACCGAGTATAGTCTGCAATATGGGCAGATCTCCAGCCGTTAGCCTCCTGATCCAGATAGGGAGCAATCTTGCGCTGCAACGCAAAAGGAACCTCTTTCAAATGAATATGCTGTCTGGCTTGCGGAATACCGATCCAAATTTGCGCATGGTGTGAAACGACATTAGGGACGAGAAGGGCTCCCACATGCGAAGCCAGCCGTTTTAAAAAAGTCCAATCGGTCTCCTGATACTGCAACATAAACTGGCCTGTCGCTTTTTTCTCAAAAGCTTCATCAATCTTGTCCGAGCCCTTATAATCGGCCAGCACTGCGTCGACGATTTCAACATATTTCTGGTTTATGTGCTGAAAGGAGCGGTTTTTGAGCTGCGTATCCAGTTTAAAACTATGAGAAATGACGTCGAGAGTTACCACGATCTCCTGATGTCTGTGCTCCACATCTAAGCAGTATAGTTGTCCCATAAATAAGGGATGCTTCTGATCTTTGGCATCGGAATACCATAGCTCAACTTCGTCGTCACTGCTTGCTTTGGTAATGATTGTGTCTGCTTGATCGGCTTCTAGACTACCCGTGATCACCAGTCTAGCATGTTCTCCCAGCTCGTGACTCATATGGACGTTGTGAAGACGCAGCTTGCCATAGGGCCAAGTGACATGTAAGTGCTGATAGGTAAAGCGGTCTTTCGCTACGATGTTCATCCTTAATCTCCTTGCTTGATAAAATCAACCATCCTGTCCGTCATCTGTAATGGAGATGATACCTCCACCACCAGATCCCGTGCTGTCTGCACCAAAAAAGGAGGATATCGCCTCTTGTACACCTTGACAGCTACACATTAAGGTCGAATTGTTGAGTAGGGCAGGCGCCCCCTCAATCAATACGTCTTCCTTACCGCCTGTCCACTTGGACCCAAACGCAATCTCCGGTTCACAGGGAAGACCCTGCTTCAATTTACACAATCCAAAAGCATTGATTTTGCTAATATTGGCTCCACAAATGGCATCGTCCACGTTCAGAACGGGTTTATCTTTAATGAAAACACCGTGGCTGTACATCATATTGAGCACACCAGGGTCTGTGCCTTGACTGCACTGTAGCTTGGCTCCTCTCACCACATAAGAATGTTCTCCGCTGAGTGCACCTTGAGCCAGAGCTTTAATAAGTAAAGGTAAAAACATACAAGTACCTCCTTGAATAAAAGGTATAAAATCAAGAAAGCTCCGACCATGTTGCGGTGTGCAGCATGGCATAGGTTAAGGGAAACCAGAGGGGAGCATCCTCCAGCTTAAATTGGCAACTTCCGATCACAGCCTTGCCATGCCAGGAACGCACAAAGACAATCTGATAATAGGGAGAGGGGGAAACTAGAAAAATAGCTTCATAACAACCAATGATGGTATCTTGAATAGAAAGAGCCTTTTCATCCACGAGCTTCATACTTGGTTGTGCGCGACTCGTTTGCTCAATCATCTGCTGTTGATAGATTTCTATTTGCGTGGGGTCCAGTTCTTGCCTGCTTTGGTGCAGACCTAACAGGATTCCACCCAGCTTGTCCTGAACAACGAAGCTTTTCGACGGATCTACCGTCTGTCCAGCCCGAACTTCTGGAATAAGAGAGTCAGGCAGGGAAATGGTGTGTTGATTTTCAAAGACAGAAAGGGTTTGAAATCGAATTTCCTGTTCATTCGGTAGGGTTAGTGAGCCTTTCAAAATTCCCTCCATCGCTTCTTCAATAGATATCATCATCCAGCCTTCATTGTTTTCCGCTGTACTTAATTGCTCTTTCAATATTTGTTGATGATGCAGTTTCAAAAAAAATTCATCCCAATACTCCGTCAAGGTTAAACCTCCTTATAAGAGTTCTAGCTTTTGTAGCCGAAAACCACTCAAACTCCGCCGCAGCAAACTTTCAGCAGCCTCCAAGCTAACAATGAAATAGGGTTCCCTCACGTTAGACAGTCGAAAAAAATGGTGTCCATTTACCTTTTGACTATCCAGCACAAGTCGTTTTAAGGTTTGGTCGTGCGCATAAAATTCAGTCTGTTCTGAAATGCCATCGACAGAGGGAACGGATGAAATCCAATATAATTCTTGACGGCTAGGTTCCCGGTTCACGATATACACCTGTTTAAAACGAGCTTGTGTATTGTATAGTTCTAGAATCCGTTTCATAGAATCGGAAAATAGCGGTTGTGAGGGTGAAAACGGTAGCCAGTCCGTGTACTCGGCATCTTCTGTCGCATGAACATCTAAAACCTGAGCCGGAGGCATGCCAACAAATGGCGTTTTAAAAAGGTCTAAATTCATCGGTTTAATGTTTCGGGAAATACGATGATCATCGACCAGCACATAATAATGGCGCATACACATTCCTCCTTATTCCGTCCACACAATAGATTGACGCTGTGCTTCGCTTAATTTCCAATACTGTTGGTACTTTCGTGGGACAAGAGTTCCTTTCATCGAAGCCCCCTCAAAATATGCATGTTCAAACGAATGTACATCTGTAAAATCAGCCCCATCCAGGTTGGCGTGTTCGAAATGAAGCCCACATAGCCCCGGCACCCGAACTCCATGTTCCCGATACGGCTGTCCGCTGGCACTATTGAAGTTAGCACCTCTCAAATCGCTATATCTAAAATCCGTATCGGTCAGTAGGCATCCCTGAAAGTTGCCTCCTTCCAGATTCGCTCGTTGCCAGATGCTTCCGATCAATATGCAGCTGTGAAACTGGCTTCCCCGTAAGTCACTGTGGCTAAAATCGTTATAGCGCAAATCCTTTTGCATCAGGTGAAGGTGGGGAAGAGAAAGCCGCTTTAGGTTTTCGTAAACATAGGGTTCTTCTTCACTGGAATGTATCAATTGCTCTTTCACATGATCTGCAAGAAGTGCTTCCTGATCTTCGACATATAGATTCTCGCTGATATCCTTGTACTCGCCCGTTCGGATAGCTAAACGATCAGCTTTATAAATGGCGAGATACTCAGGCATTTGAACCACTTCTGCCATCCCTAAGCGCAGGAGGGAGTTCACAAACTGGTGAAAAAAAGGAGCGGATTCCAACATCAGTCGTTCAACGTCCACTGAAGTGATCGTCCCCATATATATTTTTCGTTCCTGCTCCAAGGTTTCCAACATGGCATTCATCGGTGCATAGGCCCATGACGCGTCATAAGCTAACTTACAATCCGAAACATCTTCATACCATTCAGCAGAATAAGCCTCTACTATATATAAGTAGGATTGCTCAAGAATCTGCGTGCGCAAGAAAGAATAGTGGATATATCCAATCGGTTCTTTTTGACCTTGTTGCTGCATGCCTAGAATGTGTATACATAAATCCCTGAACGAATTGTTGAAGTCCGAAATGAGCTGATCCTGACAACGTTGGAACTTGTTCTCCAGCGTGTCTAGCTGTAATTCCAGTAAGGGTGTAAAATGATGTTCCTTAAAATGGTGTAACGCTGCTTGTTTATCCATCTACTAACCTCCCGTTAGTTCATCTTGATTTCCGTACCGGAGAAGGTCGTTTTATCATCCAGCGTAATGGTATTGCCTTTACCAGATAGCTCGATTTTTCCGGCGGAAAGCTGGATGTTGCCGGAACTCATAACGATATCGGAGGTCGCGCTAATACTCACATTTTTTCCGCTTACAATATCAATGCCCGTTTTATCGTTAATGACAATGGACATGCCGTTGCCGGAGATGACGATTTGATCCGGGGCGAGCATGATTTCTTTGCCGTATTTGGTTCGTAGTGTCTTAATTGCAGGGTCAGCCATTCGATCTGGCGCAGGAGCTGCTGCGGACAATGCTGAAGAAGACTTTGATCCGGCAGACGAAGCAGAAGCAGTCCCATGTCCAGAAGCGGCAGAAGATTTTCCCGCAGAAGGCTGCGGTTCTCTTTTAACTGAACTGATCGCGTACCCTTCTTCTTCCTTATAACTAGGAAAATAGATACGAATGCTGTCCCCGTCCTCAGGCATACAATACCAGCCCGTGTTATCCGCAGATGCATAAATGGTAGAGTAGGGAAACCAGTAATCGGTATTGGGGTCCTGCTGGTCGTCCATATCAAGCTGGGCGCGAATTTTGTCTCGACGGACACTCAGCACCTTGCCATGAATGGAAGCGCCGATAATAGAGCGATTGTAGTCTTTAATCGGACGTAGACCGCTTCGTGGTGACAGCTTGGCGGTATGGGTCAGCACCCCGTCTTTCATCTCCGTTAGCACCTCAGCGACCAGCAAAAGGTGGCCTTGAAAGGTCACTTCGTAGCCAGGCTCCAGCAGCTTCTCCGTTTCGACTTCATACTGGATAAAATCCGCATCACGCACACCGGGGATATGGTTTTCAGAGGCCGTTTGAAAATCCGCGACCCGTTTGGTGACTTTATAATTGGTGGATTGTATTTCTCCCTTGCTCAGACCCATAGGCAGGCCAAAATAAAACTTCGGTACGCCATAGCCCACCGCAGGAATGAGTGGAGAGTAGAAGTGGGAAGCCATCCGTTTCAGAAATTGCCAATCGGTTTCATCATATTGCATGATAAATGTGCCGATGGGTTTCTTGTGGGACACGACATCCATGGCTTCTGCCTTAGGGTAGCTGGATACAATACTTTCGATCAGACCCGTATAGGTGAGCTTGGGGTTCTGGAAAGAGCGTTGATGCCGCTTGATATCCAGTTCATAGGTATGAGATATGGCTTCAAAGGTCAGATAATGAACCCCGTGAACGACCTTCTCCTCGACATCTAAGGCAATACCTCGAAACAAGGGTTGTCGGTTTCCATTTTTATCCGTGACAAAAGCTTTGACCTGAGTTTCTTCATCCGAAGCACGTACATACAGCTCTCGCTTTTTCTCCGAGATGATACCTGTACAGATCATTCGGGCATGGTCATTAACTGTTTTTAAAATTTTAAGTTCATGAAGGCGAACGAATTCATAAGGCATGATTTCGATATGACCGTAAGTCACGATATTTTCCATAGGTGTCTCCTTCTATAGTTGTGTTTAGTAAGTGACATTCTAAATCCAGCATATGTATTTATCAGTTAAAAGAGAGATTTAGTTTACAGAATGACCCATTGGTTGCGGTATTTACAATGTGTATTTCTGGAAGGGAGAGGTATGGGAAGAGAGAAAGCTGACAGTAATTTTGAGCAATTGCCTTCCAAAGTCAGGAACGGGGCTAATTTAATTGTGATTAAGGTTTCGGGTAAATTAAATATAGGCTCATATGGAACTAGTGGGATCGATAGAAGTGAAGGGAGAACGGGCATCATCTAGAAAAAGGAGTGTTGTGAGAAGGAATGGTTTTTGATATTATAGGTAATATATATAATAAAAAGGAATATATCCCTTTCGCAGTCTCGACACATGTGGAGTGTTGTTCACTATTGGTCAGGAAAGACTAATAGTTTAGGTGTATTGGCATATACAGCAACGGAGCAACAATTGTCATTACAGGTAGAGACTTGTGGAGGCGGCTGTATCGCTTTCACGCAAAACACATGATACCAATAAGGTAGATGTGATTAAGAATGCCTTAAAGCATTTTTAAGTAATTTAATATTGGATACGAAAACAAAAAGTTGTTTGCTCTTTAACGGGGTAGGCAACTTTTTCTATATAAAATTTACTATCACTATGATTTCTACATAAAAAAACGTAATTTTTTTAAATTAATAAAATCATTGCTTGCATTTTCGGAAACAATCTTATAAGATACAAGCAACAACGATAAAAGTTAATTTAAGAAAGGCACAAATTTATATGAAGAGATTAGATAGTATAGTAGAGTTCGTGAGTGGTTCACCGCAATTTAGGATTATAGAAGTGGTTGATGATAATGCACCACTTTACACCTATTATGGACAACAAGATATTGAAGATGATTTGGTTGGTATTGATTCAAATGGTAGTGACAGCAAACAAGTACGAACCTTGGATAAGGTCAGTACGCTATGTCAAGGGGATATTGTTTTTAGTTTGATATCGGGAAAATCTACTATAGTTGGTGTGGAGCATCAGGGATATCTATACACGCAAAACTACGTTAAATTAGTAACTAATGAAAAGGTTGATTCAAAATATCTTGTTTACTTACTTAATGAAGATAAATTCATTAAGAAACAGTTTCAAATGGGGCTGCAGGGGTCTCAAGTTCTAAAATACACACTGAAACAAGTGAAAGAGCTTGAGCTACCAGATCTGCCAACAATAGAAAAACAGCGGATGATCGGTGAACTCTATTTCAACCAATTGCGACTAGAAGCATTGAAAATTAGAGCGGCAAATTTGGAAACTACCATAGTATTAGAAAAGCTTAGGGGGGCAATCAATAAATGACCGAGAATCAATTTGAAACAGAATTAATTCAATACCTGACGAGTCGCACAATTGTAGAACAAGAACATCCTGAAGGAACGAGTAACTTTGATATCAAAGAATCAAGTGCTGGCTACATAGTGAAAACAAAATTATGGAAATACGAACCGCATATTAAATCTACAGAACAACTCTGGAATAATTTCAAGGCGATCCTGGAACAACACAATCAGAATACGCTTGACCATCCTTTAAGTGTTGTGGAATTTAATCAAGTTAAGAAAATTATCTCTGATATTCAGACCCCCTATGAAGCAGGGCAGTTCTTATATGGTTTAAATGGGGTTTCGCAAATCGAAATAGATTTAGATGATGGACGTCATGTGTTTCTTACTGTATTTGATCAAAAACAAATAGGGGCTGGAGATACCGTTTATCAAGTGGTCAATCAAATCAAACGACCATCAGTGATCACAGGAAAAGGAGAATGTCGTTTTGACACAACTCTCTTAATTAATGGTTTACCAATCATTCAAATTGAAGAAAAGCGTGATACGCGTAATGTCGATGAAGCGCTCAATCAGATGCAGCAATATGCTGCAGATCATCAGTATCGTGATATTTTCTCAACCTTGCAAATTTTGGTGGCAATGACACCAAATAATGTGAAGTATATGGCGAATACGACGGCAGATAAATTTAATAAGGATTTTGCTTTTAACTGGCAACGCAAGAGCGACAATACCATCGTGCGTAACTGGAAAGAATTTGCTGATTCTATGCTTTCGA
Organism: Paenibacillus polymyxa; assembly: GCF_001719045.1. Taxonomy (NCBI): domain Bacteria; kingdom Bacillati; phylum Bacillota; class Bacilli; order Caryophanales; family Paenibacillaceae; genus Paenibacillus; species Paenibacillus polymyxa. Next base: position 3,817,044 of record NZ_CP015423.1, read on the forward strand.
TTCCAATGGCGCATCAAATGGCTACTAACTACATGATTTTGGACGGAACAAAGAACAAACAAACGTTGAAAGTGATGCGTCCGTATCAAGTGTATGCGACACAAAATGTGATCGAGGGCTTGAAACGTTCAGATTTTGAACTTGGTACCAATAAAATCGGTTATATCTGGCACACAACGGGATCTGGTAAAACGATCACAAGCTTCAAAACGGCATGGCTGGCAAGTCGTATGCCGAAGGTGGACAAGGTTGTCTTTGTTGTGGATAGAATTGCTTTAACCAAGCAAACCAATGAAAATTACAAAGCCTATGATCCTGATGCGACAGAAGACACATTTGGTAGCGTTCAAAACACAGACAATACGACTGATTTGAGTCGCAAGCTTAAAAGTAAAGACAATAGCATTATTGTTACTTCGGTTCAAAAACTAGATACCTTGGTGAAACGCAAAACCTTTCAAGCTCCAGATAAGAATATCGTATTTATCGTGGACGAAGCCCATCGTTCAACTGGTGGTGACTCATTCAAGAATATCCAAAAAGCTTTTAAGAAATCTGCTTGGGTAGGCTATACGGGGACACCGATGTTTGATGAAACGACCACTGGTCTTCGAACAGAAGATATTTTTGGTCCACTATTACATGCATATACCATTCGTGAAGCGATTGCTGACCGTAATGTGTTAGGATTCAAGGTGGATTTTGAGACAACAATTGACGAAAAACAAATGAAAGAACAATATCTTCCTGCGTTCTACCGTGAACGCTATCCCAACTGGAATGAAGAACGAATTCAAGAGAAAATCAACAATCTCTCCCAGGAAGATATGGATGATGCTGTTGAACCCAGTTTCTACGATGAAAATTTGGATCATATCAAATTAGTAGTGCAAGACATTTTCAAAAATTGGCGTAATCGTTCTAACGAAGGCAAGTATAATGCTTTGTTCACAACTCATGTGGGTGGTGGTAAAGCAAGTACGCCAATGGCAATGATGTATTTTAAGGAGTTTCAACGTATCAACGAAGAAAATAAGATGAATGGCGGACAAACATTAAAAGTTGCGGTGACATTTAGTCAAAACACGTCAAACAATGATAGTATGCTTGCTACGAATCAAGGTTTGCACTATGCCATGACAGCTTATAATGCTGAATTTGGCACATCTTTTGGAATGGATGATGTTTCTGGCTATACCCAAGACGTGACTTCGCGATTAAATAAATCGGTCACCGATCGAAATTTCCTCGATTTGGTTATTGTGGTTGACCAATTATTGACTGGTTTTGATGCACCTGAACTTAACACGCTTTATGTGGATCGAACCTTAAAAGGCGCGGGGTTAATTCAAGCTTATTCAAGAACGAATCGTATTGCAGATATGCAAGAGAAGCCATGGGGGCGTGTGGTAAATTACCGATGGCCTGCGCAAAATGAGAAGTTGATGAATAAAGCGCTTGCCGTTTATGCGAATAAAGACTCAGCCATTCTGTCTGAAGAAGATCAACGTGAATCTAATCAGAAAGATGGTATCATTGCCAAACCATTTGAAGATGTATTTAATGAAGTGAAAGAAGTGGTGGGGAAGCTAGGTAGCTTAACGACTGATTTTCAACAGTTGCCTCCATCTGAAAAGAAAAAGGACGAGATGCTCGATCTGCTCCGTGAATATAACAGAGGGATGGCAAAATTAAAGCAATATGATTCCGATGAAGTTGATGGTGAAAAAGTCGGATTTAACTATGATGATCGAGATGAGTTAATAGAGAAGCTGGGAATGACTTCAGATCAAGAGAAAATGTTAACAACCGTTTTAACGAATGAATTGAAGTCACATATTGCTAAAGAGAAGAAAATCCCTATCTATCAAATCGAACTGCGGATGACACATGTGAAGGATATTAGAGTTGACTATGATTATCTTACTGAACTCGTGGAACGATTATTGAACGAAGTCCACGAAGGCAAAGATGAAGAGGCCAAAGAGACGCAAGAAAAAATCAACCAATTTGCGAATGGGTTGGATGATCGTAACTATGCGACTAAAATTATGAATGCAGCTACTGCAATTATCAAAGGTCACTTCCCACCTGCAGGCTCTGACTTCAAGTATCCTGTGAAGCTGAGTGACAGTGAACATATTATCCAGCAAGCGAACAACGTCAGCCTGGATCGAAGGTTTCTTGACTTCCGAGTGAAGTGGGGAATCACAGATATTATCACAAGTGCTCAAATGCGAGAGCTGTTTAGTCGTCATCGCTACGGAGAGAAAGATTTGGATGATACGGGTCAAATTCGTGACATTATCGCTCAAGCCAGCTCTGACTACATGACACTGGCTCATGATGAGAGCGTGCAGTCTTTAGCTAGAATGAAATATCGCAACGGTTTGCGCGACGCAATTTATGAGCTAGCGGATGAGTTGGCAGAAAGTTAACCTGGTTGAAACTGTTCAATAAGGGATGCAGATGGGAGATTGTGATGAACGAAATACAATTTTTAATGTATGATGCCGATGAAAAAGTGGTTAGTGCAGAAATTGCACATACCACTCAACACGGTGCAATGGAAGGAAAAACACAAACAAAGCCAGTGAAATATTACACTTGGTTGCCATTATTTCAGTTGGCTATCGTGTAAATTCGCAAAAGGCAACGAAGTTCCGTATATGGGCAACGGATGTCTTAAAAGAATACATCCAAAAAGGTTTTAAAATTGATGTTGAACGTATGAAACAAGGTGAGCATGTTTTTGGCAAGGATTCTGCTCGAAGATGAGGTTTTATTGGGAATGCAGGACATTGCGAAAAGCATTGATGATATTCTTAACATTCAATCGCTATGAAATCTTGGATGGAAATGGGCACATTTCACAAAGGCAGCTAAGGAAAAGGCTATTGGCGAGTATAAAGAATTCAACAAGCATCAAAAAATAGTTTCTGATTTTGATAGAGTAATTAAGACCATACAGGGAGAGCAGAAATGAGCGAACATAAAGAAAATGTACCTAAATTAAGGTTTCCTGGATTTACTGATGCTTGGGAACATCGTAGGTTGGGGGAGCTATGTGATGAGTTCCAAAGTGGAAAGAATATCAAATCAGAGGATATTAGGGATGAAGGCAGATACCCTGTGTTTGGTGGTAATGGACTTCGCGGATGCACAAACACTTATAATCACGATGGATTATATGCACTTATCGGAAGGCAAGGTGCACTCTGCGGAAACATGAATATCTCCTATGGAAAAGCCTATTTTACGGAACATGCTATTGCTGTCAAAGGTAACAAAAACAACGAAACAAGGTTTTTATTTTATCTTTTAGGCGAGATGAATCTCGGTCAATATTCGGGTCAATCTGCACAGCCGGGATTGGCAGTTAATAAACTTATAGCACTGTCTGCGTTTGTTCCCTCTTTTGCAGAACAAGCTCAAATCAGCGCATTCTTCAAACAACTCGACCACCTCATCACCCTTCATCAGCGTAAGTTAAATAACGTAAAAAAATTGAAGGCTGGGTTGCTCCAAAAAATGTTTCCGAAAAATGGCGAAGATTTTCCCGAAATTCGTTTCCCTGGATTCACTGACGCTTGGAAACAGCGTAGGTTTGATTTGGTGTTTGACCCAATACCGAACAACTCTTTTTCAAGAGCAGATTTAAACTATGACGAAGGCAAAATAAAGAGTGTCCATTACGGCGATATTCTCGTCAAATATGGTGCCGTTACTGATTGCCGCAAAGATGTGATACCGTTCATTACAGGAGCTGAGGTCTCCGATCATCAGAGCCAACTTCTCCAAAACGGTGATGTGCTGATTGCCGATGCTGCCGAGGATAAAACGGTTGGCAAAGTTACAGAAATAACAGGAATTATTGACATTCCTGTAGTATCAGGATTACACACTATAGCTTGCAGACCGAAGGTGAAAATGCAGCCCAACTATCTTGGATACTATATGAACTCACCATCATATTATCAACAATTATTACCGCTCATGCAGGGAATCAAGGTCCTTTCGCTAAGTAGGACGAATCTTGCCAAAACAATCATTTGCTTTCCGACTTCGGCGCAGGAACAGTCGCTAATTGGAAAAGTGTTTGCTAATGTCGACCACCTCATCACCCTTCATCAGCGTAAGCTAGAACACTTGCAAGAGCAGAAGAAAGCACTACTACAACAGATGTTTATCTAGGAGGAAAATAACAATATGAGCAATAATCTACAAACCATCACAACAAAACTGTGGGCGATGGCAAATGAGCTTCGTGGAAGCATGGATGCTGCAGAATATAAGAACTACATTTTAGCCTTTATGTTTTATCGTTACCTGTCAGAACATCAAGAACAGTACTTAGTTAAAAATAATGTTATTGATGTTGCCGTTGGTGAAACGATCAATAGTGCCTACTTAGAACAAGCGAATGGTGACGATTTGAATGATTACTTAGAAGATATTTCTGCAAGTTTAGGCTATGCCATTGCACCGCTTGATACTTGGGAATCTTTAGTTCATAAGATTGATAATAGCATGGTGATTCCAAGTGATTATCAAACTATTTTTGATAACTTCAATCGAAACGCTGAATTAAATAAAGAAGCTGCGAAAGATTTTCGTGGCGTATTTAACGACATTAATCTTGGAGACTCGCGTCTAGGCTCTTCTACCAATGAACGTGCAAAATCACTTAACCGAATTGTAAAGCTTGTTCATGGCATTGAATACAAGGGTGAAGATAACAAGGATATTCTTGGCGCAATCTATGAATACCTAATCGGTCAATTTGCAGCAAGTGCAGGTAAAAAAGGTGGAGAGTTCTACACACCCCATGAAGTGTCTAAAGTATTGGCTAAAATCGTAACGGACGGTGTAGAAGAATCGGAACATACTTTTTCGGTGTATGACCCGACTTGTGGATCTGGGTCATTGCTGTTAACGGTTCAAGGTGAGCTACCTGGTGGAAATAAACCCGGGGCGATTAAATTTTTTGGTCAAGAAAAGAATACGACAACATACAACTTGGCCCGTATGAATCTGATGATGCATGGTGTTTCATTTAATAACATAACTCTGTCTAATGCTGACACACTTGAAAGTGATTGGCCTGATGGACCAGATGCCCAAGGAACTGACCACCCACGCTCATTTGATGCCGTGGTTGCGAATCCTCCTTATTCTGCTCATTGGGACAATAGCGAAACGAAACTCAAAGATCCACGTTTTAGGGAATATGGTAAACTCGCTCCTAGAACTAAAGCGGATTATGCATTCATTTTACACAGCTTGTATCATTTGAATGATACTGGAACAATGGCGATTGTATTACCGCATGGTGTCTTGTTCCGTGGTGCAGCAGAAGGTGCGATTCGCCAAACGATCATTGAGAAAAACTACCTTGATACCGTTATAGGCTTACCTGCCAACTTGTTTTACGGCGTATCCATCCCAACTACGGTTTTAGTATTCAAGAAAAATCGTAAAACAAAAGACATCTTGTTTATCGATGCAAGCAATGAATTTGATAAAGGTAAAAATCAAAACAAACTTACTGATAAAAACATCAATAAGATTATCGAAACGTACCGAAATCGTGTGGATGTTGATAAATATGCTCACGTGGCATCACTTGAAGAAATCAAAGAAAACGAGTTTAACTTAAATATTCCTCGCTACGTGGATACGTTTGAAGAAGAGCAAGTCATTGACCTTGCCGAAGTGAGTAAGCTTTTAGAACAAGATAAACAAGAAATCGCTGAACTTGAAGCCAAAATCAATGAACAGCTGAAAATTTTGGGTATTCATGTGTAGAAATTGACGAAAAGGGTCAAGGATATTATTCCTCGGCTCTTTTTTTAAGCCATTCGCTTGGGAACGGCGTAAGCTGGGGGGAAGTTATGCCGTGCAGTATTTCTATGAACTGCGGCGCAGTACGTTATAGAAGATGGCAAGGAGGGGCGGAGCTCTTCCTTTTTTTGCGAGTCTTTTGGGGAGTATGCTCCTCAATTGAGTATGATATACTCATTTAGATGTCTATGCTTAACATACACTGCCGTTTGAACTACGTTGCTTAAACATGTTATATGTGAAGAAGAAGCAAGGACATGAAGAGGTTAGCTTTACCATTTTGGGACCAAAGATTTGTCCTGGTATTTATAGAGGAGTTTTTGATATGACGAATAATTTTTGGCGTGATTTGCCACGACCTTTTTTTATACTGGCACCGATGGAAGATGTGACGGATGTTGTGTTTCGCCATGTCGTAAGTGAAGCAGCCAGACCGGATGTGTTTTTTACGGAGTTTGCGAATACAGAGAGTTATTGTCACCCGGAGGGGAACAAAAGTGTACGCGGGCGTTTGACTTTTACAGAGGATGAACAGCCCATGGTGGCCCATATCTGGGGAGATAAGCCGGAATATTTCCGTGAAATGAGCATCGGTGTGGCGAAAGAAGGCTTCAAAGGCATCGATATTAATATGGGTTGTCCTGTAGCGAATGTAGCCGAGAATGGGAAGGGAAGCGGCCTGATCTGCCGTCCCGAAATCGCAGCGGATATCATTCAGGCCGCCAAAGCCGGGGGACTGCCCGTCAGTGTAAAAACAAGGCTCGGTTTCACTACCGTAGACGAATGGCGCGACTGGTTGACCCATATTTTGAAACAAGACATTGTGAATTTGTCCATTCATCTGCGGACCAGAGAGGAAATGAGCAAAGTAGACGCTCACTGGGAACTGATTCCGGAGATTAAGAAACTTCGTGATGAGGTGGCACCAGATACACTGCTGACCATTAACGGAGATATTCCGGACCGTCAGACAGGCCTGAAGCTCGCTGAGCAATATGGAGTGGATGGCATTATGATTGGGCGTGGTATTTTCCAGAATCCATTTGCGTTTGAGAAGGAGCCGAAGGAACACAGCAGTGAGGAATTACTTGAATTGCTGCGGCTTCATCTAGATCTCCATGATCATTATTCAGCGCAGGAGCCACGTTCGTTCAGCCCTCTCGCCCGCTTCTTCAAAATATATGTCCGTGGATTCCGAGGGGCAAGTGAACTCAGAAACAGCTTAGTGAACGCCAAATCAACAAGTGAAGTGCGTACATTGCTTGATGAGTTTGGAAGCAAGGATCATGATGAGGTAGAGGAACGTGAAAATTAAATTGCCAAGTTGGGGCACGGGCTGTTAGTAGGCATTGAAAACATAGGAGGATATATGTCCTGGAGTAAATTGAAGCAACAACTGGAGAGCTTCCGCTGTCCTGCGTTAGACGGAAGGGTCGAATACCGAGCGACCAGTTACCGTTATTTGCCTGATAAGTCTGGAATTTGTTATATAACTGTAGATAAGAAGAACATACTCAATATGAATGATATCACTAGTCCAATCAAATGGTATCAGACGGAGTTGGAAATCAAGAATGATCCCAATATCGAAGTTCCTATCAGCAATGAAGAAATTGAAGCGGTCAGAAAAGATACTAATGGGAACGTTCCGGAGGATCGTCTACAAGTAATTGCAAGAGGTAGAAAAATATCAGAACATGCAAAGGAGCTTTTGTCAGCACAGGCCTCATTAAGCAAGTCTAATTTTAATGTTGTAGCTAATAAGTTTTTAACTACTTCTATAGAGGACAGCTTAGAGAGTAATGATATCTTATTGAATATTCTAGCTTTAGTGGACAGACGAGTTGGAAAAAAGCGAATATTAAACATGACCGAGAAGATGAAGCTAAAGCATCCCAGTGTGCAGTATTTTTATGAACTACGGCGTAGTACGTTATGAAAATAAACAACTTCCATTGATGGGGGCACGTCGTTTTAGGGTTGGGTGCTGTTCATTGTTACTGCATTACACAATGGCAAATAATTTGGATGTCTGGGAAAACAGCAAAGAGGGCCGGTGTGCCCCTCTTATTTTCGTGATGCTGAGCATTTTTGTTTATTTACAGAAAGTGTAGCACTTCATTTTCACAATTGAACATCATAAAAAAACTTTTTTCTCATTTAATGATCTTGCTATATTCGATAAAAGCTGAATTGTATTTCTTATCTCATGTTCCGTAGTGTCTGGGTGAATTGCACAGATTCTGAGAACAGTTTTTCCATTGAGTTGTGTCGTAAGCACAGTGGCATATCCATTCGCCACCATTTCTTGGGAGATCCTTTTGTTGAGTGAATCTAATTCTTGGTCCGATAGCCCAGTTGGCGCATATCGAAAATTAACAATCGCTAACTGTGCGGGGCATACAATCTCCCAATGATTATGTTTTTTGATTTCATCTTCAGCCCATTCTGCGAGTTGAACTCCATGCTCTATAACTTCACTGACAGCATCCGTTCCTAAAGCTTGCAGTGTCACCCATAGTTTCAAACTTCGAGCAGGCCGGGTCAACTCAGGACCCAGATCCCAATAATTCATATGTTCTTCATCAGTCTCGGCATCTTTCAAATACTCTGGATGTGTGCTGAAGCAATTTTCGAGGTGCTGCTTTTCTTTGGCTAAAACCACGCTACAGGAATAGGTCTGCATTAGCCATTTGTGTGCATCCCAGGTGATACTATCTGAACGCGATATCCCGCTCAAAAGAGACTTATATTTCGAAGAAGCCAAAATCGACGCACCGTAAGCTCCATCCACGTGTAACCAAATATTATGTTTTTCACATAGGTCAGCAATTTCGTTTAATGGGTCAATGCTTCCCGTATTGGTTGTGCCTGCCGTGGCAATGATTGCAAAAGGCTTCATCCCAGCCGCTTGATCATCCATTATTTTTTTTTCTAAGGCTGAAACATCCATACGAAAATTTGTATCACTTGGAACCTTCCTGATTTGATCACTGCGGAATCCGAGGATGCGTAACCCTTTGGCGACCGATGAATGAGTTTGATCTGAAACATAAGCAGTTCCAATGGCATATTCCTGCTCGGATAACCTTGCATTGCGTGCAGCCGCTAAAGCAGTCAAATTCGACAGCGATCCGCCCGACAGAAATATGCCTCCAGCAGTATTGGGATATCCTGCTTGGTCACACATCCACCGGATCACTTCCCCCTCTAAAAGGCTTGCGCTCGAACTCAGCATCCAGCTTCCGGTATGGGTATTATAGGCGCTGGTCATGATATCTCCTAACCACGAGTAAAGAGACATTGGACCAGGAACCAATGCGAAAAAGCGAGGGTGTTGCATGAAGGTTTGGTGAGGATAGACGTTTTTCCTCATTTCATCGACTACCTCTTTTACTGGTCTTCCTTTTTTGGGAAAACCAATTTCCTTTAAATGAGCTATCGTATCCTCATCTGCAATGTTGATTACTTTTTGAGATCGAATGTTATTATTTTCTGCTATAAATGAATGTATGAACTGTTCAATAATCTCACCTAATTGCTGATTTGGTTCTTGATTCATTATAAGCATCTCCTTTGCTTAACTTCAACCAAAGTATAATATAACATCTGTTGTCATATTGTGAGATTCACCGATTTCATCATTACGTTTATTTTTAGGCACTTGGCTATTACATAAATTAATTTTCAAGGTCAAAGATGGCTATACAACGGGGCTTGCTGGAATGGAGTTGTTAAAAGATTTGAATTTTATGCTTTTCTAGATACATTGCAAAATGTGATTAATCATATAAAGCAGAAAATGGCTAGTTTGATATCCAGAATATTGAATTCGTTTTATCGAGTTTATTTCTGCTGTTATGCTAAACCCACCCCGTAAACTCCAGTATAGACGCTTTCGCAGATTGCGCTTCGGATTGTGCCCCTTTACGCCATTCTTTTGGCGGCTTTCCCATAAGCCTGGAGAAGCAACGATTGAAGCTGGAAATGGAGTGAAAACCGACTTGTTCGGAGATCGAAAGAATAGAATCCTCCGTGCTTTTTAACTGCTTGCAAGCCTCTTCGATTCGGGTGCTGTTTAGGAAATCGAGAGGCGACGTCCCCATAATTTCATGGAATTTTCTTCGGAAATGAGTTGTACTTAAATGGCACAGATCGGCCAAAAAATCCATGGTAATGGGGTTCATATAGTTTTTCGTGATGTACTCCAGAACCGGAGAAATGACAAAATCGCTTTTCAGGCTATGCTCTGTTTCTTGATCTGCCAACAGTTCATTCCTGGAATGAATTCTAAGGAGTTCTATGTAAAGGGATAGCAATAAGCCGTAGGCACTTTCCTGATAGTAAGGATTCTGCTGTTTTAATTCCTCTACGATTGAAGTCGCAAGTGTATAAACCTTGGGATACTGCTCCTTATCCAATATACAGTTTTTTCCCTTCACCACCCACAAATTTGGCTCGAAGTTGCTGTAAGCACTTTTAAATGAATGTTGAAAGAGGTCCTCTGGCGAAAAAAAGATATAAGACCAAAGGCTGGATGTATTTGGTGAACTGTATGTGGTATGAGGAAGATACCTGGGGATGAAGGTCACATCGCCGGCTTTGAAGGGTATTGATTCTCCTTTGATCTCCATGTTGCCGCTATCTGAATAGCATATACCAATCTCCAAATGGTTATGGAAATGGAGATGTTCACTTTTAATATCTGAAATCTTCCAACGTTCACCGCTTAATAGCAAGACAGGGAAATTTATGGGCAAGCTGTAGTGTCGATATTCTATAACGGGCTTCTTTTTTCTGGGCATATTCAATACCCCCATGACTTTGATTTTAACCAGCAGATATACATCAGGATTTTGCAAAATTCGATTCCAATCGCTCCAAGGTGCAATATATAGACGAACTAGACCATTTCGATCTATATATTGTTTATTGGAAGTCGCTTATTGGATTTTTGCAAAATCCTCACATAAATGATTGGAATTGCGCAGTTTTGTTGCGAATATGCTTAGATGGAGACTATTTTACTGCGTACAATGGAATAAGTAAAGCGTTTCCAAAGCAGTGACGAACAGCTCTCAAGCGCCTTTGGGGGCGTGTGCAAAAGAGAGGAGAACATAGATGCTTCAATTAAATTATGACAAGGAAGAGATATTAAAAGTCATCGACAAAGTCGTCAGAAAAACAATGGCGATGGATTTGACGTGGGACTGGCCTTGCGGTGTGGCTTATTATGGTGTATCCACGGCCTATACAAAAACAGGAAATAAAGACTATTTGAATATGCTTAAGCAGTGGGCGGATGAATATATCGAGCTGGGCCTGCCGCACTGGACGGTAAACACATGTGCTATGGGCCATATGCTGATCACATTGTATGAAGAAACAGGGGACCAGAAATATTGGGATATTGTGATGAGCAAGGTGGATTATATTCGGAACCATGCTCTCAGGTTTGGAGACAATGTTTTGCAGCATACGGTATCCGTTGCTAATGATTTTCCAGAACAGGCATGGGCGGATACGTTGTTTATGGCGGCATTTTTTCTGCTACGTGTAGGTACCAAATTAAAAGATGAGGAAATGATCCAAGATGCCTTAAATCAGTATTACTGGCATATCAAATACCTGCAAGACCCTAGTAGCGGTCTCTGGTACCATGGCTACAATAATGTCAAGCAGGACCATATGTCCGGATTTTTCTGGGGTAGAGCGAATGCTTGGGGAGCCTATACCATGTCGCAAGTTAAAATTCATTTGAAAGACTGGTATTTATATCCGCAGTGCATGGACGTGGAGTGTTCACTTCGGGATCAACTGGCGGCACTGAAGGGGGTTCAAACGGAGAACGGCCTGTGGCGGACGGTACTGGATGACGAGGAGTCCTACGAAGAAGTGTCTGCATCTTGCGGAATCGCGGCAGCCATGATCAATAACGGCAATCCGCTGCATACCAAATACGTGCAAAAGGCATTGGAGGGCATCTTGAACCATATTAGCGAGGACGGACGGGTACTAGGTGTGTCGGGCGGCACAGCGGTTATGAAAGATCGGGATGGGTATCGGAATATTCCAAAAGACTGGATTCAGGGCTGGGGTCAAGGCCTGGCATTGGCCTTTCTGTCTGATATGTTGAATTAGGAGGGAACCAAGTTGTCCAAACAAACTACGGGGAACTTTACACTACCGGGAGAATCCGGTTATGAGGCGCTGACCCTGAAATTAGCTGAACGGTGGGGTGCCGATGTCATCCGTGATAGTGACGGCACGCAATTGTCCGATGAGATTATTAACGCTGGGTACGGCATATATTCGACAATCTGTATCATCAGAGATCATAATGAGTGGGCGTCCCACCATCTGGATAAGCTGCAGCAGTGTTTTTTAATTACAAATCCGAAGGTAGCTGTACAAGATTATGTATCCATCTATCTGATGGAGGATTTTTTTGCTGAACAATTCAAAGTTAATGATTCCAAAGAGGCGTTTAATTATTGGCAGGTTTTTGACAGAACGACCGGAGAGGAAGTTCCAAGAGAACAGTGGAATTATGAAAGGGAATCCGGAAATGTGGTCATTACCGGAATTGTTCCTTGGCATAAATACACGGTAAGCTTTATGGCCTACCGGATCTGGGAAGAGATTTCCATGTACAATCACACAACGAATCATTGGGACAAAGAGCATTTGATGCAGATTGATCCCATCTATGCAGAAACGCAAAAATATCTGCTGGATTGGATGGAAGATTGGTGTCTCCATCATAAGGAAACCACGGTTGTTCGGTTTACCTCCTTATTTTATAATTTCGCCTGGGTCTGGGGCAGCAGTGAGCGCAATCGCCATCTGTTCTCTGACTGGGGTTCATACGATTTTACGGTAAGCTCAAGAGCGCTTGATCTGTTTGCCAAGAAATACGGGTATTCGATGACTGCCGAGGATTTTGTGAATGGCGGGAAATACCGCGTCAGTCATATCCCGGCTGAGCAGCGCAAGCTGGATTGGATGGCATTTATCAATGATTTTGTAATCGAATTTGGCAAGAAATTAATTGACATTGTGCATAGGCACGACAAGCTTGCCTATGTTTTTTATGATGACAGTTGGGTTGGCATGGAGCCTTACAATGACCGTTTTCAAGAGTTTGGATTTGACGGGTTGATTAAATGTGTATTCTCAGGATACGAGGCGAGGCTCTGTTCAGGTGTAAAAGTGAATACGCATGAGATTCGGCTGCATCCATACTTATTTCCAGTTGGTTTAGGCGGGCTTCCTACCTTTATGGAAGGGGGAAATCCCACGCTGGATGCCAAAAAGTATTGGATTAATATCCGGCGCGCCTTGCTGCGGGAGCCTATTGACCGGATTGGACTGGGCGGATATTTGCACCTTGTAGAGCCTTACCCGGATTTTTGTGATTATATCGAAAAGATTGCCAATGAGTTCAGAGAAATTAAAGAACTACATCATGAAGGCAAACCCTATCACATGAAGACGAAGGTAGCTATTTTGCATAGCTGGGGAAAATTGAGATCGTGGACATTGTCTGGACATTTCCATGAAACGTATATGCATGATTTGATTCAGGTCAATGAAGCTTTATCCGGATTGCCGATTGAAGTGCAGTTCATTGATTTTGAAGATATCCGTCAGGGAATTCTACAGGATTGTGATGTAGTGATCAATGCCGGCTCTGCTGGTTCAGCATGGAGTGGTGGGGAGCACTGGAATGACAACAAGTGTGTGGACTTACTGACGAAATGGGTTTATGAGGGTGGTACCTTTATTGGCATCAACCAGCCTTCTGCGGTCGAAGGCCACGACAGCTTTTTCAGAATGGCACATGTTCTTGGACTGGATGAGGATACAGGCTCCAGAGTAGGTCATGGAAGATGGGCATACGAGGCTAGGGATGAGCATGGTTTGGTGCCTGAGGGAGCCAGTATAACGCCAAAGAATAGCATTTATCTTACGGATGGGTCAGCTGCGGTAGTGGAGGAAACGAGTGGTATGATAGCATTGTCTACTCATGCCTTTGGTAAAGGAAAGGGGATCTACCTTCCTTCTTTCGAATTCAGCTGGGAGAACACAAGGTTGCTGCTGAATATAATTCGGTTTGCAGGCAATGAGTTACATGAAACGAAGTACATTACAGATAACCTATATACAGAGTGTGCTTATTATCCAGAAAGTAAAATATTGGTTGTTATTAACAATAGCGATGAACTTCAAAGAACGACGATTGAAACGGAATATGGCAAACAAACCATGGAATTAGATCCGTATGACACCATGATCACCCATATCGGCTTAACAAAATCGGTATAGGAACGGAAAATAATGAGAAGTAGCGGTATCAAGCCCTCCTTTATTTTAAGGAAGGGCTTTTTGTTTCAGCACCTCCAGAAAATCAAGCTAATTTACCGGGGATTTTGTCCATTCAAAAGTATCTCCCCATCATTAACTATAAGTAGAACAATTAAGGAGATGATTTCTTTGAGAAAGGCAACCTTAATGAAAATTAAAAATGCGGAAGCAAAGTTGGGAAGAAAGCTAAAGAAAAGAAGTCACGTGGTTATGAATCTTAAAAAAGCCATTCGTGTAACTCAACTTGGAGATGGATTCGCACGCTTCACTTTCGCTCCGATCACTATTTCTCCTAATAGCTTTAGAAGCACTACGATTAACGGTAACGCCTACAATCTGATTAGCGGTGCATGGACTTTCTCTGGAAATGAACAAGGGTTTCTTCTCAATAATTATTCCGCGGCCGAAGACAGATGGGTATTTACTGCATGGAATCCAACTGGATTCACAAGAACGGTATCCTATGCTGTTATCGCCAAACGGAAGCCATAATTCAAATGTCATCGTTAGCAAGGAAAAGGAGCGTGAGCCTTCTTTTCCTTGCTAAAATGTAGAGGAAATGTTGAACAAACCTTCGATGATCTTATAATTTTTGATAGTGGTTTAAGAGGTGCTCAACTCTATCTTTAATAATCTGTTTTAAAGATTCTGGCTTCACTGATCGTACATAATGACCATATCTCATAAAATAATGAGCGATAAACTCCTCTTCTCCAGGATTATAAAATCCCTTAATGACTGTCTTATCACCATTTTCTATTTTCATAGAAGGATAATGTTCTTTATAAAAAATATCCTTGGCTTGTTCTACAATCTCTACTTCAAAGTCAATGCTCTTCTCGGATTGATACATTTCTAATGAACGACTAAGGAGTTCATCTATAGAAAAGCGAGAATTGTTCTCCTCTTCTTCTACAAAGGTGATTCGATCACACCTGAAAACTCTATATTTATTCGTATGTAACTCTATTCCAGTAGCATACCATTGGCCAAACTTAGCGGAAATTTTGAAAAATTGAACATAGTAACTTTTGTTCTGATTATTTTTTACATATTTAACTTTACACGTACTCTCATTAAGAATGCTTGTTAAAATTTTATCTAAATAGCGACTAACATGATTATGCTGATATATTTCAAATTGTAGAACCTTTTTCATTTTATGAATCTGGTTTATTTGTATTTTAGAAAGACAGTGTTCAAACTTTTCATTCAGTTGATTAACACTTAAGTGAAAGGGGGTGGATTGATAAGCTTCTAACGTCAACATTGCAAAGTACAGAGCATACACTTCATCCATCGTAAAAATAATGGGGGATAACAATCTATTTTTTAGGATACCATATCGTCCATGTCTGCCATGTTCCGAAAAAATAGGCATACCTAGTTGTTCCAATGAACTAATATCTCGTAGAGCTGTACTTTTTGAGATATGGTATTTATCCATTAGGTCATTTAAATTAAAAAACTCTCGACTGTTTAAGTATCTGATCATGTCATTTAATCTTTCTGATTTCTTCATCTAAATCTCCTTATAAAGGTGTCATATTTTGATACCTTTTTATATGATAATAAGTTCAAGGGAATAGATCAAATTCATAAGATATCTACACATATAAAAGGAGACTGATACCATGAGTACAACATTAGAAGTAGCTATTTTCTTATCCATGAACGGAAAGGCAAAAGAAGCTATACATTTTTACAAAAAACATCTCAACGCAAAGGAATTGTTTCTTGTTACCTATCAAGACATGGCCCAACGTGACAGCTCCATACAGCTTACTGATGAAAATAAAAATTATATTTCTCATTCAGTCTTAGCAATCGGAAAAACAAAGGTAATGATAGCAGAAGATACAATGAATCCCAGTGAAGAATATACAGTAGGGAATAATACTTCATTATGTATTCAAAGTGCTGACCTAGAAGAAATTAAACGTTTTTATGATAGCTTAATTACAGATGATCGAGTGAAAATTATTGTGCCTTTATCAAATAATGTGTTTAGCCAAGCCTACGGTATTATTGAAGACCCGTTCGGTATTCAAATACAATTAATGTTTGATAATCGATTATAATAAAAAAAGCAATTTCCATGTTTAATAATTGGATAATAAATGGACAGAAGTAAAAACTAAAATGGGAAAACCTAAGATACGCAGCAGAAAAGGAGACACTATGACGGAGAAAAAAGAAATAGCAGATCAAATAGGGTGGAACTTCGACAACAGTTATTCTCGTTTGCCGGAATCATTGTTTACAAAGCTCAACCTGACTCCTGTCCGCTCACCCAAGCTGATTATACTTAATCATCCGTTGGCAGCATCACTGGGGTTGAACGGTACAGCGCTGCAAAGGAATGATGGCGTAGCGGGGCTGGCCGGTAACCAGGTTCCAGAAGGAGCCGCACCTCTTGCTCAAGCTTACGCAGGGCATCAATTCGGGCATTTTAACATGTTAGGAGACGGTCGTGCTCTGCTGCTTGGCGAACAGATCACTCCCTTGGGTGAACGGGTTGATATTCAGCTCAAGGGCTCAGGCAGAACGCCATACTCCCGTGGTGGTGACGGCCGTGCGGCACTTGGTCCGATGCTTCGCGAATACATCATCAGTGAGGCGATGCATGCGTTAGGTATTGCTACCACCCGCAGCTTGGCGGTGGTATCCACGGGTGAGTCGATCATCCGGGAAACCGAGCAGCCCGGAGCCATTCTGACCCGTGTGGCTGGCAGTCATCTTCGCGTCGGCACCTTTCAATACGTCTCAGCATGGGGCACGTCCCAAGATCTCCGTGCTCTGGCTGATTATACCTTGGAAAGACACTACCCGGAAGTTGCCAATGACGAAAACCGTTACCTTTCACTGCTTCAGGAAGTGATTAAGCGTCAAGCCGAGCTGATTGCCAAATGGCAGCTAGTTGGTTTTATTCATGGGGTGATGAACACCGACAATATGACCCTTAGCGGAGAAACCATTGATTATGGTCCTTGCGCCTTCATGGATACCTATGATCCTGAGACGGTGTTCAGTTCCATCGACAGGCAGGGACGCTATGCTTATGCCAATCAGCCGCATATTGCTGCGTGGAATCTCGCGAGATTTGCTGAGACGCTCTTGCCACTGCTGCATGACAACAGGGAGCAGGCTGTCACACTGGCTGAGGATGCAATTTCAGATTTTGTAAAAATGTTTCACCATCATTGGCTTGCAGGAATGCGGGCGAAGCTAGGGATCTTTAACGAAGAGCAGGAGGATGAATCTCTTATTGAGGAGCTTCTGAGTATCATGCAGAAGCATCGTGCCGACTACACCAATACCTTCCGTGCCCTAACTTTGAACAAGCTGGAGGATACGCTTCTGTTCAGCACTGCGGAATTTACCCAGTGGCACGAGCAGTGGCAGGCGAGACTGGGCAGACAGCAGGAATCACAAGCCTCCTCGCGTCAGCTGATGCGCAGCAGTAATCCTGCAATCATCCCACGCAACCACCGGGTAGAAGAAGCACTAGAAGCTGCGGTGGAACGAGAAGACTACCGTGTGATGGAGCAGCTTCTTGAAGTTCTTTCGAACCCTTATGCCTACTCTACCGAACAGGAAATTTACTCTACATTGCCTGAGGAATCCACCTGTCCTTATCGAACCTACTGTGGTACCTGATGTGGAGCGAACGATTTGAAGATAATCTATATCATGCGTTGGTGGAGAAGATAGCCATTCTCTCACCAGCGCATTTTGTTTTTATAGGGGGAGGTTGCACCTGATTAATCCAGTTCCTGACCGTCATTTTCGATCTGTATGTGCCCGCAATAAAGACATTGATGCGTACAGTTCTGCGTAAGAGCAGGCTGGCCTTCGATGCGCATGTCGCTTTTTCCGTTCAACCAAGGCATCGTAAGGACTGGAATACACGGGGCCTTTTTCACTCCATAAATATCGACCATCTCACTGGCTTGCACAGCCGGATTCAGCGGACTGGAGCAATTCCCAAAAGATTTTATGTTCACACCAGGTACATAATCTCCAATATTCATCTGTGCTTTATTTTTAACATACACCCCGTGGCTAAAAGGGCGCTTCAAACGCGTAGGCTGTGTACCGTAACTACAGCTTAAAATCGCACCTGCCACGACATAGCTTTTTTTCGCACCTGTTCCAGGCTGCACACTTGCTTCTTCCATACGGCTTATTCCTCCTTTGTGGCCATCTCCACTTTTTGCACACGAACACCTGTAAATGGACGACGCAGCAGACTTTCCGCTACCGCGAGATTGATATAGATATGTGCTTCCAACAAGCCGGCGATCCGAAATATAGACGGTTCGATTTTCTCGTACTTAAGTACCAGCTGCTTCAAGGTATGGTCGGGATACCACTCGGTTTGTGAGGAAAGACAGTCCACCACAGGTGGACGCAGTACCCAGTACACATCCTGCCTGGCTTGCTGAAAATCGGTAAGTATAGCGGCCTTCCATTCCAGCTCTGGCATGTATTTTTCCAACAGGGCTTTCATGGAGTCTGAAACCAGCGGCAAAGGGAACTCCAGAAAATCCGGATAGACGGTTCGTGGATCTGTATGTACTGCTAAAAATAGGGGAGTGTCCTCTGTCTGAATGGTATGACCCGAAAGGATATCTTCCACCTGCAAGGGAGCTAGGGGCGCAGTCTCCACCTGATGCTTTACGCGCTCGTCCACCATGAGTCGGTAATACCTCATGACATCCACTCCCCTTTACTCACTGCATCTGTTACCTGTGTAGCCAGTGGCGTTTCTACAGCAGCAAGGCCAATAGCTTGGCTTAGTTGGTCATCTGTAAAGATTACCCGGTGTAGTTTTGCTCCTGTAAAATTAGCTTTTACTAAACGTGCACCTATAAACGAAGCGTCAGTAACATCGGCTCCTATAAAGCAGGCACCTGTTAGATCCGCGCCGTTAAATAATGCTCTTTGCAGCGCGGCATCTTGGAAAGCAGCTCCTTGAAGCTGTGCATGTTGAAAACTAGCTCCCTGTAAATTAGCTCTTGTAAAATCCACTCCATCCAATCCTAACGGTTCCCAATCCAGCCAAGCATCCGATCCATATTCGCTATTGCTTATAACTTCGTCCAGTACAGCCTCTTGCAGGGAACAGCCACTGAAATCGGCTCCGTGAAGCAGGCTGTGCGAAAAGTCTGTTCCATCTAGCTGAGCTTCTCGCCATACTGTGCCTACGAGGATACAGTGATGCAATCGACTTTGTTGCATCCCGATCTGGCGAAAGACTGTATAGCGAAAATCCAAGGAGCTGTAATCTCCATCCGATAGTTGAACTTGAGACAGTGTTTGGTAGCTGTAGGCCGATTCTTCTTTTTCCTCCAGCCAAGACTTTATTATGTTTGCATCCATAGGTCTTCGATCTTCCCGGTACACGGAGACACTATGATCCATATACTCTCCGACGCGAATCTCAACAGCTTCTTCACGATCCAACGTCTCAAACTCTGGTAGGTCGACTGCTTGCTTCATAGCCTGACGAACCAGACTAACGATCATCGTATGAAGATATCCCGCTGCTTCCAGCATGATCTGTTCTAATTCAAGTTCGGAAAGGGAGACTTGCTGCTTCAAAGTTTCAGCCCCAAGCTGTTCACGTAATTGAGTCCAATAGAGAAAAATCCAACTTGCATCGTACTCCAACTGAACGGGCTCAGCATCAAGCATCCATAAGGCATCCGTAGCTTCAACAAGATAAACGGGCTTCTGTTCAAGCCATGTGGTGCGCAGCATAGAGTAGGTGATGTAACCAATATGACCTTTACGACCTGTGAGTTGTTTTTGCCGAACCAGCTCACAAAAGGCGCGAAAATGTTCTACTATATGCTGTAATCTTTGTGTTTGTGTTGATTTACATTTCAACGCCCATTCTTTGCGAATGAAAGACCAAGCTTGATGAAGAGCCGCTTGTTGCTGATCTAACAGATCTGTTTGCTTTTCCATTTCTAATCATCCTTAATTTGACTTCACTTCGCTGCCTTTCATGTCTGCCGACCCACTTAATTCGATATGACTGCCATTACAATCCATCCGGAGCTGACTACCTGCGGACAGACTCATCGTCTTCCCCGCAGATAGGCTGAGATTGCCTCCCGCCGTAATATTCACCTGTTTGCTGCTCGCAATATGAATGCCTTCTTTATCGTCCAGTTTGATATAAATAGCGCCGTCCTTACCTGTAACGACCAGTTCATCCGGTCCCAGTCGAATTTCCTTGCCATGCGGGGTACGCCATATTTTCATTTGCGGATTGGAAAAATGGTTATGCGTACTCTTGCGGTCTGCCCGTCTCACGGCACTACCTGCTACGCCGTCTTCTTCCCGACTACCGGGGAAATAGAGGGAAACTGAATCGCCTTTTTCTGGCATGACGTACCAACCGGTATGACCACCGCCACTGTACACGGTAGAATAGTTGAACCAGTGTGCTTGGTTTGTGTCCTGTTGTTCATCACAATCCAGATGAATGCGCACTTGATCCTGACGTACGTCCAGCACAATACCGCTTAATGAAGCTCCTGCCAGCTTATCCTGGTAGTAGCTTTTTTGCCGAAATCCCTGGTAAGAACCTAACACATACTGATGCCGCAGCAGTCCTTGGCTCATGGCGGTGTAGGCTTCCATCACATACAGGTTATGCCCCTGAAAATTCAACTGAGCGCCCAAGTCGAGTACCTCATCCGTTTCTACCTCATAAAAAATAAAATCATGTTCACTCAGTTTGGTTTGTTCATTCTCCTGAAAATAACGAAAAGGTAGCAACTGCTTACGTACGGTATAACGGGTATGATCCAGTATCGCCTGTGCAGGACTGTCCTCAATACCAAAATAAAATTTGGGACTGTCAAAACGAGCTACAGGCATCAGACTTGTATGATAACGGGAGGCTATGCGTCTTAAAAATGCCCAGTCTGTCTCCTGATACTGAATGGCAAGCCGCCCGATGGCTTCTCCGCCAGTAGCCCCGTCGATCACATCCAGCCCTTCATAGTCCTTACCTATGTGCTCCAGCATTTGAGGAATCGTCATTTTCGTATACTGAAAAGAACGAGTACGCTGCTTCATGTCCATCCGGTACGTATGGGAAATGGCTTCCACCTCCAGATAGTACACACCTCGCACGACTTTTACCTCAACTGAGAGGGCAATCCCACTAAATAGCGGCTTGCTTGCGCCAGATTCATCTTGTTGGCTGACTTCAATGATGGTATTTTTTTCTGTCGTTTCCACGTAACTGTCTTGCAAGTCTTCGGGGATAACACCTGTAAAATAAAGCCGAGTATGCTCGTTAACTTTTTTCGTTAAGGTGAGCTCTTCTAGATCCATTTGTTCATAAGGGTGAATTTGAATTTGATCGTATCCCAGACTCATGGTGTAGTCATTCCTTTCTCATTTATAGAATAGGCGGAGGGTGGAAGGACAGAAAGGGATTGAACCCAGTATTCTGCTACAGGTAACCAGACTTCGAGATCTGCCTCCAGACAGCTAAAGGAACCTATGACAACTCGTCCATTGTGGATAAAGAGCAGCATTTCGTTGTATAGATTACCGTCGATCCCCGCCACCACAAAACGAATCTGTCCAACTGAAAGTCCGGAACAGTTGGTGACCATTTCGGTACCTAACCAGTTGCGAATCGGTTGTACAGACCGTAGAATATCCGCCATTTGCTCTACAAAATTGGGCAGTTCTTCCGCTTCCAGAGCGGTATCTGTAGGATTAAAAGTGATATTGATGGTCTCCTCAGATGAGGTATAAATGACCTTTGGTCGATGCTCTGAAGGATATTTGATTATAGCTTGCTCCATTGGCATAGGAGTAAAGGACTTGGGGATGTAGAAACCAATCTCTCCGTGTAGTATTGTAATGGGCTCCAACGTGAGATAATCATTTTCAACATGAAGTAGCTTTGTTTCTTCAAACATGGAACCGTCCTGTTCCGATTTCTGAGTTTGAGCTGGGATGGATTTCACATTATCGTTATTAGCTGTCTTCTGATCCACCATTTTAGCTTTGAGGCTAAGTATATGCTCGTCTAGATAGTTCATAGAAAGCCCCCTTTTAGGAAAAATACGCGTTTGTACTTGAATATGTAAAGATGAGAGGAGATATTTAAGTACAGAACCAACATATGTATTTATCGGTTAAAAGAGAGATTTAGTTTACAAAATGAACCATTCGTTGGAGGAGCATTGTTCAATATTAGATTCTATTTCATTCCATAACGCCTTTTTGCCGTAATAATTCGGTTGTAGTATTCCAAAGTAGGCGTTGCATCTTGATATCCCCACCAGGATATGTCGGCACAATCGGCTTACCAGTACCAACATTAAAATATCCGCCTGTCACTTCTTGATATTGGGATTCTGTTGCTAAACGAATAATGATGTCCGCTCCTTTCCGTGGGTCTCCGATATGCAAAGCGTTCAATATTTTCGCAAGTATCGAAGAAAATCCTAACTCGCGACCAAGGCCGGTAACGTTAAAGCCTGGATTAAGTGCGTTAACTACGATTCCAGTTCCATCTAGCTGACGTCCAAGTTCTTCTGTAAACATGATATTAAGAAGCTTGGTCTTTCCGTATATCTTAGATGAACCTCTTGCGGTAAATACAGATGTATCTGTTAAATCCTCCGGTAATTTTAATTCACCATGGTTGCGTGATGCTTCAGAAGCCACATTGACGATCCTAGCATTAGTGGATTCCATGAGTGAATTGAGTAGTGTATGCGTTAACAGCCACGGGGCAAGATAGTTTACGGCTATCATTTCTGCCAAACCCTCTGAGGTTATTCGCTGTTCAAATCCATGTAATCCAGCATTGTTCACTAATACATCAATCTTTGGATAATTAGCTTTAATTTCATCTCCCATACGTTTGACATCTTTCATAAGAGACAGGTCCCCGAAAAAAAAGTCTACCTTTGTACTTGGCGCCAGATCTTTTAAAATATTTTTAGTCATTTCAGCACGTTTTTCATTTCTGGCTGTTAAGACTAGATGTGTCCCACGTTTGGCTAATTCAATTGCTACCCATTGTCCAAGACCGTTAGTAGCACCAGTGATTACAATAATCGGGTATATCGACATATAGATCATCCTCCAAATTCTCGATCCAATTACATCCATATTCATGTCTATGCTTTACGGTTGTGGATGCTTTATAATGTAGATCTTCTGCTTGACACTTACCAAAGTTGAAAATATGATTGATATATATCAAGTATATGTATTTTGATTGATATATGTCAAATATATATTCGAACTCATTCAAATAAGGTGGAGACATATGGATAATAAAACTCAACATCCAGATTCTACAAGAGAGCAATTAGAACTGAATCTTGGTGAACAACTTAATGCACTTATAAGCGCGTCGCATGCACTCAATGTAAAAACTGCGGCACTTTTCGATCCATCATTACAACCTGCAGCTTTTCTGATTGTACGTTGTCTCCTGTCATACGGTCCGGCAAGCGCTACATTTTTGGCGGAATCCACCGCTATGGATCGAAGCTCTGTCAGCCGTCTTGTTACTCAGCTTAAACACTTGAATTATGTAAAAAGTGAAACTCATCCTGAGGATCGTCGGGGAGTGTTGATATCCCTGACAGCCAATGGTCGTGAAAAAGCCTTGGAAGCTTTAAAAGAAAAAGAAAAAGAGTTTTATCAACGTATTTCAACATGGGGGGATTCTAAACTTAAAGCGTTCATCGAGATGCTGAAGTGTTTTAACGGGTATGATTGCGAGGATTAATGATTCAACATAAAGCATCATATGATGAAAAAAGGAGGCATTTCAAAAGTGAAAGAAAAAAATGTTAGGGAAATTAGAGTCTCTGATTATCATGATATTTATTTGTTGAACCAAGATTTTAACCCCAATATATATCTATTTCCTGAAGAAAAAGTAAAAGAGAAGATTGAAATGATTATAAAAAAATCAAAAGATGTGATCTTTGTTTATGAAGAAAATAACGAGGTGTTAGGATATATTCATGGAAGCCCACATGAATTACTTTTTTCTGAATCTTTGGTAAATGTACTAGGATTTGTTGTTAAAGAAAAGTATAGAAATCAAGGTGTAGGTAGCATGTTGATTGAGCGTCTTGAACAGTGGGGGAAGTCCCATGGATTTTCCGGGATCAAACTGTTATCTCATCCAAGTAGGATACAGGCTCACAGGTTCTACGAACGACGTGGCTATATGTTTACCAAGGATCAAAAAAATTTTATAAAAAATCTCAAATAAATACATATTCACTAGTTATATCACAAGGCAATGTTTGAAATGTTGCTCTTTCATTCGGATTTCATGTTTTCCACTGTATGAATACAGATTTAAATAGGCTTAATATCGTGATATTTATCATTGAAAAAATATGTATGTTTAGCACTCTAATGCATTGCATTAAATTGACCATTGTTCAGAAAATATGAATAGCCTTCCTTTCCATTTCATGCCTAAAAATGTCTGCTAATTAGCAGTTGTATTTAGGCGTTTTTTGTCATACAATGCATCTAATGCTACGGACTCGGTCTTAGAAACAGTAAGGTTTGGACGGTAAATAGGACGTGGTTTCCTTGTATATTTACGAATCGTGGAACTACTTTGTAGTCGTTCACTCACGACCACGTCAGTCTGAAAAATTAATAATGTTTGGGGACAGTTTTCCGGATCATTAGCGTTTGATGATGAACATATACGAAGGGGAGCGTTCTTTTGGAATCGAAACAATTAACGAGAGGGCTAAAGCCACGGCACGTTGAGTTGATTGCGCTTGGAGGTACGATTGGCGTCGGTTTGTTTATGGGGTCGGCAAGTACGATAAAATGGGCAGGTCCCTCAGTGCTGTTGGCATATCTCTTAGCTGGGATTATTATGTTTTTTGTCATGCGGATCATGGGGGAAATGCTGATTCTTGAACCGGTGACAGGCTCATTCGCTACATTTGCTCATAAATATATCAGCCCTTTAGCCGGTTTCTTGACCGCCTGGAGCTATTGGTTTTTATGGGTTACCGTAGGGATGGCAGAAGTCACTGCGATTGGGGTATATGTGGGCTACTGGTTCCCAGATATCCCGCAATGGTTGCCGGCTTTGGCAGGTGTAATTATTATTGCATTGGCCAATTTGGCGGCTGTGAAATTTTATGGAGAATTTGAGTTTTGGTTTGCGATGATTAAAATTGTCGCCATTATCTTCATGCTAGTAGTTGGTACGGGGATGATCTTCTTTGGACTCGGTAACGGTGGACAACCGATAGGTCTATCCAATCTGTACAGCCAGGGAGGCTTCTTTGCAGGTGGTTTGAAAGGGTTCCTATTTGCACTCTGCATTGTAACAGCGGCTTACCAAGGGATAGAGATGGTGGGTATTACGGCAGGTGAAGCTGAAAATCCGAAGATGACACTGCGAAAAGCCATTAAAAACATCATCTGGCGTATTTTGATTTTCTACGTGGGTGCAATCTTTGTCATTGTTACGATTTATCCTTGGAACCAAATAGGCGAGATCGGCAGCCCATTTGTTCTGACTTTTGCCAAGGTAGGAATTGTGGCTGCTGCGGGTATCATTAACTTTGTTGTACTTACAGCTGCGATGTCTGGTTGTAACAGTGGTATTTACAGTGCGGGCAGAATGTTATATACATTGGCTAAGAACGGACAAGCTCCTAAGTTCTTTGGGAAAGTTTCTCCAAGCGGCGTCCCTAGAAATAGTATAATAACGACCATTTCCTTGCTGCTGGTAGGGGTGTTATTTAACTATTTAATGCCTGATTCCAAACTGTTTCTGTATATTTACAGCGCCAGTGTTCTTCCAGGCATGGTACCGTGGTTTGCATTAGCCATCAGTCAATTTAAATTCAGGAAAAAGTGGAAGGACGAAATGAAGGATCACACCTTTAAATCTCGTTTTTTTCCGATCAGTAATTACATCACTATTGTCTTTTTGTTGCTTGTGATCGTTGGAATGTGGTTTAATCCAGACACACGCTTGTCGTTGATTGTCGGGGCAACATTCATGGCGATCGTCATTGTTGGATATTTCGTCTTTGGCATAGGAAAGCGGCAGAGAATTGAAGAATTAGAGGAAAACTAAAAGATTGCTAAATACGTAACATTTGCCGAGCGCAATTCAGATGATCCTGAGTTCGCTCGGCTTTTCTTTTATATGACGAGGGAGGGGCTACGAAAGGGTTGTTACTGAGGTATAGAACCTGTGGTTATCCTGTTCGCACTACAAGTGTAAATACAAATACAAAAAAAGTGAGAACGAAAATGGAGAAGTTGATTATTGCTACACTCTTACGATTGGCCTTAAGCTCTGTAATTCCAGAAAATAAAAATATAAACCCTAGAAAAAATTGCGCGATTTTGTATGAGTCCCTATAGGTGTCTGGGTATGCGAGTGATAAAAAGGAAGAGATCATAACAACTACAGCAAATATTAAAGTGAGGATTCGGTATATATCCATTTTCTTGAACATAGATAAGTTCCCCCTTCCTATATAACGCCTAGTACATTATATATTTTAAAGGTCAGACCGTGGGACTTCAAATAAATACAAAAAAAGGAGGGAAAATGATACTGGATAAGAGAAGAAACTAAGTGACATTAAAAACCCTTCCGTGAATGAAAAAGCCTTCGTTGCGGCCTATCAAAAAGCAAGGGATGAGACCAATAATCTTATGGATCTATTAAACATTATGGTGTCTACGGAAATGGAAAAACGTCTCAAAGCAGCAACCGAGCAGCAGAATACAGGCCAATAGCTTAAATCATCATTTTTTGAAATAATACCCATACGTACCCGATCCGAGAGAGAAAGCTCAAATTATCTTGAGAACAGCCTAATATGGAAAGGACATAATTTATCCATACTTTCTTCTAATATTTAACTGTTGATAGATTTATTGAAAAGCTATAATGCTAATGATGATTTGAGTGTACTTGGAGAAAAGAGGTTGAGGGTATGAAGTTGAAAAAATGGCCGTTAGTATTCATGATAGGTATTCTCATGCTGTTATCCGTAGGCTGGAACAGTGGAGTATCTTATGCGAAATATTATTACGAATACACTTGGGATCAGTACAAGGGGACTGAAATCAAGACGTACAGGCTGACACCAGTAGCTGGAAGAGCCGGATTCATGGATCAGGAAAAGGCCTTAGCTGCTATTGGCAAAACCCCGAATGTGTATGGAAAGTTCAGTGGCTATAGAACAGAGAAAACAACTGAAATTGCAACCAAGAGTGTAACAGATGAGGTTTATAAATATGCAGTTGTTGATTTTATTAGCGACAAGGAGCCAGAAACTGTAGAATACGTTAATCCAAAAGGTGGAGTTCCTCATACATGGAACGGAACCGATGAGATTCGAATTTTTATGAGAGGGTCTGAGGCAGCTTCTTTGGCAGAGCTGTTTTATGAGGGAACTCCAAGTGAAGGACGCTATCATTTTAATGCTGACGATGTCTACTTAGTTACATTCTGGTCCAGCACAGTAAAACCAATCACTGAAATGTCTGCTGAAGCACTAGTTGAGGAAGGCCCCCCTACGCTTATAAATCGAGAGTTGGTAGGCCAAATAAAAGACAGAGATCCTGCTGCTTATCCGCAAAACGGAACTTTAAACGGCTACTTTTATGTTTATAAGGGTTCAGAGTTTAAAGAGAATTAAAACAGCAGACAGGATTTTATAAGTATATATGTACACGAGAACGAGATAACATTTTGTATTCTCCAAGCGAATGCGGATACAGATGTTATCTCTTTTTTTATTTGTATACGGGATCAACATAGTAACTCAAAAAGATGATAAATATTTAATTGCCAATGAAAACCATTGTTTAGTGATAGGGAATTACGGCTTAAAAAAAGATGGTGAATAGACAGGATAGTAGATTGCCAAAACCACTTTTTTTACTGGCTTTATTCAATCCTAGGGAGATTATTCCGATAATTCAAGTATATACAGTTTGGTGTTAACAGTAATGAAAAACCGATTGAAAACAAGAGAGATTAATTTTCAAAGTTGATATGAAAGTACAGGCGAAAGTGGCTCAGTGCTATCTAGTAAAGGAGGTGTAATGATTCCGAATAATGAATTATGAAAAAAAGTTAAAACAAATTAGGCATTACATGGCTGGTTTACTGGCTGTCTGGTTGTTCTGTATACATAGTGCGCCTGTTTTTGCGGACAGAGCCTTTAACGATATCGGACATTCCTATGCAGCTGATGCGATTGAGGCCATGGCTGCTCAAGGTTATGTTACGGGTTATCAGGATGGGAGCTTTCGACCTTTACATTTTATCTCGCGACAGGAATGGGCAAGCATTTTCGCTAAAACCTTAAAGCGAACATCGAATAACAGAGGCGTAACTTCTTTTCGTGATGTGTCACCATGGGCTCTACCTTATGTACAGGCCTTACAGGAAGAGAGCATTACGAAAGGAATTAGTGATCAATTATTCGGTGCCAAGCACAATATGACTCGTCAGGATATGGCCGTTTGGTATGCCCGCTATTTTGGTGTTACTGAAAATACCCGATCGGCTGGTATATCCAGTTTTGTGGATCAATCTGATATATCAGATTATGCACAAACGAGCGTATGGCTGATGGAACGGCTGGAACTGATCGAGGGAGATACGAATCACTATTTCCATCCTAAAGAGTCTGTGAGACGGCAGGATGCCACGCTGGTTGCTTATCGAATATGGTTAGGCGGTGACGGTCTGAGAGAACGTGCCAAGCGTTTGCTAGGGTCATTAGGAGATGGAACTGCAACGATGCCTCAGACGACCAGCCAACAAGAATCGAAGAAGATCGAGGTCGATGTGACACCGGAAATTAGTCAACAACCTGTGAATTCGGAAGTCGAGGAGCCTAAAAGGCATCGCCCAAGCCCTGATTCACCAGTATCTCCGGTGACACCACCAGAACCGAAGCCGGAACCGTCGGTGACACCGCCGGGACCTAAACCCAAACCACCAGTAATTCCGGTAGATCCACCGGATCATTCTTCGGATTTTCTGGTAGATGAGGTCGTAATCAAGGCGCAGGAGCTGGTAAATCAACCGGAAACATACCCTTCATATCAGCTATCTTTTCAGCTCTACAATAAAGGGCGACCCGTAAGCATTCCTGCTGCCAGCGTCACAAGTGTTACGTACACATTTAGTGATGGGTTAGGTATTTTTGATGAACAAGGGAAAATTGCGCATCCCGAAAATATTCCGGTTGCGGACAGCTTCATTCCTGTAGAAATGAAGGTCACCGTTGCCAAACCTTATCAGGTCCTTACAGCTCAGGCCAAGCTGATCGTGAAAGGGAAGACTCCGCCGGCAGAGCCACCGAACGTAATCAGGTCCGTATACTTGGCTACGTATACCATTTCAGAGGCTGCTACTTTAGATCCTGCTGCTTGGAATATGTCCTACGTATTTCATAATGCTAATGGAGAGGTTATAGCTCCTGGATTGCTGCCCTCAGACTTGATACTTCGGGTAGAGGATTCCAGAGGGATATTTGATGAGGATGGAAAAATTGCTAACCTGCATTTGATTCCGGTAGTAAATTCGGTCATTCCATTAAAAATCACGGTTGAGTCGCCATCTCAAGGGGTTCTCTTCACATCCGATGCGGAATTAACAGTAGAACCCGGGGAACGCAAAAAGCAATACTTTGCTGTCTCCATCATGCTGCAGGGAAGCGCGACGACGGTAGATCAAATCAAGCAAGCGCGTCAATTGCTGATGGACCACTTTGGTCCTAATATCAAAGTGACGTGGGCGATGGAAAACGGATTTGTTTTTGTAGAAGCAAATCGCCCGCAGCTTAGACAGGTTTTGGCATACGTTGATCAATATGACGACGAAGTCGGAATGTTGGATGGGTATCCGAACCAGTTGAAGTTTCCTATTTGGGAAGCAAAGATGGATGAGTGGTTGTATATGTATCGTTATAATGCATTCAATGAGCTGCACCAATCCGGTACAATGGGATCACCATCTGTGTTTGAAAGCATGGATACAGACCAATATCGGAAGTATCTGCCGAAATCATTGACCAGCTTTACGGTGAATCCCGAACAGACTCAATGGCTTAAAGATCACTATCGGATTACATCCGCGATGGGATGGTCGGCTACACAATATAATGTCAACGGTATGTATGGTGAGGGCTCTCCATTGATGCCTTACTGGTCCCATAAGGACAATCCGATTGTTCCCGCACAGGGACTTGCAGATAATAGCGGTACCGTATTCATGAACTCGGTTACGATTGATCCGATTGGATCACGCTATACGAAAGATTCCTCACGCTGGACTCTTCATCCGCTTGACCCATATGTGACTGAGACGGATGCAGCACCACAACTGTATATAGTACAGCAATATTTGGATAACCCTTATCAACGTATAAATACGGTAAACTACTTGTCCATTATTTTGGACATCAACGCACTTGCCAACACCCATAACATGGCTCCAATATGGGAGAATTTTGTGAACCACTTCCCTGTTGATCGCAAGGTTGAGATTGTAGGCGTGGACGGGCTGAAACAGATTTATGAATCGGTAGCTGGATTGAGTAATGATCATACGGAGTTTACGCTCATGTTTAGAGGCTCAGGTATTAAGACGGCTATGGATTCCAATAATTCACCAGCAAATCTGCGCTATTTGTGGACCGAAAATGCCTCACAGCGGATTATTTTATCCAAAGAGGATGGAGATGCGGCATGGTCCATTATTGACTTTACCGATTATACCCGAAAACCGGTTCCGAAGATGGACTACAACTTGGATGGTCACACGGACGTAAGCTATGTCACCGGAAGGAACTTCAAGCTATGTCCAACGGCTCCTTTAACAGTGGATGAAATTCAACGCGTAAAGGATCGTTTGAAGGATATTTACTTTGCAGAAGAAGTAAATTATCAGTAAGTAATTGGAAAGAGTTAAGAGCTGAGGTTTTATGAAAAGGGGGTGTCCCCACAGCCATCGAAATGGCTGTGGGGACACCCCTTTGTTTTAGAGAAAAGGTTTTACACCCATTCAATAACCTGATCTATAGATCGCCGGGTTTTGCCGCGCGGCTCGTTCAGACGGTATCCAAATGCCACCATACAGGAAATACCGAAATGTTCGGCATCCATAATGCCTTCTTCGGAGAGTATGCGTTCGATTTCCTGTTTATTAAAACCTTCGATAGGACAGGAATCAATGCCGATTTGAGCTGCGGCAGTCATCATGTTGCCCAGTGCGATGTAGGTTTGGCGGCAGCCCCACTCGAACAAGGCTCTTTTATTTTCCTCCAGCCCAAAATCAGATTTTAGAAAGGCATCATACACTTTCTCTCTGCCTTGAATCACTTCAGCGGGTAATTGCTGTACGTTCTCCATCATACTCTTGATATAATCGGAGGAGGCTACCATATCTTCAGGAAGTCTAGAGAGGATGAGTACAAAATGGCTGGCTGTTGGCAGTTGTTTTTGCGCCCCCCAAGAGTAAGGCAGCAGCTTCTCACGCATAGCTTTACTCTGAACGACAACAAATTTCCAAGGTTCAAAGCCAAATGAGCTTGGAGATAAACGACCGGTTTCAAGAATAAAATCAAAATCGGAATCGCTAATTTTCTTATGACTATCAAATTCCTTCGTTGCATGTCTGAACTCGTATGCAGATAAGATTTGATCTTTAGTAGTAGTTAAGGTTTCCATCGTTATTCCACTCCTTATGGATGTGATTAAAATTGACGCTTACCAAGTGACATGCTTAATATTAGAATATACATGATCGTTTTTGAAGTACGCACATTAATGTGCTGTAGTATATAAAATGATACCAAGGAGGAGAAAAGCCTATGCGCAATCGGAAAGGCGGCTTTGGGGAATGTACCGCTGGAAATGATCAGGCGTGTCCAGTTGAGTTCACGCTGGACGTGATTGGGGGCAAATGGAAAGGGATTATTCTATATCATCTTATGTATGGGACTAAGCGATTTAGTGATTTTCGGCGGATCTGTCCGGGAATTACTCAGCGTATGCTGACACTCCAATTGCGCGAGCTGGAAGAGGACGGAGTCGTTCACCGTGAAGTCTACCAACAGGTTCCTCCTAAGGTCGAATACTCTCTAACTGAATTTGGAAAAACGCTGATCCCGATTATTAACCTGATGAAGGATTGGGGAGAAGAATATAAAACAAAACAGCGATCATTAGAAAGCAGTCTTCAGCAGCCTAGCCCCAATGTGTAGGTTTTTGAGACGGCTCCACGAAAAAAGACCTGGCCATCATTTTTTGGCAGGTCTTTTGTTTTTTAAAGTGAAATGATGCAAAGTTCGTTTTTCAGTTGACAGCAAGGACGACGCTTGATATATTTCTTACGATATTGATAATCATTATCATCTGTATGGGAGATCATCTCCACAATATATAGGGGGCTAATCAGTTGAAAAGAAAATCGTATTTTATGATGACAGCTATGTTACTTGTATTGTTTGTATTCATCAGCGCTTGCGGCGGAAATAATAATGGAAGTAGTCCGGCTTCATCTTCAGAAGATAAGCAAGAGTCGGCTACTACTGGAGAGACTAGAAGCTTTAAAACGGTTAAAGGGGATATTCAAATTCCTGCTAAGCCACAGCGCATTGTAACGGATTTTTACGGCGGAGAATTGCTGTCCGTGGGTGCTAACGTGGTGGGTGTGGAGCCGACTGCGTTTCAAAATCCTTTTCTGACCGATTTGCTGAAGGAAAAAGGAACCAAAGAGGTGGGCGATCCGACCAATTTGGAAAAGACGCTGGAACTCAAACCCGATCTGATCGTGGTTATGAAGGATACGAATTATGAGGCTTTGTCTAAAATCGCACCTACCCTGTACATTCCGTACGGTACGACGACTAATATCTATGATACGGTTAAGCTGTTCGGCGATATCACTGGGGAAAAGGAGAAGGCTGAGCAATTTATTGCTGCATTTGATAAAAAGGCCGCTGAAGGTCGCGCACGTCTTAAAGGTGTGATTGACGAAAAGGCAACTTTCGGTTTGTATGAGCTGACGGACAAGCACGCACTTTGGATCTTTGGTGACAATGCGGGTCGCGGCGGCCAAGCTGTATACAATGCGCTTAAACTGAACATGCCAAAGAAAACAGTGAACTCCAAGGAACAAACGGTGCAGCTTTCGATGGAGGTATTGCCACAGTATGACGCAGATTATATGTTCCTGACTACGTATGACCCCGAGAAAAAGGGTGACGCGCTCAAACAACTAAAGTCGTCCGCTGTGTGGGGGAATCTTCCAGCGGTGAAGAACAATAGAGTGTTCTTTAACGATTTTGATACGTATTATCGCTATGATCCAATCGCTATTACCGGGCAAATTGATATGATCGTAGATATGCTGGTCGAAAGAGAAAAAGAGAATAAAGCTAAACAATAGATGTGAGATTCTGCGTTGTAATGAATTGCCCAAAACAGATAGGAATTCGCATATTATACGCAGTATATAGCATTAAAAACCAGTCCAACATGAATCATGTTTGGACTGGTTTTTAATTTACTATTTTGTCGTAATTTCAATAGTATCTTCTTTTTGTATCCAATCAGGCTATTTTTTAATGAGTAAGCAGAATATATTGGTTCGAACAGGTTAAACACGGTTATGAGCAATCTAATTCGCTATTCGACTGCGCACCATCAACAAGGTTTGTTCTTTGATCTGTCCGATTTCACGGATGAGTGCGGCTGTCTTGGTCTCATAGGAGTATTTGACATCCAAATCTTTCAGCGAAGCAAGGTTAATGTCGACGGTAAGCAGGGCGGATTGAGCGGCGGCTTCGAACAGGATCGCGCCGATGCCAAGATCCGAAATCACATTTTTATTGGATATTTCCACAATGTTGTAGGCTTGCGACAATCCGTCCCGGCATACTTCCAGCAGGCGCATGGGTGCCTCAATGGCAGCGATCACCGCTGTCTGTAAGGAATGGGTACGATAGCGCTTTTCTTCGTCCGTTTCCTTGGGCAAACGCAGCGCGGTCATGTACTGTTCAAAGGATTGGATGTCTGCGGCCATTAGTTCCTCACAATGTGTAGACAATCCTTCCATGCTGCTAATGACGTCCGTGATTTGTTCATGGATATGCGCATATTTTTCTCCTTGTGAAAGATTGGCGGTCATAGAGGTCATAGCCGCGCCTAGTGCCGCAGCCAGTGCGGATACACTTCCTCCGCCGGGGGTAGGCGCTGCACTTGCAGCCTCTTTTAGAAAATGCCCGATGGAATGATTCCACGACAGTTCACTCATGAATAGACCACCTCTCTGGAGTAGTGTTGCAGATGTATTGCTTTGAGCAGATTTTTGTATAAAATCGCAGTTGTTAAGGTGCCAACACCGCCGGGAACCGGAGAAATGGCATGGACCTTTTCCCCAACGTCTAAAGCGGCATCCCCCACTATTTTTCCCTCTAGCGTCTCATTAATTCCCGCATCTACCAAAATCAGACCGGGATGAACCATATCCTGTGTGATCACATCAGGGCATCCGACTGCGACGAAGGCAATGTCTGCATGGCTCAGATGCTCTGCAATATCACGTGTACCTGCATGACAGGCGGTAACGGTGGCATTTTCTCTTTGCAACATGTGGAAAAGGGGAAGTCCCACTGTCTGTCCGATGCCCACGAGAGTGACATTTTTGCCTGCCAATGTGTGACCGTAATGCTTAAGTAGCTCGATACAGGCTTGAGGTGTTGCGGGATATAGTCCGGCGTCACCTGTTACGGTAGCCAGCTTGTTATCAGGTGTAATTCCATCAATATCCTTGTAGGGGGCGATGGATTGTTTAATAACGGAGGCGGAAAGATGTTGGGGAAGCGGCAGTTCCAGCATAATGCCATGTACATGGGGTGCATTGTTCAGACTGCCGATCAGGTGCAGTAGCTCGGTTTCGCTAACATGACGATCAAAAGTATGAAGATGAAATGAGATGCCCAGCTTCTCCGCTATTTTTTGCTTGGTCCGGGCATAGTAGGCAGAAGCCGGATCGCCTTCTACCAATAGTGTCGCCAGATGGGGACGGTGTCCTTGCTGCTTCATTTCTTCTACCTGTGAACGGATCGTTGCATATACTTGCTCAGCTGCTTCTTTGGATTTCATGATAATAGCCATAGTCCGAGCCTCCTCTGAATTTATCGCATGATTTATCAACAGGGTGTCATGGTCTTGTAAAACGAAAAAAAGTATTTGCACAAGGTCGTCAAGACAGACGAATCCTCTGCAAATACTTCTCCCAGGCGAACGGTACGCTTTTTTTGTATGCTCCCTCGTGGTTCATTCCACTGACTTCGCCAGTCACATACAGCGTTATTATGTCTTATATTTTAACAAATAATCCTCAGAAAAGAAACCCGCGAACATTTGGAAAACGGGTTATGTTACTTGTCTATATGACAAATGTCATATACCCGAGCTGACGTTTATGACTACAGCGTCTACAGTCTTCACCTTATACTGAGATTAGATCAACATGTACGCCTAACAGGATCAAGGTATAGGCGTCATTTTAAAGGAGGATCATAATGAGTATGACACAACTCCCATTAGCCCAATTGAAAAAAAATATGGCTCCCTACGAGAAAATAAACACGAAATCCAGCGTTCTGCAACTCATCAATACTTTGGGTCCACTGATCCTATTGTGGTATGCTG
This sequence comes from Paenibacillus polymyxa, assembly GCF_001719045.1. Classification (NCBI taxonomy): domain Bacteria; kingdom Bacillati; phylum Bacillota; class Bacilli; order Caryophanales; family Paenibacillaceae; genus Paenibacillus; species Paenibacillus polymyxa. The sequence continues at coordinate 3,853,014 of NZ_CP015423.1, forward strand.
CTTATCTTAGCCTGTCGGTTTCGTACTGGCTGACGCTTCCCATTGCCATTGTTGCATCGGGGTTTGTGGTACGGACGTTTATTATTTTTCATGATTGTGGTCATCAATCCTTCTTCAAAAGCCGCAAGCTGAACGACATTGTGGGAACGATTACAGGTATTATTACGCTCTGTCCTTATCATCAATGGAAAAATAGTCACGCGATCCACCATGCAACCAGCAGTAATCTGGATAAAAGAGGCACAGGTGACATGTGGGTGCTTACGGTAGAAGAGTACACAGAGGCTTCCACATGGACACGGCTGGCCTATCGCATATATCGAAATCCTTGGGTTATGTTCGGACTAGGTCCGATCTATACTTTTTTGATTTCCTATCGCTTTAATATCAAGACAGCCAAACGCAAGGAAAAAATGAACACTCATGTGACGAATATATCCATCGTTGCATTGTATGCACTGTTGTGCTGGGCTATTGGATGGCAGGCCTTCCTTCTCGTACAGGCACCTATCTTTTTTGTATCCGGTATGTTGGGCATCTGGTTGTTCTATGTACAACATCAATTTGAGGATTCGTATTTTGAGCATGATGAAGAGTGGAGTTATATTAATGCAGCCGTAGAAGGCAGTTCTTACTACAAGCTTCCTAAAGTATTGCAATGGATTACGGGGAATATCGGATTTCATCACGTTCATCATTTGAGCCCCAAAGTGCCAAATTATAATTTGGAAAAAGCGCATGAAGCGACACCGTTACTTCAAAAAGCAACCACGATCACAGTAAGTAGCAGTCTGCAATCATTGAAATTCCGACTTTGGGATGAAAATACGAAAACCTTTTTGACCTTTAAACAAGTGAAGCCGCTCCTCAGCAAACGTGTTGCAGTTACGAAACCCATCCCTACACCTGTTGTAAGCACAGAAAGAAAATAACGTTGTACAAAACTTGGTATGATATGATAAGAGATATAAGTCAAGTGAAGTAGAAGAGGGTGGCAGGATGCAAAAATGGTATCAGATTTTTCAAAGAAATACTGGACTTAGCCCTTATGTGTGGGTCGTCTTTTATATCCTGCCCTTTTACTACTTTAGCTCTTCATCTACAAGTCATATTATTCTGGGTACTGCAATTATTTTGGTGTTTTTTGCATGTTATGTATTGGCTTTTGTCTCGAAAGGCTGGCTCATATACTTTTGGACCAGTGTACAAATTGCCATATCGATTACCATGACACTGCTGTTTAGCTATATGTATTTTTCCATATTTATCGCCTATCTGATCGGTAATATTAAAAGTAAGGCTGCATTTACGACGCTGTATATTATTTTAATGGTTATTACGATTGGATTGATCAATTACGGTTTTGTTTCTCAGAATCCCGTTTTTATTAAACAGATTCCTTTTATCCTGCTCAATCTGATCGGTGTGATTCTCCTTCCGATTACGAATTTTAATCGCAACAAAAGCGATCGGCTCCAAGTCCAATTAGAAGATGCCAATAAGAAAATATCGGAATTGATTAAGCTGGAGGAACGGCAAAGAATTGCGCGTGACCTGCACGATACCTTAGGTCAGAAGCTGTCACTCATCGGGCTGAAGAGCGATTTGGCGGGCAAACTGATGGATCAGTACCCGGAGCGTGCTCATGCTGAAATTAACGATGTTCGTCTCACGGCGAGAAGCGCACTAAAAGAGGTGCGGGAAATGGTTACTCAAATGCGCGGTATGCGACTAGAGGATGAACTGCTACGTATTCGGCAGATTTTAAAGGCTGCTCACATTGAATTGACTCTAGAGGGCGACCCGAAGCTGGAGCATACATCATTAATGAATGAAAATGTCCTTAGTATGTGTATGAAGGAAGCAGTGACAAATGTGGTTAAGCACAGTGGAGCCACCGCTTGTTCCATCACCATTGAGCCGTCTCGTAAGGAATTAACCCTTCGGATTCAGGATAATGGAGTCGGTATTACGAGAGAAAATGGAACCTTTCGTGGAAACGGCCTGAAAGGTATGAAAGAAAGGCTCGAATTCGTGAACGGATGTATGGAGCTGCGTTCAGATCAGGGAACGACCTTGGTCATTAAAGTGCCCAATATCACTGAAAAGCCGAATGAGGAGGTGGGGCCATGATTCGAATTGTCATCGCGGAGGACCAGCGTATGCTGCTGGGTGCTCTAGCCTCCCTGCTGGACTTGGAAGAGGACATGAAAGTAGTCGGAAAAGCAAGCAACGGGGAAGAAGCTTTAGAGCTGGTGAAGCTGCATCAGCCCGATATATGCATTATGGACATCGAAATGCCGATCAAGAGCGGATTGGATGCGGCTGAGGAACTCAAAGGCTTGAACTGCAAGGTGCTGATTTTAACTACGTTTGCTCGCCCCGGGTATTTTGAACGAGCGATCAAGGCGGGGACACACGGTTATCTGCTCAAGGACAGTCCCAGTGAAGAGCTGGCTTCCTCCATTCGAAGTATTATGGCAGGTCGGCGTATCTATGCTCCGGAACTGGTCGATGATGCTTATGCCGAAGTCAACCCGCTAACAGAGCGTGAAAAAACCGTTTTGGCGCTCATTGCTGACGGAAAGAACACAAAAGAGATTGCTGGTGAACTGTATTTAACGACAGGGACGGTGCGCAATTATATTTCAGTCATTCTCGATAAGCTGGGTGTCAGTAACCGGATTGAGGCAATTACACGTTTTAACGAAAAAGGTTGGTTTAAATGAGAAACAGGGACGCTATGAAGCAAAATGTAGCGCTCTGTTTTTTTGTTTTATCCATAGATTTGGTATGCCTTTAGCGTACTACCTTGTGATACAATAGGATAGTTGTCCACAGGATGGACTGGAGTACAAGGAGGAGCAGAACCCCATGAAACAAGCCCCATTTATAGCCGTTGAAGGGCCGATCGGAGCAGGTAAAACGACGTTAGCTTCGATGCTTTCAACCGAGCTACATTTGCCGATGATCAAAGAGATTGTCGAGGAGAACCCATTTCTCGATAAATTTTATCAAAATATAGATGAGTGGAGTTTTCAGCTGGAAATGTTCTTTCTCTGCAATCGGTACAAGCAGCTGGAGGATACAGGTCTGCAATATATCGAGAAAGCTCAGCCCGTTATTTCTGATTACCATATCTACAAGAATTTAATTTTTGCTGAACGTACGCTTAAGGGTGTGAAGCTCGAAAAATATCGTCAAATCTATCATTTGCTCACAGATGATATGCCTAAGCCGGACATTATCATTTATATCAGAGCAGATTTGGATACCTTGCTGGGGAGAATTCGCAAGCGTGCACGCTCTTTTGAACAGGAGATGGACCCCGCCTATCTGGAGCAATTGATCATAGATTATGATAAAGGCATGCAGTTTCTCGCTGAACAGTCCCCTTCCCCTCGTATATTGACCGTGAACGGGAATGAAATTGATTTTGTAGAAAATCAGGCACAATTTAAACAAATTGTTTCCGATGTAAAGGAGCTTATATAGTGAATAATTACAACATTCCTGCGAGTGCCCTGATTACGGTAGCGGGCACAGTGGGTGTAGGTAAATCCACGCTGACTGGTGCTTTGGCCGGACGCCTTGGTTTTAAGACCTCTTTGGAGCAGGTCGATCATAATCCCTATCTGGAGAAATTTTATCATGATTTCGAAAGATGGAGCTTTCATTTGCAAATTTATTTTCTCGCGGAACGCTTCAAGGAACAAAAGAATATCTTCTTGTCTGGTGGAGGTTTTGTACAGGATCGTTCTATTTATGAGGACACAGGCATTTTTGCGAAAATGCATGCCGATCAGGGAACGATGAACCCTACCGATTATGAAACGTATACTAGCCTGTTTGAGGCGATGGTGATGACACCGTTTTTCCCACACCCTGATGTGTTGATCTATTTGGAGGGCAGCTTGCCTTCCATACTGAGTCGGATTGAGGAGCGTGGTCGCGAGATGGAGATCCAGACCGAGCGATCCTATTGGGAGCAAATGCATCGCAGATATTCCAATTGGATCAACGAATTTGATGCCTGTCCTGTACTGCGTCTGAACATTGATGAGTATGATGTACACGACCCAGCTTCCATGGATGCCATTTTGGAAGAAGTAGGAAAAGTGATATCAAAAAAATAGAGATATAACCCCAAATAAATGACAGGGACTGTGGTACAATCAGTATAAATTATGCTGATAGACTACAGTCTTTTTTTGTCGAATGAACATGTTGAGGCATGAGATATGAATAACGGTATAGTGGACAAGTTTAGGCTGGAATGCGAGAATAGGTACATATGAATTGTAATGACTCACGGGAAGGATGGGATACTGTGATGCGTTTTGGTATTGTTGGAACCAACTGGATAACAGAGAGGTTTATTCAAGCTGCGATGGAGACGGACGAATTTTCCCTGACGGCGGTATACTCACGCACAGAGGATAAGGGCAAAGCTTTTGCTGACAAATATAACAGCCAGCCGGAGGTTTTTACAGACCTGGCGCAAATGGCCGCAAGTGATCAGGTCGATGCCGTATATATTGCCAGCCCCAATTCCTTACATGCGGAGCAGGCGATCTTATGTATGAATCACGGAAAGCACGTGTTGTGTGAGAAACCCTTTGCGTCTAATGCAGCAGAGGTGAAGAGCATGATCGAAGCCGCGCGCAACAACGATGTTCTGCTGATGGAGGCCGTTAAATCCACACTGATGCCTAACTTTAAAATAATAAAGGATCATATGTATAAATTAGGCCGGGTTCGGCGTTATTTTGCAAGCTACTGTCAATACTCCTCACGCTTTGATGCTTTTAAGCAAGGTAAGGTATTGAATGCGTTTAATCCGGCCTTTTCCAATGGTTCCTTGATGGACCTTGGAGTGTATTGTTTGTATCCTATGGTGACTTTGTTCGGCAAACCTGAGGAGGTTCGGGCGGTTGGTGTACTTTTATCCTCTGGTGTCGATGGCGAGGGCAGTATCGTGATGAAGTATCCTGATATGGATGCTATCGTCATGTATTCCAAAATTACAGATTCCTATCTGCCTGCTGAAATTCAGGGTGAGAATGGAACGATGGTGATCGACAAAATCAGCCAGCCCTATGAGGTGAAAATTCATTATCGGGACGGCACAATTGAGGATCTAACCAAAGCTCAGACGCGTGAGCCAATGTATTATGAAATTCAGGAATTTATTGATTTGATCAAGAGTGGTGAACGCAACAGTTCCATTAACTCCTTGGAGTGTTCACTTACAGTCGCTGAAGTGATGGAGGAGGCAAGACAACAATTCGGCCTTCGTTATGAAGCAGATTTGAAAAATACTTCTGCACATTAGTCTGTGGAATGATCGAGATTGCAATGCACAAAGGGCTGCCGGTTTGCAAACTTTGCAAATATACGGTTAGCCTTATTTGGCTTTGTAGCCCTAAAAGTGTAAGCAATTGTGATGACAGGAGTCAGAAGGCTATATTCATTTTTTATTGACAGATTCTCCTTCTTGTCTTAAGGTGTTAACAATGCAATATACAGTTAAATAATCCCACCTTCGGTCAAACGAAGATTAGGGAGTTTTTTTAGGGTATAAATCCGATTAAATCCACCGGATTACTAAAATGGGATAGAGGAATACATACATTGTAGACGTAAGGAGGAAGCAGTTTGATAAAGTTTGAACAAGTTAGCAAAATATTTACCTTACCCAATCGTAAGGTAAATGCTCTCGAAAAGGTTTCGTTATCGGTTGAAAAAGGAGAAATTTTCGGCGTGATTGGCTTTAGCGGTGCAGGTAAAAGTACGCTGCTGCGGCTTGTCAATTTACTGGAACGCCCCTCAGAGGGACGAATTGTCGTTAATGATCAGGATGTTACTCAGATACGTCCTAAGGAACTAAGGAATTTAAGAAGACGGATCGGGATGGTATTCCAAACCTTTAATTTGTTTAACTCTCGTACTGTATATGGGAATCTGGCTTATCCTCTAAAACTGGCTAAACTGCCCAAGACACAGGTAGATGCTCGTGTTAAGGAGCTGCTGCAATTTGTTGGATTGGAGGACAAAGCGGATTCCTATCCGGAGCAGTTATCTGGCGGGCAAAAGCAACGGGTCGGCATTGCCAGAGCACTGGCGAATTCGCCCGATATTCTCATCTGTGATGAAGCGACCTCGGCCCTCGACCCGGAAACGACAGAAGATATATTGAGGCTGCTGAAAAAAGTAAATGAAGAGTACCAGATTACGATCTTGCTCATTACCCATGAAATGAATGTGATTCGCAGTATTTGTGACCGTGTGGCGGTGATGGAGAATGGTAGGGTGATTGAGCAGGGCAGTGTGTTCGATGTATTTGCCAATCCACAGACGAAGACGACGAAAAATTTTATTCGCTCTGTACTGAATGATCAGCTTTCACCCAAACTGCTGAACAAGATTCGGGAGCATCATGCCGGCCGATTGTACAGACTTGTTTTTCGGGGTGGGGCGACCAGTGAACCGGTGCTTTCTAGAGCGACACGGAAGCATAATCTGGATTACAACATTGTATATGGAAGTATTAATGAGCTACAGGGAGCGCTGTTCGGAAGTTTAATTGTCGAGTTAATCGGTGCAGACGATGAAGTTAACAAGGTCGTGGAGGAACTACGAACGACGGTGGAAGTCAGGGAGGTCGTCGATCATGAGAGTTAATTGGGATACATTTTGGCTCAAGGTAGTGGAGGCTACAGGGGAAACGCTTTTGATGGTTGTTGTCACGCTGATTTTTGCCAGTATTCTGGGGCTTATGATTGGTTTAGTACTGTATGTGACACGTAAAGGGAGCTTGTTTGAAAACAAATTTGTGTTTATGTTTCTGAATTTGCTGATTAATATCATTCGCCCGATTCCGTTTATCATTTTTTTAGTGGCGATTAGCCCGTTTACGCGTTTAATCATGGGAACCACGATTGGAACCTCGGCGGCTATTTTCCCAATGACTATTGTAGCGGCCTTTGCTGTAGCGAGAATTGTGGAAAATAATCTGGTCTCCATAGATCCGGGCATGATAGAAGCTGCCAAGGCACTGGGTGCGACTCCATTTCAGATCATCACGGGTGTGTTGATTCGGGAAGCGCTGGGACCTTTGATTCTTGGGTTGACGTTTATTACCGTGGCCTTGATTGATTTCTCTGCCATGGCTGGTACGGTGGGCGGAGGAGGCCTTGGGAATCTGGCAATGACCTATGGTTATCAACGATTCGATACCTCGGTCATGATTGTCACGATTGTTTTGCTGATTATTTTTGTACAGGTCGCCCAATATGCGGGGAACTACTTGTCTCGTAAATTTCTACGGCGCTAATGGTAACAGAGTATTATACATAACGATTAAAGGGGAAATGAAAATGAAAAAAATATTTCGCTTGGGTTTACTAGCTATTCTTAGTGTAGCGGTTCTATCTGCTTGCTCGGCTAACGGTTCGGGCTCAAATGCAAATGAAAAAGTACATGTTAAAATCGGGGTTTCAGGATCTGAGGACACGTATTGGGATGTGCTCAAGAAGAAAGCAGAGGCCAAAAACATTGAAATTGAGCTGATCAGTTTCTCGGATTATACATTACCCAATAAGGCGCTCGCCAATAAAGAGGTAGATTTGAATTCCTTTCAACATTTGGCCTTTCTCAGTCAGTTTAATGTAGAAAATGATGTGAATATCGTCCCTATTGGTGCAACGATTATCGCTCCGATGGCACTATACTCTGAAAAATTCAAAAACGTATCGGATATTCCTGACGGCTCAAAAATTGCTATACCGGATGATCCCTCCAATCAGGGACGGGCTTTAAAACTGCTCCAGTCTGCAGGGCTGATTAAGTTGAAGCAGGATGCGGGCCTGTATCCAACCACGGATGAAATAGAAGGTAATCCTAAAAAGCTGGAGATTGTCCCAGTTGTTGCCCAGCAGACGCCGCGCGTCTTGTCTGATGTAGCCGCCTCAGCTGTGAACAGCGGTGTTGCTACGGATGCTGGGCTCAAGCTGGACGGAGCCATCTACAAGGATGATGCAAGCAGCGAAGAAGCGAAGCCATATGTGAACGTGTTTGCTGCCCGTGCGGAGGATAAGGATAATGCGACTTACAAAACGATCGTGGATTTGTACCATGATGCTGATGTAGCCGAGGCGGTAAAACAGGATTCCAAAGGAGCTAACGTCGTGGTAGACCAGTCTGCCGAAGAGCTACAGGCCACATTGGATAAGCTGGTAGCAGATGTTAAAGCACAAAAGAAATAAGAATGTTGAACAGAAGTAGGGTTGGAAGCATACTAATCTATTTTCGAAACGAGGAGAGATTGCGATGAGTACAACGAATACGGTCGATACACATAGACAGCGGATTATTGAGAAAATTGAGGAGTCTCGTCAGCTTTACACGGAAACGAGCCGGTTTATTCATGCTAATCCCGAAATCGGCAATCAAGAATTTCAAGCTTCCCAGGCACTGACGGGTATTTTAGAGCAAGCGGGGTTTGAGGTAACTCGTAATGTAGCGGGACACGAAACCGGATTTGTTGCACGTAAGGCTTCTGCTAGGCCAGGTCCGAAAATCGGATACTTGGCTGAATATGATGCATTGCCCGGTCTGGGCCATGCTTGTGGCCACAATATTATCGGAACCGCAAGCACGGCAGCAGCCATCGCCTTGGCGCAGGTGATCGACGAAACGGGAGGTGAGGTGTATGTGTTCGGTACACCAGCGGAAGAAGGCGGTCCTAATGGTAGTGCAAAAGGCAGCTTCGTGAAGCACGGGCTGTTCGAAGGGATTGATGCTGCACTGATGGTTCATCCATCCGGTGTGACCCGGCTGACCTCACCAAGTCTGGCAGTTGATCCGCTAGATTTTCATTTTTACGGCAAAGCGGCTCATGCCGCAGGATCACCAGAGCAGGGAATCAATGCGCTCGATGCGGTGCTACAGTTGTTCAGCGGTATCAATGCTTTGCGTCAGCAACTGCCGACCGATGTGCGTATTCATGGCATCATTACGCATGGAGGAGACGCGCCCAATATCATTCCGGACTATGCGTCGGCACGCTTTTTCATTCGGGCAAGTACTTGGCAGCGCACAGAGGAGGTTTCCACGAAAGTTCGCCATATCGCAGATGCTGCTGCTTTGGCAACAGGAGCCACTGTGAAAATCGAACGTTTTCAAAATGAAGTGCGTGATTTCATTCTGAACGATACGCTGGACGAGGTTGTAGGTCGTGAACTGGAAGCGCTGGGAGAACAGCTGGATCGTGGCCCTCGTGCCGGACTGGGTTCGACGGATGCGGGGAATGTGAGCCATGTTATCCCGACTGCACATGCTTACATTAAGATCGGTCCAGATGATCTCATCGCTCATACGGTGGAATTCAGGGAAGCGGCTGGCTCTGAACAGGGTGAGGAAGCCTTAGTGACTGGAGCCAAAGCGTTAGCCTTGTCAGGCTTGGAGCTACTGGTGAATGAAACACTACTGGTTGCGGTGAAGGAAGATTTTAAGCGTACGCATTCAGTGGCACAGTAAGCCAAATCCACACAGGGCATAGCAGAGCCGTCTAATATGAGTGTTATAGTTGAAGAGGATATCCTTCAGTCTGGTTGGCTGCATGGATATCCTTTTTCATTTTCTTATAAGCTGCTATCCTTGCTCCTCAATCGCTAGGTCACTCATAACCTCATTTTTACAAAGTACTATATTTCCAAAAACAACGTATTAACAATTGATTGTTATGATCATAATTATAACTTTTACATATTTAACCGCAAAGAGGAGTGTACACATGTTTAAGAAGTTTCAAAAATGGTCAGCAACATCTATGTCTATTGCTCTTATGCTAGGTTTGATTACTGGTCCGTCTGCTTCGCCTGTCTATGCTGAATCACCAGGGAACACAGATGGTATTAGCAAAGTTACAGCTACATTTTATGGAGACACAAAAGGCTCCAAAGGGTTTACCTGGTATACTTCAAAACTGCTCACGAACAGCACTGTTCAAGTAATAAAGAAAACGGATTCAGAAGCTGATTTTAAGAGTGCTATCGCATTCGTAGGCGCTTCTTCTCCATCGACCAATTCTGCAGAAGAGCTTGTCCATAAAGCCGTAGCTACAGGTCTTCAAGCGAACACAACTTATTATTATCGTGTGGGTGATGCAACGCGCGGGATATGGAGCGAAACAGGTACGTTTCAAACGGCTCCTAAGAGCGGTGAATTTACCTTCATTGATCTAGCTGATACACAAGCAAAAAGCGAAGATGAAGCCATATTGTCTTCACAGACGCTCGAAAAAGCACTTCAAACTGTAGGTAATGCTCAGTTTGTAGTCCACAACGGAGATATCGTAGACACCGGTACCAAAGAAGAACAGTGGGACTGGTTGTTGGGACATTCACAAAAAAGTCTTTTGAATACAACCATTGTTCCTTCAGCAGGTAATCACGAGGATGAGAACTACGCTTTTTATGATCACTTTAATATTAATGGACCAGCTGGTTCTGCTACTAAAACAGGAGCATACTACTCCTTTGATTACAGCAATGCTCACTTTATTGTACTGAACTCCAATGAGGACTCAGAGAAATATGCCAATTTTTCTGAAGATCAAGTTGAATGGTTAGAGAAAGATGCTGCGGCAGCCAAAAGGGCAGGTGCAAAGTGGATTATTGTTAACATTCATAAAGGTCCCTATACCACCTCTAATCATGCAACAGACTCTGACATCATAGATAGTAACGGAGTTCGTAACCAGATTGCACCTTTAATGGCTGAGCTGGATATCGACTTTGTTGTGCAAGGGCACGATCATATTTACGCTCGTACGAAACCAATCAATCAAGAGGGTAAAGCAACAACGCCAACAAAAGTAAAAGATACATTAAATGAAAAGACAATTGAATACAGTGTGAATCCAGACGGAAGTATCTATGTCATCCCAGCAACCGCTGGCCCCAAAGTTTACTACAAGAACCCAAGCGAAAAACTTGGAGATAAGTACTATAATCTCTTTGAACTAGCTGAAGAGAATCATGCGGCAGTATATGGCCCAGATCCGAGTGACAATCGTAGACCTACACGAGGACAGGTACAGAATTTTGTTGGCATCACCATAGACGGAAACAAACTTACAGCCGTAACGTATGAAATTGATCAAAACAAAAATGATGCCAAACCTTTTATTGTGGATCAATTCGGAATCATCAAAAAAGATTGGTATAATTGATTTCATAGTTTCTAAATGATTATAAAAGGATATCCTACAGTCTGGTTGGCTGCATGGGTATCCTTTTTCATTTTCTTAGGGGATATCTACTATTGTACTTGTAATACTTACGCCCTGTTCGGAAGCTGGTAAAACGTACATAATGCAATTAACGACTTTACAAGTTTAAACATGGAGTGACTTACAGGAGGATGAAACGACGATGGCTTATCAAGAAATCAATGGAGTACGAGTATGGGGAGCACCTGATCCAGGGGCATTATCTCAAGCCCGTACATGTGCCGAAAACGGCAATGTGATTCAGGCGCTGCTGATGGCAGATCATCATAAAGGCTACAGTCAGCCGATTGGCGGTGTGATGGTATATGACGGACAAATTTCGCCTTCAGGTGTCGGGTATGATATCGGTTGCGGGAATAAGGCGGTAAGAACCAAGCTATTTGCAGCAGATATTATGCCGCGTATTTCAGCCGTGATGGATGAGATTGCACGTCATATTTCGTTTGGCGTAGGCCGTGTGAATGCGATTCAGGTAGACCATGAGCTGTTCGATGACCCGGACTGGGGGGTATATGCAGCGATAGGGAAACAAGAACATGACAAACTGAAGTCCTTAGCGAGAGAACAGCTGGGTACAGTAGGGAGTGGCAATCATTTTGTTGATATATTCGTGGAGGAAGCGACAGGGCGGGTCTGGATTGCCAATCATTTCGGCAGTCGGGGCTTTGGCCACAAAACAGCAAGTGGGTTTCTAAACTTGGCCGCTGGACGAGAGTTTCTCGGAAAGGCGCCGGGAGAGCATATGGATCAGCCGCCTGTGCTGCTGGATATGAACAGTGAGCTGGGGGACATGTACTATCGTGCGATGCGTCTTGCCGGACGCTATGCGTATGCGGGACGTGACTATGTGATAGAACAAGTGCTTGGTATTATGGGAACCGAAGCGGACTTTACTGTGCATAATCACCATAATTACGCATGGAAAGAACAGCATGATGGGCGTGACACCATTGTGGTCCGCAAAGGCGCTACTCCCTCGGCACCTGGCCAGATTGGCTTTATTGGAGGAAGCATGGGCGATATTTCGGTAATTGTGCGTGGAAGAGATACGGTAGAAAATCGGGATTCCTACTATAGTACAGTCCATGGCGCAGGTCGTATTATGAGTCGTACCCAGGCAGCCGGTAAAATGAATTGGAAAACCCGTACACGGAGTGGTGGACAAATCACAGACGTACAGATGAAGGAGGCCGTTCGGAACTATGGTGTCCAGCTGCGCGGAGCCGGTACAGATGAAAGCCCGTTCGTCTACCGTAAACTGCGCGAGGTACTGGATGCTCATTCCGAGACCGTGGAAGTTATGCATGAACTGAAGCCTATTGGGGTATGCATGGCTGGGGCCAATGAATTTGACCCTTATAAGGATTAATCAAAAGACTATGCCTGGCAGAAGTGTTCATTCGCCGAGCATAGTCTTTTGAGTACATGCATGAGTATATAATAGAAGGAATTCATTGCTTAGTGCACTTGTTAGCAGCTCTATGTCTACAGCTTATCAGCAAAAAGCTGTTCTTTAATATAAGCGACTGGCATCTCTTGGCCTGTCCACAGTTCGAAGGCCAATGCGCCCTGCCACAGCATCATGCCCAGACCGTTAATGGCAGTTGCACCTACGGATTCGGCTTGTTCCATCAGCTTGGATTTAGCTGGGCTGTACACTACATCGGTTACGATCAGGTCGGAACGAAGCATGGACACATCTTCAATCACACTTTTGCCTTCCAGCGGTTTCATACCAACACCTGTACCGTTAGCGAGAATATGACTTGTGCGGATCTCTTCACGTAGCTGTTCTTGATTTTCCAATGGATAGATATTCGCCTTGACTTGGGTGTGTTTCATATCTTCATTAATAATACGGACATTCTCTTCTGCACGAGCAAAGAACTGATCGTTACGGGCAAAGATTGAAATTTCAGCCAGACCTGCTTGAGCCGCTTCAATAGCAATCGGTGTAGCTGCGCCGCCAGAGCCGACAAGTGTCATTTTCTTACCTTTGAGGTCAATGCCGTGTTCACGCAAGTTGCGAACATAACCAGATCCATCTGTACTGTAGCCTTTCAGTATACCATCTGTGTTTACGACGGTGTTGACGGCACCTGTAAATTTAGCGCTGTCGTCCAGCTCGTCAAGGTACTGTAATATAGCTGTTTTGTTAGGCATGGACACGTTATAACCACGTATGTTCAGAGCGCGCATCCCCCGTACCACTTCTTCAAGTTGTTCGTTTCCTACTTCAAAGGCCATATACGCGTTATTCAGGCCCAGCTTTTCAAACGCAAGATTATGCATAGCCGGGGACAAAGAGTGTCCGATTGGTGTAGCAAGCAGTCCGATTAATTGTGTTCTTCCGTCAATACGTCCAGCATTTTTCATAATATAAGCCTCCAAGTAATCTGTGTGGTTTAATGAAACACTTTTTTATATCGATAAGCAACAAACAAGGCCAGCAAAATACTGACTACAGCAATCGCAATATCCAGAATGAATACCGAGGTAATTCCCAAACTTTTGGACATGCCCCCGGTAGCCAAAGGCATCAGAATGAACGAAAGACTGGCTGCTATGTTCACGAGAGAAGTCGTAGTGCCTTTGTTCTTGCGGAAAAATTCCGTCATAACCGTGAGGGCAATTTGGAATATGCCTGCGGTAGACAAGCCGATCAGGAATGAACTGATCAAAGTAGCGACAGGATTGTGCCATGTAATTAAAGCCAGCAAAGAAAGCAGGGCAATAAGCGGATATACAATCATGACAGTAATCGGTTTAATGAATCTACCAAGTACCACAGCTAACAGAATAACGGAAACCAATGAACCTATACTATAGTAGCTCAGCAGTTTAATGGCACTGGCTTTGTCCATGCCCAGGGCCTCTTGTCCAAAGGTAGGAAGCCATAGCTGTACGATCATGAACAATACAGTAGAAGTAAAACCGATAATAATCAGAGATAAACCTTCTTGCCAAAACTTAGGCTCGCTGCGGAAAGTATCTGTGGATTGGGCAGCCTCGGTTGAAGCCTTTTGTTCCTCTGCTTTGTGGTTGGGGAAAGCTGTCATCGACAAGAAGATACCGTTCAGCAGATAAATCCCTGCTGGAATAAAGAAGGAGTATCCATAGAACATGTCGTGATTAATAAAGAAAGCAATCATGAATGGAATCACAATGGCACCGATTGAGATGGATGCTTTGACCAGTACCGTTGCAGACCCGGCTTTTTTTCCAAAGCCTTCAATTAATGCAGGATACGTTCCTGCATCCATCATAGAGTTGCAAAGCCCTGCGATAATAGCAAACACGAATGCCAACGTATAGTTAGGCGCAAGCGGAATGCCGATCAGGAAGATTAAATAAGCAAATGATGCAATAACAATGAGTGGTTTTCTTCCGTATTTGTCTGACATTTTTCCGGCTACCCCGAGAGCGAGCAGCTTACCGATCCCAATCGCGGACACCAGATAGCCGATGGCTGCTTTATCCGTGTTCAATTGAACGGTCAGGAAGCTCATATTCGACGATAGAATAACATTGATCATACCCAGAAGAAAATAGTTGATGTAAAGCCCTGCTGCCATTCTGATATAAGGATTTTTCATAAGTGTAACTCCCAACTTAAATTTTAGATCAATGGCCTAGGTAGGCATCGTCCAGCTGTATTACATTACGCCTACAGATAAGTGAAATTATTCACATTCTTTCTATGTCATTATTATATAAGGAGTGTTATTATAAATCCAATGCATATTTTTATCGTTTTTCATAGTTTGGGTCTATAATTTAAAATATGAATTAAAGAAGGAGAGTACATAATTATGAACCTGAAGCACTTACAATATTTTCGTGTACTTGCGGAGATGGAGCATTTTACCCAGGCAGCTGTGCGACTATGTATTACACAACCCAGTTTAAGTCATGCGATTTCAGAATTAGAAAAAGATTTGGGAGTTCATCTGTTCGAGAAGCAGGGGAGAAATATTCGGTTAAACAAATACGGACGATTTTTCCTAAAGTATGTGGAGCACGCGATGGATGAATTAGAAAAGGGAGAGCATAATTTACGAGAGTTAGTGAGTCCAAGCCATGGAAATATAGATTTGGCGTTCATTTACACGTTAGGCTCACACTTCATTCCAGCGATCATTCAAGCCTTTTCAGCTCTGGATGCCCATAAAGATATCTCCTTTTCGTTTCACCAAGGGAATACGAACGATATTATCCAGGGGCTAAAGCAGGAACATTATGATGTGGCGTTCTGCTCTCACATGGAAAATGAACCGGATGTGGAGTTTATTCCGTTGGCTCAGCAGGAACTGGTTGTCATTGTTTCGCCTGATCATCCACTGGCGTCTCTAGACCAAATTGATCTTAAGGATACGGCAGATTATCCGGTGATCTTCTTCAACAAAAAGAGTGGGGTGCGGCCCATTATTGAAAATTTGTTCGCCAAAGCGGGTGTTACGCCACAGATTATTTGCGAGATTGAAGAGGATACAGCAATGGCAGGACTGGTGTCTGTCAATTACGGAATTGGGGTTATGCCTCGCATTTCATCGTTAGATTATTTTAACGTCAAAACATTGCCTATTGTAAATCCAGAATACGAGCGTTTTATCTACCTAGCCAGCATCAAAAATAGATATTTATCCCCGGCAGTAGTGGACTTTCGGAACTTTGCACTAAGTTACGGCAAGGAGTTCTATCTGAAAACGCATCAGCGCGTCTAGGCTGAGCTCCCGCAATATTTAAACTTGATAAATCTTAAAATGTGTTCTATACTTCATCATCGACACAGGTAATGTGAAATGATTCACATTTTTGATACTACAAGACTTACTTACAAAAGCAGGTGAATTCATGATGAAACGTTCTTCTTTTCCAGTGGCGACAGGCCTTTATGTAAACTATCTTTTGTTCGGCATGTTTAATATTATGCTAGCGTCCCACATGTCTTTTTTAACAGAGCATTTGCATACAGATCAGGCGGGCATCAGTCTCTTGGTTTCTGCGATGGGATTTGGCAGGCTGTTTACGCTGTACATATCCGGCGTGCTCTCCGACCGTTATGGTCGTAAGCCGTTTATTGTGGCAGCAGGGCTACTGATGGCTGTATTCTTGGTCGGTATACCGCTGAGTCCCAGCTTTGAGATGGCGATCGTACTGGCAGTGCTGGCAGGTGTAGCGAATTCTTTTCTTGATTCAGGTACTTATCCAGCGCTGATCGAAGCTTTCCCCCAATCCTCTGGTTCGGCTACAGTGTTAGTGAGAGGTTTTATATCCGTCGGGGCGGCATTTTTGCCGTTAATGATTATCTTTTTTATGAATCACGACATTTTCTACGGGTTCTCTTTCTTTTTACCAGCCCTCATATTTGCTTTAAATGCAATTTACTTGTTCAAGATGAAGTTCCCAGACATGCGGGTTCAGTCACCCAAGAAGCCAGTTGGTGATACTTCTGTATCAAGCGTTGAGCAAACGGGAAAATTGGAGACAAATGACCGAAGTAAGCCGCGGTTTTGGCAGGAGGGGCTATGTCTTATCTTGCTCGGATTTACGGGACCTACCTTGCTTTATATTGTGCAATTATGGTTGCCTACTTTTGGACAACAGTTTATCGGTATGACCGAATCAGAGTCTCTCAGATTATTAGTTTATTACAATGTCGGTTCGCTGATTTCCGTGTTTGTATTGGTAATTGTGTTAAGAAAATGGGTTAAACCTGTTCACATTATTCTTATTTATCCATGTATTTCCTTGTTGGCTTTTGGAGCGCTTCTTCTTTTCAAGTCAGGGGCGGCGGCCATTATTTGTGCGAGTGTCATTGGGTTTTCAATATCGGGTGTACTCCAGCTGACGTTAACTGTAATGAGTGAATTTTTTAGTCAACGAAAAGGACAGATTACTGGGTTTGTTTATACAGCAACCTCGCTGTCATACACGATCATTCCTGTGTTTACAGGCTTTCTTTTGAAACATTCTCAGATATCGAGTGTTTTTATGCTAGCTATTATTGTGAATGTGCTAGGGATCGTACTGGCGGTGTTTGTTAATTTTCGGTACAGTTTAGTTTTTCCAGCAAGTCGCAAATTGTCCCCTAAAATCGTACTGGATACCAAATAAATGACGACAGGACCTAATCATCTGCATGCTTATTCAGAATGCGTTATACTATGAATTATTGTACATGTTCGACCTGAAACTGTAATTTGGGAGTGAGATAGAGATGGCTAAAATCGTAAAGGTGAGAGATGTTCTGATCGGTGAAGGAGCGCCAAAAATTTGTGTGCCCATGGTGGGAGAAACGTTGGAGCAGTTGAAGGAAGAGGCCACTTATTTGCGTACGCTCGACCTGGATATCGTGGAGTGGAGAGTCGATTTTTTCGAGCATGTGGAGGATTTGAAAAAGGTGAAAGCTGCCTTACATGAAATTCGGTCTATTTTAGCAAATATTCCGCTCGTATTTACGTTCCGTAGCGCTCGGGAAGGCGGAGAAAAGGAAATCAGTGCGGCGAGTTATGTGGAATTGAACCGTACAGTAGCCGAAACGGGACAAGTTGAACTTATTGATGTAGAGCTTTTTAATGAGGAAGCTGATGTGAAGACGCTGGTAGAAGCAGCACATAAGCATAACGTATATGTGATTATATCTAATCATGATTTTCATAAGACGCCGTCGAAGGAGGAGATTGTGTCCCGGTTACGCAAGGCGCAGGAATTAGGAGGCGATCTGCCTAAGATAGCAGTGATGCCGACCAATACAGCCGATGTTCTCACTTTGCTGGATGCCACACGTACCATGGCAGAAGAGCATGCAGATCGGCCGATTATTACGATGTCGATGGCGGGGAAAGGTGTCGTGAGCCGCCTGACCGGAGAACTGTTTGGTTCGGCTCTGACCTTTGGTGCTGCTAAGAAAGCTTCCGCTCCGGGGCAGATTCCTGTCACTGAACTGAGAGAGATATTGACGGTGCTGCATAGCCATTCTTAAAAGATGGATAGCATTACTCGCCAGTCAGTAATATATTCGTAGTGAACCAAAAAGGAGGGCCCCATGCGGTAAGCATGCTGGAGCCCTCCTTTTTGGTGTAACTCTTAATTCAATCCCCGAGTAGGTTCATATAACTCCCAACCTAGATTCAGCGTTTGAATAATATAGTCTGCGACTTCTTCCGCATCCAACTGATCCGTATCGATCTTGGAGTGATTCACCGCGTAAATGTCCTGTCTGGAACGGAAAAGATCTTCAATTTCCCCTAAAGTCTTGTTTTGTAGATTGGGGCGGGTGTCAATCAGCATCTTAAGCCGATCTTTCCAGGAATCCCAATTCAAATCCAAGAAGAAAACAATCGATGAAGCCAAACAAGCTTGCTTCACCTCTTCCTGTAAAAATGCACCACCGCCAACGGAAATGATTTTAAGGCGTGTGTTGCTGCACAGCTTCAAAATATGCTCTTTTTCAATCTCACGGAAACGTTTCTCTCCATAAGTTTTGAAAATCTCGGTTGTTGGCATGTTGTACTCTTGTTCAATCTCCTGGTCAATATCCACGAAATCGCGATACAGCTTGCGCGCTAGATGGGAACCGATCGTTGTTTTGCCTACACCCATAAAGCCGATGAGCACAATATTTTGTTCTTTTAATGGAATCTCACTATTGTTTTGCACGATAACCACTCTTTTCTCACCAGTAATGTTGAGATGTAACGCTTCAAAGCACTAAATACATTATACGTTCATCCAACGTGTCATTCAATAGTATAGATCACATCAAAAATAAGGTATAGGACGGAAAAGAGCTTGTGAATACCATTATAGTGATCTAGAGTAAGTCAACGAGACTAGATATTCAAGTCTTGTAATGCGTAAATTGCTGAAAGGCAACTTTGTACAAGTATAAAAAAGGCAAAATTGTGTACTTAATTGAAAAAAAGCATGTATTTTGCCGAAAAATATATTGAAATTACTGGAAGTAGGATTATAATAGAATTATACAAATTGTAAATGTAATCGCTCTATTTACAATTTGTGTGTACCTGAATTTATAGAATGTAGTTACTTTGAACCAAAAACCAAGTATACATATGCAAATAGTATAATAATGCTTTATAGACATGTATCGGTCAATGGGTTCATTGTACGAAGGTGGTGATACGGTCTACGCGTTCTAGTCAACGAAGAATTGGAACAATAAAAAAGTATCTACGAGAGGGATGAATTGAAATGAAAACAAACACAGCTAAAGTATTGAAAAAGGGAATCAGTATCGCTTTATCAGGAATGTTGGTCGCTTTATTTGTCGGCAATTATTCTGCACATGCAGCACCAGAAGTCGTTCATAAGACCATACTTGTTAAAGCTGGAGAAGTATACGATGGTAAAGGCAAGACTGTAGTGGCTGATCCCGATACCTTGGGAGACGGAAGCCAGAAAGAGGCTCAAAAGCCTATTTTCAAGCTTGAAAATAATGCAACTCTGAAAAATGTGACCATCGCTGCCCCTGCTGCGGATGGTGTGCATGTATATGGCAACGGAACTATTTCCAACGTAACGTGGGAGGATGTAGGTGAAGATGCCTTGACGCTTAAAGAACCAGGCACGGTAAACATTACGGGCGGTGGAGCGTTCCATGCGTACGATAAAGTATTCCAAATTAATGCCGAAGGCACGATTAACATTAAAAACTTTAGAGCCGATGATATCGGAAAGCTGGTTCGCCAACTTGGGGGCTCTACATTCAGAGTGAATATGACTTTGGATAACTCGGATATTTCCAATGTAAAGGACTCGATCCTGAGATCGGATGGTCCTAACAGCAAAGCTAAAATTACGAACACTCGTTATCACAATGTGAAACAATTGTTCAAAGGCTTTAAGTCTGGTAATACGAGCGAGTCCGGCAATACTCAATATTAATCGGTATAGAATAGAGTAAGGATAGGAGTATGGATGTGATAAGGGGCTGCCAACAGGTCGCGTGATCTGCTTGGGCAAGCCCCTTTTTGGGTACAGCGAGTTACCCCAAGATGATCTGGGCTTCGTTCGGAACGAGGACTATGATATGATCGTGCTATTACATTTTATACAAAAAAGTTGGGTGGCTATGAATCCTTTTCATCAATATGTGAATGTTGACGGCACCTTAAATGATACGCTGGTGCGGAATCGTGAGGTTTTATATACAGGTACGAATGGCCGGCATGTGGAACGTTTTTACGTTTCCTCCTCTGAAAGTTATATATTTAAACCGCTAACCAACGATGGTCAGGAAGGGCGTGAGAGATGGGTGTATGAGCATGTGCTTCCTGCGTTATCACCGATCTATCCTCGATTGCTAGCCTGGTCTGATGCAGGTGCGGATGGCGGAGGAGAATGGATGGTTTTTGAGGACCTTGGTTCGTTACATCATCTACACGCAGACGAAACTTTATTGCGAGCTGTTGGACTTGTTGCATGGTGGCATGCTTTGCCGACAGATCGTTTTGCTGGGATGCCGTTACGGGGACCAAAGCCACTTATTCAGGAGATGGTTTCCGAGCTATACACGCGCAAGCCGGATGTGTTAAAGCTTTGCAGCTCACTGGGTTTATCTAAGCAACAGATGCGGCGTATATATGTACAGCTGGAGCATGTATCTTTTTCACAGCAGCTTGTACTGTCTCATGGTGATCTTCATCCGGGGAACTATGCGCTGAGCGGGGAACGGCTTATGGTACTGGATTGGGAGCATGCTCATCTGAACACACCGCTGTGGGATGTATATCATCTGATCGATATGTCCCATCCGTTGTTTCCCCGACGCATGACGTCCGAATTGCGTATTCGTATGCTGGACACATACGTGGAGCAGCTGGAGCTGTTGGGGAAAAGAGTGGATCGAACGGCATTTATGCTGGAATATGGCATGTTTGCGGTGGTATTTTCGCTCTGGATGCTGTTGTTAATCACAAGTGATTTGCAAAGGATTGGAACGAACCTGCATAGAAACGCCGACAAATGGTCAAAAGAGCAATTAGAGTCCCAGTTGGATGAAACGTTAGCCTGTTTGAACCAATGTGCAGCAATGATGGATTGGGGACAAGCCCAACAATGTAGATAGTAGCTTAAGACATAGACTGTGTTTAGTTAGCTAAAGAAGGTAGGGAATATATCCATGAAAAAAGTCGGTTTAGTCATGAGAAAAATACAATTTGCTGAAGCGCAGGGTCCACGTATTTTCGCAGAGCGTCTGAAGCAGATCGGGTTGGAATTGGGGGTGGACATCGTATTTGTCTCACCGGAGCGCCATGTGAGCAGCCATGACTGGCTTCCGGGCTATGAGCACGAAAAGGGCGACCTGGTCAACTATGACGTCGTACTGGACCAACTCCATGAGCAGCAGATTGAGCACGTTATTTATACGGTATCTGGCTTTACCTATTTAAATATGTTTTTTAAAAACAGCGTGCTTTTTCCGCATAGTTTTCCAGATCCGGCGCTTACAGGCTATGAGATGATGAAGCCTTTTTATCAGATCGTGGACAAGGCTATTGTACAGACTGCCTTTCTCAAGCAGGAGATGGCTTCGAAGTTTGGCGTAACCGATGTGACAGTCATCCCGATCGGATTCAATGAACGTCTGGTGGAAAAGCATTTTGATTCCTCGCAAGTGATAGAGAACCGGGTGATGTGGATTGGTAGAGATGAGGAGAACCGACGTCCGGATTTGGTACTGGAGTATGCGAGGCATAATCCTGACAAGGATGTCTATATGGTATTTGGCGGTGAACGCTACAAGGAAAGTATGAAGAAGTACGATATCCCGGACAATGTTAAACTTCAATTTGCGTTGACGCAAGATGAGGTGTTTGCACTGATGAACACGGCGAAGGTGTATTGGAGCTGCTCCAAATTCGATACATTCGCAATGCCGCTGACCGAAGCGCTCGCTATGGGGAAAATCGTCGTGAAGCCAGAGCATCCTTGCTATGGACATATCAGCTCTACGCATTCTTTTTCAGGGAATGAGAAAAACTGGTTCGAGCTGGTCAATATGGCTGCCGCCTCACCGCGTCGGGTTTCTACAGAAAATCAGGCATACGCCATGGAACAGTTTTCAAGTCAGGTGATGAAGCAGGGCTATCGGGACTTTTTTGATCATTGGTTAAGCTGAACGGCGAGGCAAAATACTATGGTTGCAACAAGCGTCTGAATGTCCAGTGTGAAATAAAAATAACCCGCAAGGTAGTCACTTTTTTAAAAAATGTCCATCTTGCGGGTTACGGTTCATTGTGTTTTTTCAAAGGGGCTTTGTAGTGTTTGCAACCAGGTTGCGCCTTTTATTGGCGAATTCTTTGACTTATCGTTTGGACTTTACTGGAACTGGGGTTCCTTTTTTAAATCGAGTCGGTCTTCTCTGAATTCTGTTAATGCCGGAGTCCTCCGATTTGGAAGGTAACGCTCTACGAGTTGTCTTTGTTGTCAGTAAGCTTTGGTTGGTTCTGCTAAACTCAACAGTGTAATTGTCTACAGATGAATCAATGGCAAGGCGGCGCATCCCCACTCGTCTGGATGATCCTCTGCTATCGTTCCAACACCAATGAAAATCATGGCTAGTATTTCTCGGAAGCCATGTGCGGTACGTGCCACGCCATGTATTTCTGGAGTGATCTTCAGCATAATAATAGAATGTGGTTCCCCCTACAGACCCGCTCCATATTTCTCTCGTATCACCAGGCTCTAGCCGATACCAGCCCATTTTAGAATAATTCATGGGATGACAGTCGGAATCAGGATAAGCATAGGCAGCAAAGATCGTGTTACTCGTGTGGTTTGTAAAAAAAAGGCTCATCATACACACTTTTTTCCTCATAAATTTGTATTGCAATGCATACTATGAGGAATTTAGAAGAAGAGAGTGGACAATATCTCTCAATCTATGAAAAATGAACCAATCGTTTACGTCCAACTTGCTGTTTTTAGAGATATGCCGCCATTTATTGTTCTCCGGTTGATAGCTGTACACTGTCCAACAAACAGAACGATTCTATGACTGTATCTCCGCTGTTGCTTCAGTATGAGCCGTCTTACGATCCACAATGTAGCTAACTATCATGAGTAGCAGACCGCCGACAGTGATTAGCGATGCAACCCATGGAATAGCGGCTAGCCCCATTTGATTAATAACGACTCCCCCGATAAAAGCGCCGCCTGCGTTACCCAGATTCAATGCGGAATGACTGGAGGTAGAAGCAAGCAAAGGAGCCTCATAGGCCAGATTCATGATGCGAACCTGAATACCCGGCATGATGCCGAACGCAGCAATGCCCCAGATAAAGACGGTAATGACGGCCAATACCTGGCTTTGAAGCGTAAATGTCAGAATGGCCAAAATAATAGCCAGTACAGCATAGTTTGCGATCAGAGATGGAAGTAGTCTCCAATCCGCAAGCTTGCCGCCAACGATATTGCCGATCGTTACCCCTAGGCCAAACAGGACGAGAATCCAGGTAATGCTATGTTCGGCAAAGCCACTAATGTCCGTAAGCAAAGGCGTAATGTACGTAAAGACAGTGAACAGACTACCACAACCGACTGCACCTGTGAGCAGCATCAGCAGCACTTTTGGATTAAACAGGCTTTTGACTTCTTGTTTGAGACTGGAAGGCTTGTCCTGGTGAATTACCGGAATGTAACGAATGATACCAAAGAGAGAAATCAAGCCGATGACCACAATAGCTCCAAAGGAAGCACGCCAGCCGAGTTGTTGTCCGATAAAGGTTCCAAAGGGCACACCAATAATGTTCGCCACGGTCAAACCGGTCAGCACCATAGAAATGGCACCCGCGCGCTTGTCAGGACGAACCAGTCGGGCAGCGATCAGGGAACCGGCTCCCAAAAAGGTTCCGTGCGATAATGCAGTAGCCATACGGGCCGCAATCAGAAATTCGTAATTGGGAGCAATGACGGAAAAAAGATTGCCTAAAATGAATATGGTCATTAGTAGGCATAGCAGCTTTTTCTGCGGAACCTTATGGGTTAATACAGTAAGCACAGGCGCACCAATGGCTACACCAAGCGCATAACTGGTGATTAACTGCCCGGCTTGCGGAATCGTAACATGAAGATCATGGGCTACATTGGGCAGTAGTCCCATAATGACGAATTCAGTCATGCCGATGGCGAAGGCACCAAGGGTCAACCATAGCAAGGAGGGGGGAAAGCGATTTGCTGTCATATTTTGTTGATTACTCATAAGTGTCTTGTATCCTCCTGGAAAAATAGTAATGCGAGTATATCATTACAGGCGATATCTGGCGACCCATTTTGCAAGAATTTTACATACTAAGCTGATGAGTTTTATGTAATTTACAAAAGCGACAGGTAGGAAGGAGCCAAGTATGTTATTTTGGTAGTATGATATTAAGATCGTAAATGACGCTGTAAGGAACGATCTAAGGAGGATACAACGATGGCACCTAAAGTGGTACAGAGTATTACAGATTTAATAGGAGATACACCTTGTGTAAGACTCCAACGGCTCACAGGGCCGCAGGATGCGGAAGTGTATGTGAAGCTGGAGTATTTTAATCCAAGCGGCAGTGTTAAAGATCGGGCGGCGGGCAACCTGATTGCCGAGGCTGAAAAGGCAGGACATCTAAAGCCGGGAGGCACCATTATTGAGCCGACGAGTGGCAACACGGGAATTGGTCTTGCGATGAATGCGGCAGCCCGAGGTTACCGTGCGGTTTTGGTGATGCCCTCGAATATGACGAAGGAACGGATCAATATTTTGAAAGCCTACGGGGCTGAGGTTGTACTGACACCAGCGGAAGAACGGATGCCAGGAGCGATTCGCAAGGCACTCGAACTGGGGGCTGAAATTAAAGGGAGCTTTATCCCGCATCAATTTGAAAATGAGGCAAATCCCGATATCCACCGTACGACGACGGCACTGGAAATTTTGGAACAGACGGAAGGGAAGCTGGATGTGTTCGTCGCTTCTTCGGGAACGGGCGGTACCATTACGGGAACAGGTGAAGTGCTACGTCAGCATTTGCCGGATCTGCGGATTGTTGTAGTTGAGCCGAAGGGTTCGCCAGTGCTATCTGGAGGAAAACCCGGTCCACATAAGCTGGTTGGCACCAGTCCAGGCTTTGTTCCCACCGTGCTGAATACGGAAGTGTATGACGAAATCGTGCAGGTTTCCGATGAGGATGCGATTGCAATGACACGAGCGATTGCTGCCCAGGAAGGGATTCTGGTTGGTCCCTCTAGCGGAGCTACGATATGGACGGCGATTCAGGAAGCGCGGCGTTTGGGAGCAGGCAAACGGGTACTTTGCATTGCCCCGGATACCGGAGAACGTTATCTGAGCATGGGGATATTCGGATAAAAAGATGTGGATGGGGACCAAAGTGATACACGACCGTAAGTAAGTGGTAAAATAGGTGTGTGATAGCGGTTCCACGAACTATTCATATGTGGATGAAGCAGGGAATATTTTGAGGGTTGAAGGAGGAGCAGCATGAAGATTATGCCTTTACAGAAACGTGGAATCTCCGATAGTCGGCTGGCGCTCGGTTGTATGCCTTTTGGTGGAGAATGGAGCCATGCACCGTTTACGCAGGAGCATGTCGTTGAAGCGGAAAGAGCTGTAGAAGCCGCACAATCCATTGGGATTACGATGTTCGATCATGCGGATATCTATCGTATTGGGAAAGCGGAAGAGATTTTCGGCCGGATTTTAAAGGGACAGCCGGGCTTGCGTGAACAAATCGTAATTCAGTCCAAATGCGGCATTTTTCTGCCAGATGGTACGCTCCCGGGCCGCTTTGATTTCTCATATGCTCATATTATGGAGTCCGTGGATGGTATCCTGAAGCGTCTGGGTACCGAATATTTGGACATCCTGCTGCTGCATCGCCCTGATCCGCTGGTAGAGCCGGAAGAAGTAGCGAAGGCGTTCAGCGAGCTTAAGACATCTGGCAAAGTACGGCATTTTGGCGTTTCCAATATGAATGTAAGCCAAATTCGGTTTCTGGAACGGAGCCTAACGGAGCCGCTGATCGTTAATCAGCTGGAAATGAGCCTGGCCCATCTGCATTTTATAGATCAGACAGTACATGTGAACCAGCAGGCAGGGACAAATGTACATTTTGGCGAAGGTTTGCTGGAATATTGCCAAACCGAGGATATTCAGCTCCAAGCCTGGGGACCGCTGGCGCAGGGACGTTTTAGCGGAGGTCCTTTGGAAGGGCAGCCTGAGCATGTCGTTAAGACGGCAAAACGGGTGCAGAAGCTAGCTTCTGAAAAGGAAACGACACGTGAGGCGATCGTCCTTGGCTGGCTTATGAAACATCCGGCACGGATTCAGCCCGTCCTTGGCAGCGCCAATCCTGAACGAATCAAGGCATGTCAGGATGCGGAACGCCAGAGCGAGCTGATGACCCGTGAGGAATGGTATGAATTGTATGTCAGTGCGCGCGGACAAGCCTTGCCGTAACTGGTACTGCGGACCCGTTTGTTACAGCAGGCGTATGTGGATGTAAGTGTATGACCTTGTTTATACGAACTGTAGTTTAATAAGGCCCTCCCTTCGTCTCATTAACAGACGGAGGGAGGGCCTATTTACATGGAGGCATCTCATATTTCCTCAGTAGCTATTCTTCTTCGTAGCGTGCAAGGGCCTTGGACGTTGTTTCCTTCATTCGTGAAATCAGCCGGGAGCCTTGGACGACCTTGACACGTTTGCCAAGGAAACGGATTTTGGATAGCACATATTCACATTCGTCTGCCTGGAAGGTGAGCGTAATACGATAGGTATCTGCTTCCTGAACATATTCGACCTCTTTTTCAAAGCAGGAAAAAGCATATAAAATACGAGACATTTCACCGTTGTATATGGGAATAATTTCGATGATGCCTTGCTCTTTGCGCGACTCCAGTATATCGAGTATACGTCGGGTGAATTTTTCGGCCTCTTCGGGTAGAAGCTCATCTTCCGTGATGTTCACGATATTAGACAGCTTGGTAGACATGAGCGCGCGGTGTCTGCGGTTATACCACAGCAGGCTCCATTCTTTTTTGACCATGGAGAACTCCAGCTTATATGGAAAACCGGACATTTGCTCATGCATGCGTCCGTTGCGCAGTTTGTAGGTCATACAGATGCCTGAACGGGACCGCAGAATGGGACGCAATTCACGCAGGAGTGGATGATATACCGAGACAGCAGGGATACCTGCTTTTTCCCGCAAACTTCCATCGGCCTCCAGCGGCTCGTCGTCTGTGAGCATCTGCCGAAGCTTATCAAGCGTAGACGGGGTGAAAGCCTCTATTGCTGCCGAGTCTGTCAGCATAGATTGGAGCCAGACTCTTTCCTGTGATGTGGTAGCAAAAGCGCCCGATTCATCCAGCCGAGAGACGATCTGATAGTTAAATATTTTCTCGAACAGGCTCATAATAGGCTTGCAGCTCCTTCCATTCCTGTCTGAATTCCTTACGCAGCCGCTGGGGCTCCAATACCTCACAGCTTGATCCGAAGCTGCGAATCCACGGCTTAATCTCGGTGATTCCATTCACTGTGATTTCATAGATAAAGGATTCACTTTCTTCCTCCGCAATCGTACCCCACTGTCCCTGTGACAGCACACGTTCCCGAATAAAGTTGCGCTTCGCGCCCTCAGGATTAAAAAAACGTACCCGTACCTTCACAGGACGACCGGTATCAACAAGCCAGCTGTACCGCATTTTTTCTTCCAACACCGCTAGCAGATCGGCATGAAACTGCTCTGGTACAGGCTTGCCCTCCACCAATTGAGTCATGCCCTCCATACGAAACTTCATGATTCCTTTACCGCCTACATGACCAAGAACATACCAACGTCCATATTGATGATCATAGATGACTTGCAGGGGCAGAATGGTATGTTCACGGCCCTCCGTCTCTTTTTCAAACAGCGGGTTTGTGTTCTGTGACCCGTACATGCTTCGTTTGGATGTCGAAAAATATAAAAAAGTTACACAGCGACGTTGCCGAATGGCATGCAGAAGCGGATGAATATGGGCTTCGTCCAGAATGCGTGAATAATAGTGGTATTTATATAAAAAAGGTTCAATCATATCCCGATCTCCGGCTTGACGGCGCATAGCTTTTTTTAGATGATCTCGCAACAGATATCCCTGAACAGAGGGAAGCTGGGTGTTGGCCATAATGTCTACAAAATCATATAAGTCCAGTAATTCCTCGTCCGTCAGTCCTGTCACCAGATCGTTGCGGACAGCATAGCGGTAAGGTCTGCCGCCGGGCTCCTTGCGAACCACGCCCACTTCGACCAGATATTTCAGATCGGAACGAATCGTTTTTTCATCCGGCAGCGAACTGTCGGAAGGCCGCCCGTTGCAGCAAGCATCCAGCAATTCCATAGTGGTCAGAGGCTGTGACTGTAGCGCTGTCAGCAGAAGAGATAAGCGGACGCTTTCTGATTCCTTGAGCGATTTAGCCCGAAACAAGAATAAAAGTAATGGATCAGCGGATTCGTAATAATTAAAGCGCAGCATCTCATTAAAATCATGTCCCTGGTTCTCAGGCAACTGTTGTTGTACGGATTGGACGATTTCCTTGAGACGCCTGATTGTTTTATCAAAGGTATGCACTGAAATGCCCAGTCTGTCTGCAAATTGCTGCCGATTATAAGCGCCGCTGGTCAGTGTGAGCATGCGCAGGAATTGAATTTCTTTATCAAAACTCTCTCTCGCCATGATGCATTCCCCGTTTCTGTTGCCGTTCTCCGAAAGCAAGTATCCCTTTATTCTAACAGGGAAGGGATGCAGGAAAAAGGGAATTTATTCATCTTTGTAATACTTTCACCATGTTCACGACTTCCAAAATAAAGCATCATAGGGATATAAGATAGCACGATGAAATAAGAAGCAATACATAACAGAAGGGGGATGCAACATGTTTGGACGGGAGAGAAAACGGCTATGCGTCTTCGCCGCTTATTAATAGATGAAACGGATGAGTCGATTAGAGAACAGATTCGGGAAATACTTTAATGATAAGGGAGGGAACAACATGACAGATGTGAAGTATGGGCAGGGTTACATTCAACCAGAAATGCGCGAAACGATTTTGCGTGAGCTGCGCGCGTTGGAGCAGGAGGAGCAAATACGTATTATATACGCCTGTGAATCAGGCAGTCGGGCATGGGGGTTTCCTTCACAGGACAGTGACTATGATGTACGATTTATCTATGTAAGACCCATAGAATGGTATTTGTCTATTTTTGATAAGCGGGATGTGATTGAGCGGCCAATCAGCAATTTGCTGGATATGAACGGCTGGGATTTGAAAAAGGCACTCCATTTGTTTCGCAAATCCAATCCGCCTTTGCTGGAATGGCTGCAATCTCCGATTCCCTATCTGGAGCAGTATTCAGTGGCTGACCAGATTCGTGCGATATCGCCGTTAACCTTCTCTCCGAAGTCCTGTATGTACCATTATCTGAATATGGCGCGGGGAAACTATCGGGATTATTTGCAAGGAGAACAGGTGAAAATTAAAAAGTACTTTTATGTACTACGCCCACTGTTGGCCTGTGGCTGGATTGAACGTTACAACAGCATGCCTCCGATTGAATTTGGAGACTTGCTAGAGGAATTAATTCCGTCAGATACAGAACTTTATCAGGTGATCAGGCATTTGCTGCAACGTAAAAAAGCGGGCGAGGAACTGGATATTGAGCCACAGCTTTCGGTGGTGAATGATTTTATCCAGCAGCAAATTGCTTATTTTGAACAAAAGGCGCCCTTGCTTCAGCATGTGGAGAGTGGACGGGATCAGCAGTTGGATGATTTGTTCCGCACTGCGGTGAATGAAGTATGGAAAGCATAAGCTGGGAAGGAGAAGTGGAGTATGCACATCACGCTAAAAGCAACCGGAACCCATGCAGGGGTGATTTCGCATTTGCTTGCTAAGAATCCTTACAATACGTATGATCGCACAGAAAAAGGCGCACGTGTACGCATGGTGTACACCGTTTTTACCCAGGAAGAG
Organism: Paenibacillus polymyxa; assembly: GCF_001719045.1. Lineage (NCBI taxonomy): Bacteria > Bacillati > Bacillota > Bacilli > Caryophanales > Paenibacillaceae > Paenibacillus > Paenibacillus polymyxa. The sequence goes on from NZ_CP015423.1 coordinate 3,883,343, forward strand.
GCTGAGATCGTCATTCAGGCCTCGCCAGATTCGATTGATTTGGTCAAAAACAGTCCAGACAGCTATGACATTACACAATATATTAATGACCGGGAGTTTGTAACCAGCAGCTTATTTTGCACTTATATTCGTGGCTCGCTTGGCACGGCCCTGAACGGCAAACCCAAGGAAGACTATGTAGGATGGGTGACGCACCCTTTTGCGCTGGAGTTATCGTTTGGGCCCGTTGCTTCGGATTTGCCGGATTCTGTGGTGGAGGGACTATTTGCTCCGCTGGGTTATCAAGTGGCCATAGAACGAGGGGAAGCGGACTATTCTTTTCAGCTGAAAAATCGAAGCACCGTCAGATATGTCACGTTAAGTGGTCATCAGACGGTGCAGTATGCGTTGCGTCAGTTATTGCTGTTGATTCCGGTGCTGGATAATTATAAGCACTACTATATTAGTGAAGAAGAGTTTGACAAGCTGAGACGTTACGGTGAGGGCTGGCTGCCAGAGCATCCACTACGCGAGCTGATCATTCGACGCACGCTTCGTTTTACCAATCTGATTGAGCAATTTGAGCGATCTGATTCTGTTTCTGCTGAAACAACAGGTACAAAAAAACACATTGAAAAGGATACTGTCCAAGCTCAAAAGGATAAGCACGAACAGGTTCAACAGCAAGAACAGCCACAGGAGGAAGGGAAGCAGCAGCCTACTGTGCGGCTGAATGAACTGCGATATCAAGCCATAATGGACGTGATTCGCAAGCTGCCTCGAAGACAGAAAATCGTAGATTTTGGTTCAGGGGAAGGGAAGCTATCGGCTCGGATGGCCCGAATGACTGGCATTGAAGAGATTTGGGCTGTCGAGCCGTCTGCGTATGCACAAGTGAGAGCCATGGAGCGTTTTGCCAAGCTGGAAAGGCATGCTGACGCGATCAGCCCTACACCCATGATGGGCTCTCTCTTTTATTATGATGAACAATTGCGGGGCAAAGATGTGATGATTCTATGTGAGGTCATTGAGCATGTGGATGAGCATCGTCTGAACCGGGTGATGAAGACGATTGTGACGGAGTATCAGCCGGGCGTGCTGATCGTGACGACTCCCAATCGTGAATATAATGAAGTGTATCGTATGAATCAGCAAGAGCTGCGGCATGGCGATCACCGTTTTGAATGGAGTAGAAGCGAGTTTCAGGAACGATGTGAGCAGTGGATTGCGGAAGCTCCTTATTCGGTAGCGCTGAAGGGGATCGGAGAAGAGGTCGAAGGCTTTGGACAACCGACCCAAATGGCTATATTTACGCGCAGAAAGGAGCAGAAGGAAGCATGAGCAATTCATCCAAACGTACGATTCATTTACCGCATGCTGGACTGATTGTGTTGGTTGGGGCCTCCAACAGTGGCAAAACCACATTATTGGACAGGCTGGTGAGCGAAGAGATTCTACTGGAGACGGAAGTGGTATCCTCGGATCATTTTCGCAAGCTGGTCGGAGATACGGAATTTATAGACTGGAGTGGACTTCCAAGGCTGGAATCGGATGTACTGTTCTATGAGTATCAGCAAATGTCAGCCAAGGCGTTTGAGGCGATGGATACGATTCTGGCTATGCGCTGTCGCTTGAATAAGCTGACGGTTGTGGATGCCACTCATTTGTATGCTGAGGATCGTCAAAAATATGTACAGCTGGCAGCCAAGGCGCATGTTCCTGTTATGGCCTTGGTACTGGATGTACCCGAAGCTGTGCTGCTGGAACGGGATTTAGGCAGGGAGCATCCGCGTGGCCGCCAACGGGTCAAGCAGCAGGCACAGCTGTTAAAGCGGAACCTGCGTGGTATCCGTGAGGAAGGCTTTAACGCTTGCTATATCCTTAAGGATATAGAAGAAATGAATTTTGTCCGCCGTGCGCAGCCACTATTTCATGAGATTGGCTCAGGTATTGACATCATTGGTGATATCCATGGGTGCTACCGTGAGATGCTGGAAGTGATAGAGCAGCTAGGATATACGGAAGATACGGAAGGACTATACCATCATCCAGATGGCAGAAGACTGGTATCTGTCGGGGACGTAATGAGCCGTGGCCCAGAATCGTTACAAGCGGTGCAGTTCTGGAAAAAGCACGTGGATGCCGGACTAGCGTATATGATTGACAGTAATCATGGCTGGAAAATCGGCCGTTATCTCGATGGAAGAAAGGTGACTCTCAGTCATGGGGATGAACGATTTGCAGAGAAACTGGCCCAGTATGAACAAAAAGCGGGCAAGGCAGCGGCGGAACAGCTTAGAAGTGAGTTGAGAGATTTTCTGCTACATGCACCTTCTCATCTTATTTTTGGCAGAAATGGATTGCGACACGTGGTCGTGGCTCATGCCGGGATTAAGGATCATTTTATTGGCAAACAGTCGGCACGTATTTCTGATTATTGCCGCTATGGAGATACGGAGGGGCAGGATGCGAACGGAAAACCGATCCGCAAGGATTGGTTCGTAGACCATGAATCGGGAGAAATAGTAGTATGGGGACATGATCCGAGACCGCAGCCTACCCTTGTGAATCAGACGGTGAATATTGATCAGGGTGTGGTATTTGGCGGTATGCTGACTGCTTATCGTTATCCGGAAAAGGAATTTGTCAGCGTTCCGGCACATGAGAACTATGCGAATGATCCCGATAGCCCACTTGTCCGGTGGCAGAGAAAACGGTTTTCCCCGCCGAATTTACGCAAGCTCATCGCTGGTTACAGTGTGCTGACGGAATCGTATGGCGAAGTGCGCGTACAAGGAGAATGGATCAAATCCGCTATAGATACCGTGTCACATGTAACTGTACCCATGGAGGAACTGGTATATATTCCACCGACGATGAGTCCTGCTCCAACGGTGTCTGCAGAGGCAGGATATCTGGAGCATCCACGTGAGGCGCTGGCTTATTATCGCGGGCAAGGAGTACAAACGATGGTGGCCGAGAAAAAACATATGGGTAGCCGGGCTATTTTGCTATTATTCAAAAACGAACAGGCTGCTGTTCAATATGTAGGCTACCCGACATTGGGCACGATCTACAGTCGGAGCGGGAGAGCTTTCTTTGAACAAAGCCTTGGGAAGCAAGTGCTGGAAAAGCTAAATGTGGATCTACGGACTGCTGGATATTTTGAACGGAACCAGACGGATTTTGTGTTGCTGGATGCGGAAATTGTACCGTGGAATCTCAAGGCTCGGGAACTGATTGCTGCACAGTATGCCCATGTGGGGGAAGCAGCTCTGCTGGATCGCAGTAAGCTGGTAGACAAGCTGAAGCAGGCAGAGGTTGCAGGCCGAGAGGTTGGAGACTGGTTGGAGGAAATGGAACAGAAGTACGCGAATGCCGTAACGTTTCAAGAGGCTTTTCAAAAATATTGCTGGGATGTGGACGGTCTGGATGAAATTCGTATCGCACCGTTCCATACGCTGGCACACAGCGGAAAGACTTTTTTCGACCATTCTCATATTTGGCATATGGAGCAAAACCGGGAGCTGGCTGGGCTGTCTTCCCTATTTATGGAGACAGAGTATCGCGTGATCACGGACGAAGCAAGCGAGGAAGAGGTCATTCGCTGGTGGAACGAGATGACAGAGGATGGTCATGAGGGGATTGTGATCAAACCGGAACGCTTTTTGATGAAAAATCGGGACAAGATGATTCAGCCTGCAATCAAGGTGAGAGGCCGGAAGTATTTGCACATCATTTACGGTATGGATTATCTTGCCCCTGAGAATTTAAAGCGTCTGAAGCAGCGTCGAACGAACAAAAAGGAGCGTCATGCCCTGATGGAAGGAGCGCTTGGTGTGGAAGGCGTAGAACGTTTTGTCCGCAAGGATACGGTAGATCGTATTCATGAATGCGTCCTTGCCGCGCTATCTCTGGAATCGGAGCCGATTGATCCGAGATTGTAGTTTGCGAAGGAGGGATTGAGATGGAAAGGGGTACACCGTTAATTGATATTGGTGTGAACTTGATGCACCGTTCGTTTCATGCAGTTCGGGAACAGGTGGTGGAGAGAGCCGCGGCTGTAGGGATTTCACCGCTGATTATTACCGGGACCAGTGTCCGCAGCAGTCGGGAGGCTTCTCAGTATGCAGCACGTTATCCGGGCAAGCTGTATGCGACAGCTGGCGTGCATCCCCATGATGCCAAAGACTGCAACGCAGACACGATTCAGCAGCTCCGCCAGTTGGCGGGTCAGCCGCAGGTTGTATCCATAGGGGAATGCGGATTGGACTATAACCGTGATTTTTCGCCACGTGATGTGCAGCGTCGATGGTTTGGCGAGCAAATCCAACTGGCGGGTGAGCTGAATATGCCGTTATTTCTGCATGAACGAGATGCACATGAGGACCTTGTCGCTATGCTTCGGGAGTATCAAGGGCTTGTGGATAAAGCGGTAGTGCATTGTTTTACTGGCACTGAACAGGAATTGCATACGTATGTAGAAATGGGACTGTATATCGGGATCACCGGCTGGATTTGCGACGAACGGCGTGGCAAACATCTGCGTGAACTGGTCAGAGATATTCCCTTGGACCGTCTGATGATTGAAACGGATGCTCCATTTTTGACCCCGCGTAATTTGCCCGTGAAGCCCAAAGAAGGGCGTAATGAGCCCGTGTATCTCGCTCATATTGCTGCTACGGTTGCCGAATGTACAGGTCGAAGCATGATGGAGATCGAAATCGCCACGACGGAGACAGCCAAACGTTTCTTCGGATTATAGGATTGTCAAAGCCATAGATGTGGTATATATTATAGTGAATTAAAAGAGCATTGTCGGGAGCTTGAGAAAGTCAGGCTGAGAGGGTGGCCCTTGCCACTGACCGTGAAATCTGATCTGGGTAATGCCAGCGTAGAGAAACCAAGAACACTATACAGGAATGCCGCTTGTTTTGCGGTTGTCGATAGATTCAATGTATGTCCTAGCATTTTACCTTGACCCTGACTTTGGCTTGGTATCAGTGTAGTAGCTTAGACTACTGGTTATATAAGGCATATCGACGAATGATGTTTTGTATGGTGCTTCACCTTTTACTGCGCATAAAGCTTGCCTGGAGATTCAGCTCCAGACAAGCTTTTTTTATGGCCAAGAGGCCAATTATAAGGAAAAAGGGGAGCACGCAATAATGAATACTGCTGTAAGAGCGTCCAAAGGGTTGAAGCTGACTGATATTTTGGTCACGATTGTGATATCTGTTGTGTTCGGGTTGGTCTACAAAATATGGGGACCTGCCTATGATTTGATGAAACCATTTGGTCTACACGCCGAGCAACTGATGTATGGCATGTGGTTTATGGCAGGCACGTTTGCTTATCTCATCATTCGCAAGCCGGGTGTTGCGATTTTGGCAGAGGTGGCAGCGGCGACGGTCAGCGCTTTTTTGGGAAGCGAATGGGGCATGTCCACCTTGTACTATGGCCTGCTGCAAGGCTTGGGAGCGGAGCTGTTTTTTGCGGCTTTTCTGTATCGGAACGCAAACCTGTGGGTTGCTTCGTTAGCTGCGGCCGGGGCGGCTGTCACTTCTCTGATTTTAGACTTCAGTTACGGGTATATTGATCAGCTATCGACCTGGAACTATGTTTTGTATATTGGATTTCGGATGATTGGCAGTATTGTGATTGCCGGGGTATTCGCGTTCTATCTGGCTAAGGCATTGGAGGTAACCGGAGTTACACGAAGTTTGAGACCTGCAACGGAACAAGATTATAAGGGGCTGGATTGATGAGCCGGGCAACCGAAGATGTGGTGGCTTCGATCACCCGTCTACGGTTGAAATTCCCCGGTGAGCAAGAGCTGCTTTTTCACAATATGTCTTTGTCTGTCCACAAGGGGGAAAAGCTGCTGCTACTGGGACCGAGTGGATGCGGTAAATCAACACTGCTCCAAGTGTTAAGCGGTCTGATTCCACGCACGATAGAAGTGCCCATGAAATGCGATGCTGCTGTAATCCCAAGTGTCTCAGGTATTGTATTTCAAGATCCTGATACGCAGTTCTGTATGTCATATGCAGACGAGGAACTGGCTTTTGTGTTGGAAAATAATCAGGTTCCCCGGGAACAGATGCAATCCCGTATTCGCGAGCTGCTGATACAGGTTGGTCTATCGACGGATGATATACACATGCCCATTGGCAACATGTCACAGGGAATGAAGCAGCGTTTGGCGATTGCGTCTGTGCTGGCTATGGAGCCAGAAGTGCTTTTTCTGGATGAGCCGACGGCTTTGTTGGACGAGGAAGGCACTACACAGGTGTGGGATACCATTCGCAATATTTCGGTAGACCAGACACTGGTGATCGTAGAGCATAAAATTAATGAAATCGTCCACGATGTGGATCGGATTGTAGTGCTTTCTGCCCAAGGGGAGATCATTGCGGATGGAAGGGCGGAAGAAGTATTTCATGTGCATCGGCAGGCATTGTCCGAGTATGGCGTGTGGTACCCGGGAGTATGGAATGAATCGTCTTCGCCACGTTGGAGTGAATCAGTGACACAGCAGAATGGTACGGGGAATGGTACGGGGATTGATTTGCTGGAGCTGGAACATTTTAGTGGTCTCCGCGGTTTAAGTTCAGTGATTTATGTGGAGCATGTCCAGGTGAAGCCTGGAGACTGGATTGGCGTGGTCGGTGAAAACGGGGCTGGCAAAAGCTCGCTGCTGCTCTCCATGATGCGTTTACTTCGCACACAGGGACGTTATAGCGTGCGCGGAATTGAGGCAGGCAGTACGGAACAACTGGCAGAGCGTATCGGGTTCGCGTTTCAAAATCCCGAGCTGCAATTCGTAACGCATACCGTACGAAAGGAACTAGAGTATTCGTTACCCAAGAGCTTGTTTAGTGCTGAACAGTGCCGGGAGCGGGTGGATCGGATGCTCGTACAGTTCGGATTGGAGCGGCTGGACGAGCGTCATCCGTATCAGCTTTCGTTAGGCCAAAAAAGGCGGTTGAGTATTGCTACGGCCATGATCCGTGAGCCGGAAGTGTTGCTGCTGGATGAACCGACTTTTGGTCAGGATGCGCAAAATACCTTTGTCATGCTGGATATGTTGGAGCAGTTGAGAGCGGCAGGCACGGCCATTGTGATGGTCACGCATGACCCGGAAATTGTCCGTCGATATTGTACCGATATATGGCGGATTCAGAAAGGGGAACTACAGTATGAACCTGTCCTTTCCCCATCATAAAACATGGCTGCATCGCGTGAATCCGGGCTTAAAGCTCGTGTTGTTTTCCATACTGTTTGTGGTCGTTATAGTCATTCATGATCCGAATGTCATGTTTAATGTTGCGTGTACTATGTTGCTGCTGCTTGTCTGGTCAGGCCATCCATGGAAGCGGCTGCTGCTGTACGGATCTCCCTTTATATTGGTGTTTATTTCAACTTCAACGGGCATGATGATGTTCGGCAAAGGGGTGACGACCTGGTGGTCATGGGGCTTGATCCATGTGACGCAGGAAAGCTTTTACCGAGGCATGCATCTGGGCTTTCGTGCGCTGAGTATGGCTGCGGTAGGGTTGCTGTTTGGTTTAACGACTCGTCCGGTGGACCTTTTTTATTCACTGATGCAGCAATGGAGGCTCCCTCCGAAGTATGCGTACAGCTTCTTGGCAGCCATGCGGTTAATGCCCATGATGGTGGAGGAATTCCAGGCATTGAGACAAGCACACCGCATTCGAGGCTTACATCAGCATGTGTCCAAATGGAATATGTATGCCACACTCCGCAGATATGCGATTCCGCTGCTCGCTCAAAGTATCCGGCGTGCGCAGCGCATTGCTATTGCTATGGAAGCCAAGGGTTTTGCTAATGAAACCAAGCGCACGTATTATTATGCGATTGGCTATTCGGCTGTAGATATTTTATTTGTTTTCTATTTTGTGGTGATGCTTACGCTGGCTTGGGGACTCGGTATCCGCTATCCTTATGTAGGGGTATGGGATGTACGTTAATTGTTGTCAAAATGCTTTGCCCGTTTTCTGCTCTGTGGTATATTAATGCAATGGGAATTGACGGCTCGTACAGACCCGCCCGGGCTGGCGGGCTTATTACATTTTCCCGCAGAAATGGATCATCAGGAGGCCAAGTTTCATGATTACGCTGCATCAGGTAAGCAAGCATTATACCACCTCAAGCGGCCAATTTCATGCGGTTCAATCCGTGTCCCTTCAAGTGGAGGAGGGGGAAATTCACGGTATCATAGGTGCCAGCGGTGCCGGCAAGTCTACGTTGCTCCGGTTGATGAATGTATTGGAAAGGCCGGATGAGGGAAACGTGGTTGTAAACGGGGAAGAGCTGACTAGCATGCCGGAAAAACGTCTCCGAGAAGCGCGGCGATCCATAGGGATGATTTTTCAGCATTATCATCTTGTTCACAATCGGACGGTCAGTGGAAATGTGGCAATGCCGTTAGAGCTGGCAGGTGTCGCGAAAAAAGAGAGAGCGGAACGTGTGCGCGAATGCCTGCAATTCGTCGGTTTAGCTGATAAAGCAGAACAGTATCCGGCACAACTGAGCGGAGGCCAAAAGCAACGTGTGGCGATAGCCAGAGCGCTGGCGAATCGACCTGCGGTGCTGCTGTGTGATGAGCCAACCTCGGCGCTTGATCCGCAGACGACCGCGGATATTTTGGGCGTGTTACGGGAGATCAACCGTGAACTGGGAGTTACTATTGTAATCGTAACGCACGATATGGACGTGGTACGCAATATTTGTACCCGTGTATCAGAAATGCGAGATGGGCAGCTACTTTCAACGCAGCGTGTAGCTGACACCGCGGTAGGTTCAACAGCGGGAGCAGGTGAAGCTGATGAATGAAATGCTGAGCATCATTGCGCAATATCAGTCTGAGATATGGAAAGCCATCGGAGAGACGTTTATCATGGTGGGGATTTCTATCGCAGCAGCTGTACTGTTAGGGCTTCCGGCAGGAACGATTTTGTATTTGTGTGGTAAAGGGCAAAAATATGAAAATCGACTGCTGTTCACCCTATTGAACAGTGTGGTCAATGTTATCCGCTCATTCCCATTTTTGCTGCTCGTCGTGTTTATGATTCCATTTACACGTCTGGTCGTAGGGACGGCGCTGGGCACGATGGCTGCAACGGTTCCCTTGTCAGTGGTGGCCATCGCCTATTATTCGAGGCTGGTGGAGCAATCATTGCTCGAGGTGCCCAAAGGTGTAATTGAAGCCGCTACTTCTATGGGGGCATCCACCCTCCAGCTTATTTTTAAATTTCTGTACGTGGAGGCTCGTTCCGGGCTTGTACTGGGTTTGACCACGTCCACCATTAGCTTCATCTCCTACTCCACGGTGATGGGCATTGTGGGCGGCGGCGGGGTAGGCGATTTTGCCATCCGCTACGGTTACCAGCGTTTTGAAACAGGCTTGATGGCGTTCACCATCGTTGTCATGATTATTTTCGTACAAACGATCCAGTTCACCGGAAGCACCATATCCCGCCGGATCGACAAGCGGTAAGAGGTTAATGAATCTCTTCATTAACAATTGCACAACTCACTATGGGAAATAAAAATGACTTTACAGTACCTCAAAAGCGGAGCGGGCAGAATTGTTCTGGAGAAGCGTCAGTGTTCGCCTTTGAAATGGGATTCTAACCTATAAATTGTGTTACAAATCAGAGAGAATCCCATTTCAACAGCGATCAGAAGAACAATCTGCACGTGAAGCGGCTGCGGCTCCCACTGTAACTCATTTTTTATCTTCCTAATCACAATTTACTTGGAGGTTCCTCATCAAATGAGTCGGAAAAACAACATGAAAACGAACTTGAAATTACTTACACTATTTGCTGTCGTTATGCTACTGGTTGCCGGATGCGGTGGTCAAAAGCAGGCTGCTCCAGAAACACAGTCTAAAGAAGCAAATTCCCAAAAAGAAGTGACCTTGAAAGTAGCAACGCTAATCCCACCGATGACAGATGTGCTGGATATCGTGAAGCCGCTGCTTAAACAGGACGGAGTCAATCTGGAAATCGTCGTGCTTTCAGACAATATCCAACCGAACAACGCATTGGCAAGCCGGGAAGTAGATGCTAACTTCTTTCAGCATGCTCCTTTTATGCAACAATATAATGAAAGCAACAAGTCTGATTTGGTGGCGATAAAACCTATTTACAACGCTATTTACGGCGCGTACTCCAAAAAATACAAGAACGTTAAAGACCTGCCGGAAGGTGCGACTATTGCCATTGCCAATGACCCGGCCAATACTGGACGTTCTTTAGTAATGATGGAGCAAAACGGTTTGATCAAGCTTAAAGAAGGCGTAGGCTATAATGCTACACAGGCTGATATTATTGAAAATAAGAAAAAATTTGTGTTTAAAGAAGTGGATTTGTTGATGCTAGCGCGGTCACTGGATGATGTGGACATGGCTGCCATGTATCCCGCATATGCCAAGCCGCTCGGTCTGACACCGAAGAAGGACGCGCTGATTACCGAAAAAGACGATACGCACTTTGCCATTAATCTGGTAGCGCGTAAGGATAATGCAGATTCCGATGCTATTCAAAAGCTGGCAAAGCGAATGACTGGACCGGAAGTACGTAAATTTTTTGAGGACAATTACAAGGACAGCGTTGTTCCAGCATTTTAAATAAATAAGTATGTTGAAACATCGTTTTATGATGAAATACGACCTGTATAATGGAAGGAAGTCTGTGAAGAGCAGATGGTCTCCCTTGTGCAGGTCTTTTTTTCACCCTTAATATGGAAAGGAATTATCGAAAACAGGGTATAAAGTCTTATTTTTTAAGGTTTTAGGGTGTTGCACCGCTGCGAATTTTGGTCATAAAGGGCGATGGAGTAATGATAAGGAACATATTAAAATAAAAATACGAACAAACATTCGTTTTCGATTTTGTTAACGATGTTTTTATATGGGTCAAAAAATTCAGCTGACAACGGGCCAAAAGCGTGAATAAAAAGGAAGGGGAACGACATGAAGCTGTTTGTAACTGTAAAAAGTCTGGGAAAGCGCAAGCCCGCACTCGCACGACAGGAAATAGAGCTGAGTCCTGCTCCAGAAACATTGCGAGATTTGATTACTGCAACCGTTGCTCTGAATGTTCAAAAGCTGCGGGAAAAGCAGGAGAGTGTCGCGCTGATTCCGTTCCTTACGGGAGAAGAAGTTCAGGCACAAGGCGAGATAGGCAAAGTGGGATTCGGTTCCATATATAATGATGGTGCCCCGGATATTAAGGATGCCGTGAACACGGCGATGCAGGCATTTGAAGATGGTTTATACAGAGTTTTTGTATGTGACGAGGAAACTATTGAACTCGATACTCCTTTGTCACTTAAGGATGGGAATGAGATTGTATTTATACGCTTCACAATGCTGGCTGGAGGCCTATGGTAGAGGGGGAAACGAAACATGCATCAAGAGAACAATGAGCAGGAATATTTCACCACATTGGAGGAGCGCGCGGCGCAACTGGATGGACCACAACAGGAGTTGGCTCAGTATGTTGTGGAACTGGGTAAGCTTCATTACATACAGGAGAACGAGGAGCCATTTAACGAATGTCAGCGAATATTAAAAGAACGGGCGACAGAAAGCGGAGAACCGCTGTTTAAGCCACTGACAGAGGTATTACATGCTCTAATTGGACAAACAGCGGGCGATGTATTCGCACATCTAACGGAGCATGTGACTGAATCTCCATACAGCACAGGGTATGCGCGCAAACCGTTTCGCACTTCGGATATTACGGCCCATACTTCCCGGATTTATAAAAGAATGGTGCAGTTGATCCGAATGGACTGTATCGGATTCTCCGTAATGGATTATTTAACAAAAAAGGATTATGAACCAGGCAGAGATTACCGGATTCAGGAAACGATTGGTGACTGGATTGCTTATGAGCTGGATCACGGTAATTCACAGGTGCTTGAGGCGTTAAAAGCTATTATTTATGGGGATAATCAGGCGGCGTTACTTACGCGCAATATGATTAAAGGCATGCTCCTGAGTCATCAGGAGGAGAATTATCGCATGATCGGCGAGCTCTTGGCAGCCGCCAAACTCCAGGAGGGATTGCGCCAAAGTATCGTGGAACAAATGGATGAAGGAACCCCGGAGGCTCTAATATATCTGTTGAAGGTAATCATCGACCAAGGCTTCATTCGTTACAGTTCGGTGGTGCGGGCGCTTGCAGTATGGACGGGAATGGGCTTGGAATCCGCCAATCAGCGGGTCGTTCGCCAACTGATCGAGCAGGCATATGAAGCATTGACTCGTAGTGAACTGCGCCAGGAATGGCTGACCAGCTCAAATGCTAATGAAGTTTATATGAGTTTGTGGGCTACGGCAGTACATGAGGAACGTGATTTGTATGGACAGGTTCGGAAACTCATGGAGCAAGGAGCAACCTACCAGAAGATCGTAGCACTGTATGTACTGTCTAACAGTGATAACAAGGATGTGCGCCTCGGAATTGCGAGAGAATATCTGGGTGAAACGGACCAAGAGCTTCAATATTGGATACTGACGAACTATACAAGCAATTATTTTTATGAATGGGTAGAAGGCGGGACGGTCGCGGATCGGATCGTTAAAGTGGTGCGTACTCCTTTGCTGGAGAGCAAAGAGGAGCGGCGTAAGGATTTTGAACGACTTCATAACCTGTTTGTACATATGAAAAAGGGTGAGTCCACCGAGCCCTCCAAGGTGCTGGATTTTGTTAATCTGTATCACCGCTCAGATGCACCTATTCAAAAAATGCTGTATCTCGCTGGTTATGATATGGATGCTTCCTGGATTGGGGAAATCATAGCCTTAAAGGAACAGATTAGCCCTAATCTGCGTGGTGAACTGTTGAATCATTTTGTGCAAAAACCTGAGGATGCGGTACAACGTGATTTTATTTTTTCCAGTTTGTCTGACAAAAGTATGAGTATCCGTGAGTTCGCTGTGGCCAAGGCACGTAAGCTGACGCTGTCGGAACCAGAAATGCAACAAATGGAAGCCTTATTAAAGCTCAAGACGGGATCATTGCGCCAAAGTGTCATTGGTGTGCTGCTCTCACAATCGGAAGAGCCGCTCGCTGGCTCATTGGAACGCTTGCTGCGTGCTAAGGCAGAGCTGCAACGATTGGGTGGACTGGAAGTATTGACGAAGATATATGCAGACCCGGATCGTGCCGAACAGTATGAAAGCCTGCGGACTTTGGCGGATATCATTCAGCAACCTACAGCCAAAGAGGAGCAACTGCTGTCCAAGCTGGGACAGGAGGATGCTTATACAGGGGCTAACGGTTTTGGACTGTACGATCCGAATGTCAAGGAAGCTTGGCTGGAAGAGAAAGTTGATCTGGGTGATTTTCGATTGGCCGATGTTTTTGTTAGTCCATTGGAGAAGCTCAAGCAGTTCTTGAGCGGACTGGACGAGCTTGTTCATCATCATCGTGATGTGGAATATACTGCGGAGTATTATTCGGGCTACAAAGATACATTGCTTATCGGGACGAACCTTCGTCCTCTACGGCTGGTTCAGATCGATGAAGAAGTAGATTCCAGACTGTCTTTATATCCTCTCTATGAGGAGTGGGACCGTTATTTGCAGGAAAGCGGCATGGAAGCGCGTGAACTGCTGGAGCTTGTTTTTTATGACCGATTAGAGCCTATGGACCGAACGCTGGATCGCTATTATCGATACTTTTCTTTTAACATGGACTATTCAGAACAAAGCAAGCACAAGCTGCTGGAAGGATGGCGTAAAGATTTCGCTGAGCAAATGTATCCTTTGGATCGCATTAACGAGGTACAGAAGTGGATGGCAGAACTGACCTATTCCGATCAGGTAAGCACATTAGTTAATGCTTATTTTATGGACACATCCGGTGACCAAACATTTGACGTAATTGACCTTGCTTTAAATTCACTAATGCAAGGCATGCCTAAGGACAGACCTGAAGAGGATATGGGAATGCTCCATCTATTGTCTGGCCCGTGGGTGGCACTGGAGAAGGGGCAGGTCCATGATGATGAGTCCTTTAAGCGCTTTTTCCATACCTTTGTGAACTACGCAGAACTGCCAGGAGCGGAAAATCGTTTTTATTCTCCGCTGGATCTGGAGGATTACTTCAAAGCATATGAAAAAGGGTTGATCGGTATAGGGGAAGTGTATCGGGAGCTGCTGGCTGGTAGTGAAAGCAGAAGACATATGAGTTCCTTAACCAATGCCCGCAATACATGGATTTCTAGCAGACCAGAATTTTTGGAGATACGTCGTACGGTTATTGATCGACTGCTAGAGGTTGAATTGGTTCGAGGCGATTTGCCTACCGAGGCTACGCCAAAGGTTATGGGCTTGAGCCAATTTGAAGGTATGGATTATTTCATCCGTATTCTGGAGGGTCTCGACAAGGAAACGTTTGTGCGTGGTTATGTGTACGGCTACGGTGATCGTATTACCAAAAAGGAATCGTTCAGCCACTTGCTCAAGGCATGTTATCCGAGTGAGGGCGAGGATGCCACATTGCTCAAGGAAAAGCTGAAGAACACTAAAATTACAGATAAACGTCTGCTGGAGGCGGCTATGTATGCACCGCAGTGGATTGAGATTGTAGCAGACTATCTCGGTTGGGAAGGGCTTCGCAGTGCGGCATGGTATTTCCATGCACATATCAATGAAGGTTTTTCGGCCGAGAAGGAAACGATTGTAGCTCATTATTCGCCGATTGCTCCGCAAGATTTTAATGATGGTGCCTTCGATATTCACTGGTTTCATGAGGCCTATGAGACGTTGGGCGAGGAACGTTTTGACCTGCTGTACGATTGTGCCAAGTATATTTCGGCTGGAGCCAATCATCGTCGATCCCAGTTGTTTGCAGATGCGACGCTGGGTAAGCTCAAACGGAGTGAAATGGAAAAATCAGTGGAGGACAAGCGAAACAAAGACCATTTGCTGACCTACAGTCTGATTCCACTTGCTCAGCCGCCTGAACCAGATATACGCGAACGTTATGATTTTATCCAGAGGTTTCTGGAACAAAGCAAAAAATTCGGGGCACAGCGTAAGTCCAGTGAGGCACTCGTTTCACGGATTGCGCTCGGGAATTTGGCACGTAACGCAGGCTATGATGACGTAACCCGTCTCGTATGGGACATGGAAGCTCGTAAGCTGGATGATCTTCGGTCTTATTTTGAGCCACATGCTTTGGACGAGGCTACAACGGTGCAGCTCGTCATTGATACTGAAGGAGCGGCAGATATTGAAATTGTCAGCAAAGGCAAGACGCTGAAATCCATTCCGGCTCGTTTCAAGAAGGATGAGTATGTTACGTCGCTGAAGGAGCTTAAAGGAGATCTAGTGGATCAGTACCGCAGAGCTCGCAAAGAATTGGAACGCTCTATGGAGTCTGGTACGACCTTTATGGTGAAGGAATTGAGAGGATTGCTGGGTAATCCTGTGCTTGCTCCGTTGGTGCGGACACTGGTGTTCAAGGCTGATGATCACCTCGGATATTTTAATGAGGAAACGTTGGTATTGACGGCTCCTTTTGCTGAACAGCATACTATAGGAGAAGAGGACAAGCTGATTATTGCCCATCCCCTTCATTTGTTCGAAAGTGGTCGTTGGAGCGACTTCCAGAAGGACTTATTCGACCGCCAGATACGCCAGCCATTTAAGCAGGTGTTCCGTGAGCTGTACTTGCTGAATGCTGATGAACGTGCAAATGCGACCGTTTCCCATCGATATGCAGGACACCAGGTACAGCCGAATAAAACGGTATCCCTATTGAAAGGTCGCCAATGGACAGTCAGCTATGAGGACGGACTTCAGAAGGTGTACTATGCTGAGAACCTGATTGCGAACCTGTATGCCATGGCGGACTGGTTCTCACCAGCGGATACCGAGGCTCCTACACTGGAGACAGTGCAGTTCTTTGATCGGACAACGTATAAGAGCGTACCGTTGAACGAAGTTCCTCCTGTTCTGTTCTCCGAAGTTATGCGGGATGTGGATCTGGTCGTCAGTGTTGCCCATGTAGGTGGCGTTGATCCAGAGGCCAGTCTGACGACCATTGAAATGCGTAGGGTTATTGTGCAGGAATCACTTCGCCTGCTGAAAATTAGCAATGTACGCTTGGATGGGAATTATGCACGTGTAGATGGGACTCTTGGCGAATATGCTGTGCATCTGGGAAGCGGGGGTGTCTACAAGCAAGCGAAGGGAGCACTGCATATTATCCCGGTGCATTCGCAGCATCGTGGACGCATCTTCCTGCCGTTTCTGGACGAGGACCCAAGAACAGCTGAGATTCTATCCAAAGTTGTGTTGTTGGCCGAGGATCAGAAGATCAAGGACCCGCAAATTCTTACACAGCTTCAAGCGTAGAATAAAATTCTGATATATATAGATTCATAATTAACTCAACGTTCGCACCTAAACAATGATTTCGCATCCTCGACTGTGTAGGTGGAAACTTAGTTTAGTTGCGGAGGTTGAGTTATTTAATATTGAGCGTGCATCAAGCGCGAATAAGGAGATATGGGTAATATTTTAGGTTCTGTGGTTTGATAGGAATCTAACAGTATAACAATTGACGATCATAGGAGAACACAACGATGTTTAAAAGTATCTTTCTAAAAGAGTACTCAACTGAGTATCAATCACAAGTTGTTGATTTAATTTTACATATTCAAAAAGATGAATATGATATCGCCATAACCAAAGAAGATCAGCCAGATTTGCTTGATATTGAAAACTTTTATCAGCGTGGTAACGGCAACTTCTGGGTGGCTCTTAGTGAAGGAAACGTAGTAGGGACTATAGCTTTGTTAGATATTGGGAACCGTAAGACAGCACTCAGAAAGATGTTTGTAAAACAAAACTATAGAGGTAAAACATTCAATGTTTCGAATCAATTATTGCATCATGCCATAGGATGGGCTAGGGAAAGGTCTATTGAAGAAATCTATCTTGGAACAACACCACAATTCGTAGCAGCTCATCGTTTTTATGAGAAGAACGGCTTTGTTAGTATAGCTCCTGGAGAATTGCCGATTGGTTTTCCGGTCATGAAAGTGGATAAAAAGTTTTACAGATACGTCATTCAATAATGGGTATAAATGAAGATGCTGCTAGGCCACAAAAGAAACCGTCGTCTAGCAGATGCTTCTTTTGTTTAGGACAGGCGTTTGCTAGAATAAAAGGGTATGTTGTAAGTCAACGTTAACCAAATTGCTGGGAGGGACACACGTATGAGCAAAAAGATTAAATGGGGAATTGTCGGCACAGGCTGGATCTCAGATCAATTTGTGGCGGATTTGGCGCATGTTACGAATGGAGAAGGGTATGCTGTTGGATCACGCACTATTGAAAGCGCTACCGAATTTGCAGCTAAGCATCAAATATCAAGGGCTTACGGGAGCTATGAGGAATTAGCACAAGATCCCGAGATAGATGCTATTTACGTAGGGACTCCTCATCCTTTTCATAAAGAGAATGTTCTGATGGCTCTTCGGGCGGGCAAAGCAGTCTTGTGTGAGAAACCCTTCACCGTCAATAGCAAAGAATTGGAGGAAATGATCGGCTTTGCACGTGAGCGTAAGCTATTCCTGATGGAAGCAATGTGGACACGTTTTTTGCCTCCGATTCGCCAAGTGCGGGAGTGGATACATGCGGGACACATTGGTGAGGTAAAGCTGGTTAAGGCGGAATTTGGTTTTCGGGTAGATTGGAACCCGGAGGGGCGGCTTTTGAACCCTGAGCTGGGCGGAGGTGCTCTATTAGATGCAGGGATTTATCCGGTTTCTTTTGCTTCAATGGTCTTCGGCCCTGAACCTGAGCATGTATGGAGCACTGCTCATATCGGAGAGACAGGCGTTGACGAGACATTTTCGATCTTGCTGGATTATGGAAAAGGACGCACGGCTATGCTTAACGGGGCAGTCCGTCTCGGATTGA
This sequence comes from Paenibacillus polymyxa, assembly GCF_001719045.1. Taxonomy (NCBI): domain Bacteria; kingdom Bacillati; phylum Bacillota; class Bacilli; order Caryophanales; family Paenibacillaceae; genus Paenibacillus; species Paenibacillus polymyxa. The sequence goes on from NZ_CP015423.1 coordinate 3,901,302, forward strand.
CGAATGAGGCATACATCCATGGAACAAAGGGCTATATCCACATTCCGTCATTCCTGAACAGCACATCGGCTACTTTAGTTGTGGACGGTGAAGAGGCACAAAACTTTCAGGATGACCGATCCTCTACAGGCTATGCCTTTGAAGCAGAAGAAGTCGGGCGTTGCTTGAACGAAGGCTTGCTCGAAAGTTCTACTATTTCTTTGGATGAATCATTAGGAATTATGAAACTGATGGATCAGATTCGTTCACAGTGGGGGCTTCGGTATCCGTTTGAATAATCATATTAATTCCAGGGACCTTTCAGGTTCTCTGGAATTTTTTGTTTGTGGGCGTTTTTTTATACCAGGATTTTGCAAAATTCGATTCCAATCGCTCCGAAGTGCAATATATAGACGAACTAAACCATTCCGATCATACATAATTATTTCCAATTCCCAAATAGCGACTTTGGTCGCACGATAGGTAACGCCATATGAGTCAATCAAGAGTGGGACATATGAATCATTTTTTGTGATTTAAATTAGTTAAAAAATAGTCATTAAAAAGTTACAAAAGTGTAATTTTATTATCAGTTAACTGAATTGTGAGCGCTCTCTTTTTATGGAGAAGAATGAAGGTCCTAGTGCCGTACTTCCAAAAACTTTCAATGAAATTTTCGAAAATGTACGGTAGGGTGGTAAACGTGTCACTTGAGCCATTGCGGCTTTTGCTGACTTGCTTGCTTATCCCGTGGCTCTCGATTCTTGTCGGAGCTCGCAGGATCGAGAGCCTTTGCAAGCCTGTGAGAGTTGAATAGGCATTCACCTTATGACCTAACATCAAGGAGGAATTACAAACGTGAAAGTGAAATCAACATGGTTGTTCCGTATGGTGATGATGACAGTTATCGCGGCTGTTGTGATCGGACCTATGAATATTGCAGGAGCGGCAGGAAGCCAGACAGATCGGCCTTGGATGAACACGGCCCTGTCGGCTGAGAAACGGACAGCGTTGCTGCTGCAAGAAATGACGCTGGAAGAAAAAATAGATTTGGTGACTGGTAAGGTCAACAATTACTATGGATTTTATAATAATTCGATGGGGCGGTTGGGTATTCCGGCGCTGACGATGGCAGATGGACCTGCGGGTGTGCGCATCGCCAATCCAGATGTGCAGGACAAGCAATCTACTGCGTTGCCTGCTCCAATTGCGTTGGCTGCAACGTGGGATACCCAAGCTGCCAAACAGTATGGTGATTTGATCGGAGACGAGGCTTTTAATACAACTCATAATGTTGCGCTTGGACCGGGGATGGATATTGCCCGTATTCCATGGGGATCGCGAAACTTTGAATCTATGGGTGAGGACCCGCTACTGCAATCGCAAATGGCGACCGCTTATGTCAAAGGTATACAAAGCCACCCTGTTTTGGCGACTGCGAAACATTACCTTATGAATAATCAGGAAACGGAGCGCTTCACGACGAATGTCAAAGTCAGTGACCGTGCGTTGCATGAGATTTACATACGCCCGTTCCAAGAAGTCATCGCCAAGGCAGATTTGGGAGGGGCCATGTGCTCCTTTAACAAGGTCAACGGCGAGTCTGCTTGTGAGAACAAAACTCTTTTGACGGACCTCTTGAAGAAGGAGCTGAAATTCAAGGGCTTCGTGATGAGTGATTACGGTGCGAACCTGAGTACAGTCGAATCGGCAAATAGCGGATTGGACCTGGAAACACCGGGTACACCATATGGTAAATGGGGAGATCAGCTGCTGGCGGCTGTTAAGAATGGCAAGGTAAGTGAAAAAACGATTGATGATAAGGCTGGGCGCATTCTGGTGCAAATGTTCAGCAAAGGTTTATTCGATCACCCGGCTCAAAATAATCAAATTGATGCCCGTGACCATGGCAAAACAGCCCGTCAATTGGCTGAGGAAAGTATGGTACTGCTTCAAAATAAAAACAATGCATTACCGTTGTCTAAAGATAAACTCAAGTCCATTGCTGTGATTGGCCCCGATGCAGATAACGGCACTGTGGCAGGCGGAGGCAGTTCGTTGGTGAACCCGACGTATACCGTGAGTCCGTTAGAGGGCATCCGCAATCGTGTCGGCAAAGGAGTTACCGTCCAATATGCACCGGGCACAGACCCGATCTCTGCAGGAGACATTATGCCAGGGCCATCTGCTGTTCCGTCTTCACTGTTGACTACATCTGATCAGAAAGAGGATATCAGTGTTGGATATGCGACTTATGGAGATGGCGAACAGGGGCTTCGAGGCGAATACTGGAAGAATAACAAGATGGAAGGCAATCCGATTCTTGTACGCAATGATGACCAAGTCAATATGAACCTTGGATTTTATAATTATCAGGGCTTCAATGCGAAGTCCCCTAAAGTTCCCAATACACCAACGACACTGAACGGCTTGATATCTGCACGCTGGACAGGGGCAATTGCAGCTCCCAAGGATGGTGACTATGCATTGTCATTAACCAGTTTGGGATCAAGCAAGCTATATCTCGACGATAAGCTATTCGTGGATAATCAAGGTGAAAAGCTGGGCACTACGAAGAAAAACATCTCCCTTAAAGCGGGTGAAAAGCACAAGATACGTATTGAATACCGCGCTGATTATCCGACAAATGGTCGTGATTCGGGTGGTATGGTTCGTCTGGGCTGGGAACCTCCGGTAGATACGTCAGATAAGTTGATTGATAACGCTGTAAAATTGGCAAAAAAATCGGATGTTGCGATTGTTGTTACGCGTACGTATGAGAGCGAAGGATATGTTGAGCGTTCCGATATGGAACTGCCGAACAATCAGGATCGGCTGATCCGTGCGGTTGCGGCTGCAAATCCGAAAACCATTGTCGTACAAATGAGCGGCAGAGCCGTGCAAATGGATACCTGGCAGGACAAAGTCCCTTCCATCGTACAAGCATGGTTTGCTGGACAAGAGCAAGGAAATGCTATAGCGCGCGTCTTATTCGGTGATGTGAATCCTTCTGGTAAATTGCCGGTAACTTTCCCGGTTAACGAGCAGTCTACACCCGTGTCCTCACCAGAGAAGTTTCCAGGCGTGAACGGTATAGGTGACTATTCAGATGGTATTTTTGTAGGCTATCGTGGGTATGAGAAATCGGGTATTCAACCGGCGTTCTCCTTCGGACACGGTTTATCCTATACGACATTCGGATATAGTGATCTGAAAACAAAACAGCATGCGAGTGGAAAAAAATCCGATCGTACGAGTTCCGTCGAAGTTTCGCTAAAATTGAAGAACACTGGCAAAACAGCCGGAGCTGAGGTTGTACAGGTGTACAGCGGTAAGCTTCCGACAAACGTAGAGACTCCTTCCCGTCAACTGGCAGGCTGGTCCAAGGTAGAGTTGAAGCCGGGTCAAGAGAAGAAGGTACGCATTAAGCTCGACCCGAAAGCTTTCTCTTATTGGGATGAAAAGTCCAAAGCATGGGTTATGCCAGCGGGTGAAGTGCCCATTTATGTGGGTAGCTCCTCACAGGATTTACGACTGACAGGAAGTGTTACGATTCCGGCAACCTCTACAGAAAAAGCAAAAAAGTAATCCCGTTACATTTGTTTTAAAATGGTTATATTCAAGAGAGCGCGGGCACAAGCACCGGCTCTCTTTTTGCTATCGGTATGCAAACGTCCAACAGGTATGCAAAGGGAAACCCAAGTGAAAGCTGAAATAGTAGGGAGGATGGGGACAGGCTAATGATAGGGAGAGGGGGATATAGATGAAGAAACTCCAAAAGCAACGACGTACTGACATCTGGCTGCTTATAGCTGCAGTAGCCATTTTGATCTGTGCGGTCCTGGTCAGTATGGCTATACGGAATGTTCCGGGGCCGAAAGCAGAAAATAACGTCAACATGTGGCTAACAACACCCGACCCGGCGAATCGCCTAACCCAACAAACCCCGATCCGTTGGGATAAGGATAACAGTAAAGGAAATGCAGCGAATGCGGATACACTGACGATTGAGATTAAGCCAGATATTCATTATCAGACGATGGAGGGATTTGGCGCAGCGGTGTCCGGTTCATCCGCATACCTGATGAATCATGGCATGTCTGCTAATCAGCGTGATCAGCTGCTAAATGATTTGTTTACAGCTAGTGGCATTCAACTAAGTTATATTCGCCATACCATTGGTGCCTCAGATTATTCCGTAGATGAACAGGGACAGCCTGGTAGCTATACCTATGACGATGTGGCAACAGGCAAGGACTATGAGCTGAATCATTTCTCCATCGCCAAGGATCGGGATGTGATCGATGTATTGAAGCAAATCCTGAGAAGAAACCAGGATTTAAAGATTATGGGAACCCCATGGACAGCTCCGCCCTGGATGAAATATGGGGAGCAGATTTATAACGGCTGGTATTTGGACTATACCGATCCGCGCGTCTACCAGGCGTATGCTGACTATTTTGTTCGTTATCTACAGGCTTATGCGAACGAGGGAATTCCGATTCAGGCGATTTCCATTCAAAATGAGCCAGAATTCACGACGCCCAAGTATCCCAGCATGAGTATGGGAGCAGCAGAACAGGCGAATTTTATTAAACAATATCTGGGTCCCACCCTAAATCGAAACCATTTATCTACTCACATTATTGCCTTTGACCATAACTGGGATACAGGGAGCGAATATGCCAAGACCGTGTTAGGAGATGAACAGGCTCGAAACTATACGCACGGAACGGCCTTCCATTGCTACAAAGGAGAGCCCACAGCGATGACAGATGTGCATAATGCTTTCCCTGATAAGCCTGTATATATGACAGAATGTAGTGGGGGAGCGTGGAGTCCGGGCTTTGGAGATAATTTGAGCTGGGATATGTCCAAGCTGATCATTGGTGCACCCCGGAACTGGTCGCAAAATGTCCTCTTTTGGAATATCGCACTTGACCCGTCCGGGGGTCCGACCAATGGGGGGTGCGCCAACTGTAGAGGTGTAGTGACCATCGACCCGTTAAGCGGTGCAGTTACGAAAAATGTGGAGTACTATGCGATTGGGCACGCCAGCAAATTTGTCCGTCCAGGTGCGGTACGTATTGATTCTACACATTATAGTGGGAGTATTGAAACGGTCGCCTATCGCAACCCCGACGGTACGCTTGTCCTGATTGCCGCCAATACGGGAGAGAACACAAAGACATTTAAGGTTCGGCAGGGAAATAAGGTTTTCAAATCTACCCTTCCATCCAAGTCCGCGGCTACCTTTCAATGGAATTCTACGGCTTCCTGACACGGCCTGTACATCAACGTTTTAGAGCGCTTAGCCCACGGGTGAGCGCTCTTTTTTCATTTGCTACAAAACCCAGACTGCGAAAAAAATTTAATATTGTTCAGAATTGGTTCAGAGGCGGATGATAAGATCTTTTCACTAATAACAAGAATGAACCGTTTACGGGGGATAGTCTGATGAATCAAGAAACGAATAAAGAATGGCAAAAAGTGCTGATGGTGACGTTGCTGGCAGGTATGGCATGGGGACCCCATTATTTGACTTTTTTAAGAGTCCAGCTTAAGTAGGTCGTAGGAGTTGCTGGCAGAGCGACTATATTTCAGGTTCATCAAGAACCACAGGAGGCATCTCTTTTGTTTTTTTCACAATATGTCGATGGTGGAGACGGTCGCATCGTGCTGCAATTGTTTTACAACCGAGAATGTGACTTCTCTCATAAATTAGAAGGATATGAGCTGGAGGTTCACCAATTCATGAAAAACGCGAACCGTATGAACGTATCCAGCATAGCACTATATCCGGTTAATCCAGTAATACCGTATCTGATCATAAATAGCTCCTTTTACGATTTCATGGATGTGACGAATGTTGCCTATTTTAATCAAGAGGGTCATTTCTATAACCCAAATGAATTTAATACGGTCGCATATGTACTCAAATATCATGAAACTATACCCGAAAGGTACTTATCAATATGTAGGCAGGCATACACCTTAATCGGTGTGTTTGTCTGAGCTCGCTGTCTTTTGAAGACAGGTCATGAATTCTTATAAAGGTGTAACCCATCAACTATCGTGGGTTACGCCTTTTTGAATACTGAGCATTTTGTATTGATCCAAGCCTTTACTGTACAAGGAGATTTTCAACATGAAACAGGGGCATGGGGAGTTCTTCCGCAGCAGTATCAATATGCTTGAACAATGTACCCAACTGAATTACAATACAATTGATAATGATTTTTAATATCAATTAGAATGAAAAGGGGGAGTTGGACTACATGTTTGGATTGACCAAAAAGCTACATATTTATACAGCACTTATTCTGTTGATATCGGTGCTGGCTGGTTGTGCCTCGGGTGGAACTACAGGGACAACAGACCCTTCAAGTAAGTCTGCAAGTGGTAATGAGAGCAATGCAGCAGGCAGTGGTGCGGACGAGCAGACCAGAGTTATCAAACATGCCATGGGTGAAACGACAGTTAAGGGAACTCCGAAGAGGATTGTAACCTTGTTCCAGGGTGCCAATGATGTTGTTGTTGCACTTGGTGTTAAGCCAACGGGTGTTGTGGAATCCTGGGTTCAGCAACCCGTATATAAATATTTGAGAGATGATCTGGATGGTGTGACGCAAGTAGGTCAGGAATCACAGCCGAACCTGGAAGAGATCAACAAATTGAAGCCGGATCTAATCATTGCCACCAAAACAAGACATGAGGATATCTATGATCAACTGTCCCAGATTGCTCCAACGGTAGTTACCGAGACTTTGTTTGACTGGAAAGAGACGGTAAAGACGGCTGGTGAAGCGATGAATATGAAGGAACAGTCGGACAAGTTGCTTGCTGATTGGGATGCAAGGGTAGCGGATTTTAAAGGCAAAATGGGTGACCGTCTTCCCATTGAAGCGACTATTACGAATTTTAGAGCCGATCAGGTTCGCATTTTCTATATGGGATACGCCGGAAAAATATTGAAAGAGCTTGGATTTACCAGACCGCCTGGACATGATGAAGACACCTGGGGGGTGGAGTTGACCTCGAAAGAGAACATCCCGGATATGAACGCAGATATGATCTTCAACTTTAATTCAGGCACGGAAACAGAAGCTATTGAGAAAAACTATAAGGATTGGACCAGCAGTCCGCTCTGGAAAAATCTCGATGCGGTGAAGAATAATAAGCTAGTACAGGTTGATGAGGTGGCCTGGAACATGGGGGGCGGATACACATCGGCCAACATGATGCTGGACGACCTATACAAGCAGTTCAATCTGAACTAATGGGAGCAAGACCTGCCATGTACCAGGACATTCGTATACGAAGCGTATGGGCAGGCAGGTCTTTTTGCATTTCACGGATGAAAGAGTGAGAATATGTTTCCCCTTTTTACGAAGGCAAGTACGAAAATTTATGGACTATCCGGCTTATTCATTTTGTTATTACTCGCCTGTGTAGCCAGCATGATACTGGGACGTACACACATAACATTTCAAATAGCAGTGAATGCACTACAACACTATGACGAAAGCTCAGTGGAGCATGTCGTACTTCTGACGGAACGTTTGCCACGCACAATTATTGCCGCTGTTGTTGGTGCAAGTTTGGCGGTGGCGGGAGGACTCATGCAAGCGCTAACTCGTAATCCGCTCGCTTCACCAAGTGTGTTTGGGATCAATGCGGGTGCCATCTTTTTTATCGTTATTGCCATCGTGGTGCTGTCGGTGTCCTCGCTCAGTACGATGATGTGGTTTGGTTTTGCCGGGGCAACCATCGCAACAGTGATTGTGTACGCGCTTGGGTCCATCGGTCGTGATGGTCTGACTCCCATCAAGATTGTGCTGGCGGGTACCGCTATCTCTGCACTTTTTGCTTCGTTCACACAGGCAATCCTGGTCCTGGATGGAACGGGATTACAGGACGTGTTGTTCTGGCTTGCAGGTTCAGTGAGCGGTCGAACACTTGACATGCTGTATCCTGTACTGCCATATATGACGGTTGCCGCTGTGATATCCCTGTTTATGGGTCGGGCGATCAATCTGCTTTTGACCGGTGATGATATCGCCAAAGGCATGGGACAGAACGTGCTACTGGTTAAGGTACTTATGGGAGCCGTTACAGTATTGCTGGCCGGTGGTTCTGTTGCGGTGGCCGGTTCGATTGGTCTGGTAGGATTAGTCGTACCGCATATCATGCGGGCGTTTGTAGGCAACGACTACCGCTGGCTTGTTCCCTACTGTATTCTGGGCGGCGCCATTTTGTTATTGGCGGCGGATGTGGTTGCACGGCTGATCATCATGCCGCAGGAAGTTCCGCTTGGCGTTATGACAGCGCTCATTGGTGGTCCCTTCTTCGTCTATATTGCCCGCAAAGGGGGGACGAAGATATGAGGAAGATGATTACTTTTCGCAATAAAAAAGATACGTTATCCTTGCAAATGGAGCGCAAATCGCTGCTCATTATCGGAATCTGTATGGTTTTGATATTGATTGCATCCATTGCAGGAACCAGTGTGGGTAATGATTTTATATCTCCGCTGAATGTGCTACAGACGATTTTCGGTCTGGGCGCAGGTGATCATGACTTTGTCGTGTTGACGCTAAGGCTGCCGCGTGTGCTGTTATCGTTGCTTGTTGGTGCAGCACTAGGCATGTCTGGTGCCCTCTTGCAGGGGATTATCCGTAATCCGCTCGCTTCACCGGATGTGATCGGGATAACGGGAGGAGCTGCCGTTGCCGCTGTAGGTTTTGTCACCCTGCTGGGTGGAACCATCAGTATCAAGCTGTTGCCGTTGTTTGCCATTGTGGGGGCGATGATTACCGCAATCATCATTTATCTTCTTGCCTGGAAAAAAGGAGTTAGCCCGATTCGACTAGTGTTGATCGGAATCGGAGTGTCAGCCATTACGGGGGCCGGGACCACCTTCATGCTGATCCTTAGTCCATTCTATACGGCTGGTCAGGCGTATATCTGGCTGACGGGGAGTGTGTATGGCGCATCGTGGACCGATGTTAGAACGATCATCCCGGTGATTGTAATCGTGCTTCCGTTGGCGATCTGGTTTGCCCGCAGTCTGAACGCACAGGAATTCGGGGATGATCTGGCCACCGGGCTGGGGGTCACTGTACAGCGTCATCGTTCAGCGCTGCTACTGTGCAGTGTACTGCTGGCCGGGGCTGCTGTAGCTGTCGCGGGGACGATTGGTTTTGTTGGTCTGATTGCGCCGCATATTGCCCGGAAGCTGGTAGGGCGCATGTTTGGCAGCATGCTCATCGTTTCGGGACTGGTCGGTGCCCTGCTTGTGTTTGCTGCTGATCTGATTGCCCGTACGGTATTTCTGCCGCTCGATGTTCCGGCAGGGGTATTTACCGCCGGGGTAGGAGCACCGTTTTTCCTGTATCTGTTGTTCAAGAATCGAAATCAGTTTTGAGGAGGAAAATGCTGTGAGTATTCTGGAAGCCAAGGACCTTACGATCGCCTATGGCGCAGAGCCTATTATTGAGAATTTGAACCTGACTATTCCCAAGGGGAAAACTACTGTCCTGATTGGCAGCAACGGTTGCGGGAAGTCCACCTTGCTGCGAACGATGGCGCGACTGCTGAAGTCCAGTTCAGGCTCGGTACTGCTGGATGGCGAGGAGATTGCGAAGTTGCCTACCAAGGAAATTTCAAGACGTATGTCCATTCTGCCGCAAGGTCCTTCTGCTCCAGAGGGACTGACGGTAAACCAACTGGTTCGGCAAGGGCGGTACCCACACCAGACATGGCTGAAACAGTGGTCCGGTGAGGACGAACGCATGGTCAGGCTTGCGCTGGAATCCACACATCTGACTGCTCTGGCTGATCGGCCCGTGGACGCATTATCTGGCGGACAACGCCAGCGCGCCTGGATTGCGATGACACTCGCACAGGGAACAGAAACCCTGCTGCTGGATGAACCAACGACTTATCTGGATATGACCCATCAGATTGATATTCTGGATCTGCTGTTCGATTTGAATGAACAGGAGGGGCGCACCATAGTGATGGTGCTTCATGATCTGAATCTTGCGTGTCGCTATGCTCACCATATTGTGGCTGTCCACAACAAGTCCATCTACGCGGAAGGAAAACCGGAAGACATTGTTACGCAGGACATGGTCCGCGCGGTCTTCCAGATGGAGTGCGACATTACGGTTGATCCGCTGTTTGGCACACCCATGTGCATTCCGCACGGGAAGGGAAGGAAGTTAAATGAAACCACACGCTACAGCCACTTGGCTTGATGATCAAGAGATGCAGGCCTTGGCTGCCGAATACCGTCTGACCTGGGAGCCTTCGACAGATCGTACATTTTCGATGCCATTTACGGACTTGCTGGACCCGTCCAAAAGCCTGAACTATTTGCAAGGGGTGAGAGGCATCTTTGAGACGGACTCCGAAACGGCTACTGTATCGCTCTTTGCTAAACGATATGCTTACTTGATCACAGCTTCGGGTCTCTATGCCATGTCACGCTTCAACAAAGGCCTGAATTATGAGATTGCCAACGGCACGATTGAATCCAGTTATCAGGGAGAGGCATGGCTTCCCAAGGCTCGGCTGACCGATTGGCAGACGACCTCACCAGAGGCGGATCAGCGTGACGTATGGAGAGATCAGGTGATTGAACAGATGTTCGCCGGCAATCTGGCCAAGGTATGGCAATCGCTGTCCAAGGCAACCCGGATTTCCCGTTCAGTCCTGTGGGAGAACACGGCCATTTACGTATACTGGCTCTATGAGAACAAGTTTGCCGAAGGAGCCACGCCTGAAGAAAAGCAGCGTGTCGAAGAGGACTTCCATTATCTAATTTGTGATGCACCTGCGCATCTCTTTGGTGAATCCCGTAACCCGCTCAAGCAGTTTAATACGCCCAAACGGGCAACAGCTGTCTCAGATACACCTATTCGTGTACGCAAAACTTGTTGTTTCTATTATCTCGCCGCAGATGATCCAGAAGATTACTGCCCCACCTGCCCCAAATTAAAGCATTAATACCGATGATTATCATCCACATCCCCAGCCTATACTTCATTGCATCTCATACAGCGAATAGCACAGGCAAGCTTATAACATAACGAAATTCAGAGCTTGCCTTATTTGTTGTGTGGGGGTTATATCATCAATTGAGACTAAACCATGCCTAGAATAGCTGTTTTTATAACATTAATCAAAGATATTTATAACATCTAGTAGGATAAACGTATTTTTTCTATAAGATGCAGTGAGACATTATGATTACTTGTTTAATCTTATTTTTGGAGGTGTTTTCAACTGTTTCTGGGTTTAAGTAAAGTAGCCGCACAAATGTGTTGGGGCTTTGTTCATCAAAATTATGAATAGGAGCCGTCTTGTAAGGATATGCCCAATCCGCCATTTGGGCGGATTGTCTAAGGACATGCTGCTTAAGGTATCTGGTAGATTTCGCCATGGAGCACCAATTGAGCCGCCCAAAGCATAGCATTTAGTATGTGTCGATTGTCCACGGAGGTATGTCCTATTTGTGGTTTTCTTTCAGGTGGAAACATCTTGGATTTCGTATCATGTATTCATCTAATTTTTTTAACCTATTTATTCCTCGTTGAGCAGTTTGAGGACACAGCCTAGTTTGAAATATAAAAAAACTTTTTAGGACTCTTATTTTCTCTCCAATAACTCACTATAGTAGTCGGATATTCCATTTACTCCCATTAATTTATGAGCTGGAATACCCGAAATTCTCATAACGGAAGATTTCGAAATAGCTATATCATGATTTTTCAAATATTCGATTGCTTTTTTGAGTTTTTCTTTGTTCTCTATTGTGACTCAAATTGCTCAGCAGCTTTCCAACACTTAGATATTTGAGCCTCGTCATCTTTCTCTTGAAAAGACTTTCTTGAAGCAGCAATCAAATGATTTAAACCAGAATCATGTAGTGTTTCAGGAGAAATACCACTCTGAACAAAGAAATCTTCCATAGAACACAATCTATTTTGTTTTTCACAGTCTTTTAGATATTTAGCTAGTAATGTATTTATGTTTTTATGGACGTGTGGTCCTCTCTCACGTTTCGGTAAGTTTATTAGCAAATGTTGAACTTCTTTTTGATAGTAACCGTTTAATTCCTATTTTACTAACTTCCCTGTTAGTTGAATAAGAGTACAATTTGTGATTTTATTAGGAGGACAGGAATTGATGCATCAGCACAACGACTTTCGCACATAAGACTTATCGGAGGAATTTATGGATAATAAAAGGTGCTTTTCAATTGGGGAAGTTTCTAGATTAAAAAATGTTACGATAAAAGCCTTACGTTATTATCATAATATTGGCTTGTTGATACCTACATACATTAATTCCAATAACGGTTATCGCTATTATACAATTGATCAATTCATCTATCTGGATATTATAAAAATTTGTAAGCAAAGTAATGTAAGTGTTAAAGAAATTAAAGCCTTATTTGCTAAAGCCGATACTAATTACCTTAAACTTTACTTAGAACAGAAAAAAGAAGAAATTCATAAAGAAATAAAGAAATTAGAACAACTTAATAAACGAATAGAACTATTAAGGGCAGCTATTCATTCATCTGAAGATGAACTTATGAACAATGGATTTAATATTCAGACATTTGAAGACAGATACTTTTTAAGTTTACCTACACAAGGTGGAGAACTTAATAAGATAAAGTCATTCGATAAATTAGATGAAAAATTAGGCGAATTTGCAGCCCATACGTTTCAGTATGGATTAATTTTTTCATGTCACTATGATAATTGGGAAATCAGTGATGTATTTCGTCTAATAACATCAGATGATTATAGACTACTTAAAGATACCTCTAATGTACCTGAATTACCCAAGGGAGAATATTTAACTGTTAATTGTACGAGAGATACTGAAATTGAAACATTTCAATTAGTAAAAGAATATTTGAAGAAAAACAGTTTGACGTGTAATAAGGTTTATATGTTTTATTTAGTGACAGATGTTTTTAATCAATATAATCACTTCTCCCAATTTCAAATAAGTCTAAAGCCCACCCCATAAATGAAGTGGACTGACTTTTAGCTTAAAGTTTGTATTCATAAATAAAATTTGTATTTTCGAGTTTACCGATAGGTAGATTAAATACAGTTGCTTTTTCATCAAGACGGACAAACCCATTATGATCATAGAATCCATAGTTACACATTGTGTCTGTATACAGATAAATTTTATTTGCTTTTGTATCTCTTAAGTAAGAGATGAGCTCATTAAATAATTTTTTTCCTACCTTTTTTCCTCTAGCTTCTTCAGAAACAGCAAAGAATTCTAAGCAACCCTGAAACTCATTTTCTTTTCCTTTAATTAACTTGCTGTTTGCCTCATTAGTCATGGAGGTGAGTTCAACAAATACTTTTCGTTCTATGTCATTTAGATTTAAGAGTTGTAGCAATTCACTTGTATAATCTTCTTGTAGCAATCTATAAGATGTTGCTTCACCAACTCTTGAACCAAAAATTACACCAATGACTTCTCCATCTAATGTAGCTACTCTTCCAAAAGTACTTCTGTTTAATATTGGACTTATGAACATCATTGTAACTGCTGCATTTATGATGCTCTCATCCTCGATAAAATCTTTTGCGTTCCAAGTATCTGCAATAATTGCTTTAATAGGTTCTATATCCTCTTTTCTAATGTCTCTAATATCTAAGTTCATTTTGACTTCCTCCTTTTAATTGATTAGCTTACAAATTGAGTTTAATGTCTCCTCTAATGGGGAGAGTCAAGTATTTATTGCAATGCTTTTTTTCAACTAACCGTTTATTGAATAAAAAAAGCTCTCCTTATTTCAGGAAAGCCGCCAATAGTATAATAAAAATGTAAATTCCCTAAAATAGGCCCGTAAGTATATTGAAAAAGAACAAAATTCTGCCGACGGTTAATACTACAAGTCGATACTCATCTTGTTAAAATATCTTTTTTCATTTTATTCCCGTCTTTACTCGCTTTACGGGCATTTGCGTTGTCTCATTTGGATGTTATAAGCTGTCTCATTCGATAATTTAATTAGTCTCAATTGATGTTATAACCCACATTGTGCCCATTGTTCCATGTACAATCCTTCATTTGGGGATTCTCTCCCTGCAAAAACATCTTTTTTTTCCTAAAAAGCTTATTATTGACAAGGTGAATGAAATTGCCATAAAATAGATTTTGTTTGAAAATGATAATCATTATCAATATAGTTTCCATCAAATCAATCCGATGAAAGCACAACCAGGAGCGAACGCCTTCATTCGGTCGGGGAGGATTTTCATTGTTTCCGAAAGGAATTCATAATCTGCAAAACCGACTCATCATAAGCAAAGCAAGAGAAATGGGAATGAACTGCGAGCCACTTCTCGCAGAATGTGAAGATTTTCTGGAATTGTCCTATGGGGACAAGCGCAGAGTCATTAATAAAACCAGATCGCATCGTCTACCCTTGATCGCTGGACTGCTCGCTAAGAACAAGCAGGTATGTAATATGCTACTGCATGAGCGGGGAATGCCTGTGCCGCCGTTTATCGTTATCAAGGCAATGGGTGACAAGGCAGCGCAGTTTCTGAAACTGCATCGTTCCGTTGTGGTGAAGCCGCTGGACGCAAGCGGCAGTGCAGGTGTGACACTGGACGTTCGAACAAACGAGGAACTGGAAGCGGCTATTGCCCGGGCGGGTACCCATAGTAACAGCATCATGCTACAGCAATTCATAACGGGTTTGGATTATAGGGTACTGATCATTAACGGGGAAGTGGCAGCAGTAAATGAGTATCGGCCTGTCTTTGTAGAAGGGGACGGCACCTCAACCATCCGGGCGTTGATTCGAATGTTGAATCATAAGCGAATCCAGCAGACCCGTATAGGGAAGTTCGAGGCCTTTCCCAAGATTGATGAAGACGCAGAGCCTTTGCGAAAGGTTCTGCTTGGACAGGGAATCACGCTCGAGGAGGTACCTGCGGCAGGAAGAGAGATCGAGCTATATGATCTTCGCAATTCGGCCGCCGGAAACATCAGTGAGTTTTATGTGGACTGTACGGAAGCGATTTTCCCTGATAATGCACAAATGGCAATTAAAGCCGCAGAAGCTCTCCAGATTGATGTGGCTGGCATTGATATCCGTTGTGGGGATATCGGCCAGCCGCTGACAGCAGATCAGGGAGGCATTCTGGAAGTCAACGCATTGCCGGACCTGACGCACCATGTCTTTCCCTTTGGGGGAACCACACGTGATGTCGTCCGATTGTACCTGGAATATCTTTTTCAAATGGAACATCATTTCGAAAAGTCGATTGCAGAATAAGGGCAATTCATTGCCTGTTATGGCTCAATGTCCCGCTTACTTTGTTCTCGCGCCTATGGTGTGGTCGGTACATTCGAATGTGTGTGCCCACCCGCCGCAAGCGGTGGCATCCATCCAGCATTCTGCTGCTGGTCACCAGTGCAGGTCTCTGGATGATAGGTCTGCTAAAGACTTGCCGGGGTCGGAACACCAGCGAATATGGCCCGATGGGCGGCACTGAAAGAGGTTAGTAGGCTCTCGGCTGTGCCATCCTGTTGGCCTTGTCCCTCGTTTTATTTATAACCCGAAAGAAGGTTGGCAACATTGTTCGAGATGGAAAACAGGCTCAGGTCTGAAGCAGAGCAGCAGGCGAATGTACACTCTTGTAAGCTGCTGCTCAATTGTTATCTCCGGGAGCTTGCGGTGGAGAAGGAAGGCGACATTCGGATTAATCCAGATGCGATGACGTACGCAGTTGCTTTTCAGGCCAGCGGGGTGACGATAACCGGACAATTAGCGTATTACTCGGCTATGGGTGAGCATGAGTACCGAAACATACAACAGCTTCACGGGCAAGCGGTGCATTATCAGGACCTGGTTCGCTGGATCACCCGGGAGCTGAGTGAAGACACGGCGTATGGAAACAGTCGGCATGAGCAAGGTGGGTTGACCCGTGCGGCTGCTGTGCGTGATTTTGCGGAAAAGGTAGATAACAGCGTGAATAATCTTGCGCTGTATATCGAGCAGGCTGCTGGACTTGGCATGTATGATTACTGTACTTCCGAACAGTCTCTGGTGTATGGACATCCCTTTCATCCGTTTCCAAAAAACTCCAAAGGTTTCACTGAACACGACGTACGGATGTACAGCCCGGAACTGCGTACCTCGTTCCAACTCTGTTACGTTGCTGTGAGGAAGGACGTATATAGGCAGGAATGGGTAGATGATCCCACCAGGATCAATCTGCATGCTAGCCTGCACGGGCATGTGGAACAAGTTTGGGAAGCGGAGTGCGGTGAGCATGGGGATGAGTATGAACTGCTGCCTGTCCATCCCTGGCAGTATACGTACGTGTTGAGCATGTCCGAGGTCCAGCAGTATATTCTGGACAAGAAACTCATTCCGATAGGCAGCTGTGGACCGAGGGCCTACCCGACCTCCTCGGTACGCACCGTCTATATCCCAGAGCTAAATTGCAATATCAAGCTGTCGCTGAACATACAGATTACCAACATGATTCGCACCAATAGTGCGGAGCAGATGCGAAGGACGCTGGACGCCTCCAGGTACGTCAGGCAGCAGAATTGCTTCGGTGCAGATCAGCATACGCTTATTGCCTATGAGACAGGTGTAGCCACTTGTGATTTTCAGGAGGAAGAATTAACGAGTCTGTTTACTGTCGCATACAGACCGATTGAGTTTGACCCGGAATGTACTTATGTCCTGTCGAGTCTGGTAGAAGCTCCCTTGCCGGGAATGCAATCACGACTCATGACGATGCTGGGTGGCGTACGTGCTGAAGCCGAGCGCTGGTTTGCACGTTATCTGACCTTGTCTTTGCTGCCCATTGTACGAGCGGCCGGAGAGCGAGGCATTCACTTTGAAGCTCATTTGCAAAATACTCTCGTGACGCTAAGAGACGGAATGCCTGAGGCATTTATCGTGCGTGACTTGGAAGGAGTCAGTGTCGATGAGGAGCTGATGCATGAGGTGGATACCGATCCCTCTAAATTGTTGTTTTATCCACGGGACAAGGCTTGGGCGAGGACATCCTATTACTTTATCATCAATCATTTGGGTTCCCTCATTCATGCGATGGCAAGGGATGTGAACGTACCGGAGGAGCATTTCTGGACAAAGGTTCGCGAAGTGCTGGTGAAGGAACTAGACCGAACTGGAAACGTATATGTGCGGCATTTGCTGACCGCGGACAGTTTTCTGGCGAAACAAAATCTGGTGAGCTGTCTCAAGGGGATCAGTCAGACCCCGGCGTATGTGCCGGTGAGCAATATAATGAACCGAATAGGGAGTGAAGTGGCGTGGGGTTCATAGGGTACAGGGCTGAGAAAGGTCACAAGACGGCAGTATACACGGATGTACAGGAACGGATCATGCGGCAGACGCTGGAAGCCATGTGGTTCGAGGGTATCCTTGACTGTAAGGTGGATGGGAACGAATGGCGCACTGTGGGGCGGAATACGTCAGGGCAGGCTGTGACATACAGCTGTGAGGCGGAGCAGAAATTTTCATTTGGCCGAGTGAAGGTGGCGAAGGGCTCGATTCGAAGAGAGGGCGTGCCCTGCACCGATCTGGATCTGTTTCTGGAGGAAATGGTACTGAACCTTCTGGAGGGTGCGAATGTGACGGCCTTCATTCAGGAATTGCTGGAGACGATGGCGAAGGACAGCCAGTGCCGGGCTTTGCTGCCTGAGAAGATTCCGGATAAAGACCGACACTATGATGCCCTCGAAAGCCATATGAGCGACGGTCATCTCTACCATCCAAGCTACAAGTCGAGGCTTGGCTTCACCCTAAAAGACAATCTTGCTTACGGTCCAGAGTTTAACTCGGATGTGACCGTATACTGGATTGCCGTGAAAGAAGGACTTGTGCAAACGGCTCTCTCCACAGGCTACACGTCAGAACAGTTGGTGAGACAACATCTCACAGAGGCGGATATCAGCCGATTTGATCGGATGCTTCAGTCGGAAGATACTGAGGGGAATCGCTATATATTCATTCCTGTTCATCCATGGCAATGGGAACACCAGCTGGAATCGGTGTTTGCCCGGCAACGAATGGACAAAGATATCGTTTTTCTCGGCCCTTCGGCATCAGCTTATCGCGCCCAGCAGTCCATTCGTTCCCTGTCGAACCGAATGAATCCAGAAGCGCCTTATCTCAAGCTGGCACTGAGTATTACCAATACGTCCAGTACACGTATTCTCGCACAACACACGACCCAGAACGCACCGCTGATCAGCGACTGGCTGGAAGCACTCATTCGGGAGGATGAGTTGCTGCAACGGGAACAGTTTGCCATTCTGAAAGAAATCATGGGACTCTCGCTCCGGTACGAGAACTTGCCTGCAATCCAGTATGGACGAGCGTATGGCACAATCGGGGCGATCTGGCGTGAAAATGTATCTGTTCATCTGCAAGAAGGCGAGACAGCTTGGCCCTTAAATGCACTTATGCTAGTACAGTCGAACGGGGTACCGTTTATCCAGGGTGCAGTTGAGCGTCATGGCATTCAGAAGTGGAGTGAAGCCCTCGTTCGAACGGTATCGCTGCCCATTATTCATCTGCTCTATGCACACGGCATTGCGCTGGAATCGCATGCCCAGAACATCATTCTGGTGCTGGAAAATGATCTGCCGAAACGGATTATCATCAAGGATCTTCACGATGGTGTCCGCTATGTACCTGAGAAGTTGCTGAACCCAGAAAGAGCCCCGAAGCTGCACCCCGAACCGGAGACCCATCACAAGTTCAATCGGTATTCCTTTATCTACGCAAGTGATGTGTCGGAAGTCCGGGACTATACGTATGATGCGTTCTTTTTTATCTGCATGACGGATATTGCGCTGACGCTGGAGAAGTTCGGTCTGACGGAAGAAGCGTTCTGGCAACTGTGCGCGGCTACGATTATGGACTACCAGCGGGAGCATCCAGAGTATGAGGAGCGGTTCGAGTGGTTTGATCTTTTTGCTGAGGATGCGCTGATTGAAGAGATGACCAAGCGCCGCCTGTATGGGGACGGGGAGTTGTATTTCCGTAAGGTCAGCAACCCGCTGAAGTTGGCGAAGGACATTTTCGGATGAGAACCAACAAGCTGAAGGAGAAAATTGAACGTAAACAGCCGGTGTTCGGCCTTTTTGTCTCTATCCCGCATCCGGTCATCATCGAGATGATTGGACATGCGGAGTATGATTTTGTAATTATCGACCTGGAACATGCCGCAACGAATATGGAATCGGTGGAAGAGCTGGTTCGTGCTGCGGAACTGGCAGGGATGACCCCGCTGGTACGCATCTCAAAGGTAGAGCGAGTAGAGATTCTAAAGGTATTGGATTGCGGCGCACAAGGCATCGTCATACCTCATGTGGAACAGCGGGAGCAGGTGGAGGAAGCGGTTCGTCATGCGTATTATCATCCGCTTGGCATGCGGAGCCTGAACAGTGGGCGACCGGGGGTATTCGGCAAGTATCCACTCACTGGGTATATTCAGGAAGCGAATGAACAGGTGATGGTTGTACCGATGATCGAAAGTGTGGAGGGCGTCCGGCAAAGTGCGAGCATTCTATCTCATCCCCAGGTGAGCTGGGTATTGGAGGGGGCGGCAGACCTGTCGCAATCACTTGGCGTACCGTGGCAGACGGAACATCCAGACGTGCAACGTTCGCTAGGTGCATTACATGAAGCCGCGAAGCAGTGCCAGGTACCGTATGCAACGGTGGCCAGAAGCAAGGAAGGCATGGCGCTGTGGGCGGAACGGGGGGCATACATATACGTGTTGGGCGATGACCGGAATACGGCTTTTCGGGCGTACGAACAGAAACGGAATGACTATGGAAATGCGGGTGGACTGATATGAAATCAAGCGTATGGACTATGATCCATGAACTGCAAAAAGATAGTGAAGACCCGGTATGTGCTTATGTTTACGATCTGGCTGGTATTCAGGAGCAGGTCCGTCACATGCTGCACACGCTGCCTGGAGGCATACGGCTGTTCTATGCCATAAAGGCCAATCCCGATTCTCGAATTATTGAGGCTTTGCTGCCCTGGGTTCACGGGTTCGAGGTAGCTTCCATTGGCGAGTTGCTTAAGGTGAGGAGCGTAAGTAGTGAGGTTCCAATCCTGTTTGGCGGTCCGGGGAAAAAAGAGAATGAGTTGAAGCAGGCTATCGAGCATCAGGTGCGTTTTATTCATGTGGAGAGCCTGCTGGAACTGCGGCGTGTCATCGCCATTGCTACAAGGAGAGGAGAGGAAGTTCGCGTTCTGCTGCGGATCAATCTAAGAAGTAGCACATTGCCACGGACCCGGATTGTAATGGGCGGTGGTCCGAGTCCATTCGGCATGGATGAGGAGAGCGTGGAGGAAGCAGTCCGGGTCATTCGTGAGGAAGGTGCGGGTTCGGTGCGTTTATGCGGATTTCATTTTCACTCGTTATCGAACAATGTGGACGCAAGACTGCATGCCGAGATGATCGAGCTGTATTTGCAAAAGGCGGAGATGTGGCAGCAGACATATGACCTGCATCTTGAAGTAATTAACGCTGGAGGCGGGTTTGGTGTCACATATGATGGTAGCCCCGGGTTCGATTGGTCCCTGTTCACATCCCTGATTGAGCGAAGTGAAGCTAGAGGGCGCCTTGCTTCACGCGGCATACAGTTGTATTTCGAGCCGGGTCGCATGCTTGTCGCTGACCACGGTTATTATGCGGCAGAGGTTACGGATATCAAAACATCGCATGGTCAGCATTTTGCCGTGTTAAGAGGAGGTACACATCATAATCGTCTGCC
The DNA here is from genome assembly GCF_001719045.1 of Paenibacillus polymyxa. NCBI lineage: Bacteria > Bacillati > Bacillota > Bacilli > Caryophanales > Paenibacillaceae > Paenibacillus > Paenibacillus polymyxa. The sequence goes on from NZ_CP015423.1 coordinate 3,922,122, forward strand.
CGCATCATGGGGACACAACCATCCATTTCACATTATGTCTACGGACCGTTGGGGGCATTCGTTTGCAAGACCAGAGGTACGGGACAACAAAGTTCACGTGGTCGGAGAACTGTGCACACCCAAGGATCGTATGCATTCAGATGCGGAAGTAGAGCGGCTACGTGTAGGCGATATTATTGTGTTCGAGAAGTCGGGAGCCTATTGCTGGACCATCTCGCATCATGATTTTCTGGGTCATCCGCACCCGGCATTCCATTATTTGACGGAGGACGACAACCATGTCAACAGTGATGAAGCGTGCCAGTCTGCAAGACGCTGAGCGCCGGATTATGGAGGATCTGATCAATGCATTTCTGACCGAGCAATTGCTTCCGCTGGAAGGGCATCCGTTCATTGAACTCTCTACTTCACCAGAACCGTTCCGCCGAATGTTTCTGGGGGATGGTAATGGAGGTCCTCCGCAGAGCGGACGAGGAATAGCTGACGGACTCGACGGCAATGTCGCAGGCAAGGATAAGCAGGATGAGAATGGAACAGGTAGGCATAGTGGACAGCTTATGTTGCATCTGAAAGGGATTTTGTTTCTGGTGGAAGCAGGAAAAAGGCAGGGATATCAATGGGTACAAGGTTCACCTGTCTATGGAGAGACACCGGATGGAGGCTGGAAGCTCCTTGAATCTCCAGCAGTCGTAGGACAGGGTGTGCTTCGGATGACGCTTTCCGATGAAGCATACGCGCATCCCGGGGTTGCGGAATTCTTGACAGGCGTGGAAATAGCCACCGAGCAATTGGCACTGGGACTCCAGCAAGTGCAAGGGCTGGGAGAACAAGTTCCGTTCATTGCCTACGATTGGTTTATCAAGGGAGAGCAGGTTGCAGCGCTACGAGATCGTCCATTTCACCCCACCTCTAAGGCCAAGGTGGGATTCACAGAAGCGGATGTGGCCCGGTATGCAGCGGAATTCAGGAAGGAGATCCCGCTGCGATGGGTGGCGGTGCGTTGGGATGCCGTACAACAGGGATGTGGGGAAGGGCTGTCCACACTGGATGTACTGGATGAAGAACAGCGGAGCAGGCTGGAAGCAGAATTGGCCCGGAAAGGCCTGAATCTGCAAGAATACATGCCCATGCCAGTACATCCATGGCAGATGGAGCATATCATCTTGCCGCGTTTTACTGGAGAGATCGCGGACGGCACCATCATTGTACTGGATATCGAATTGGGAGAGGTGCAGGCGACATCGTCCCTGCGCTCGATGGCTCCGATGGAGGAATCCACACAGATGCTCAAGCTTCCGGTCAGTGTGTTGTCTCTCGGGGCCGCCCGCTATCTCCCGGTGGTGAAGCTGCTGAATGGTTTGGCTGGGGAGAAGATATTACGACAGGCGGTGGCCTGTGATGAATCGCTCACAGGTAAAGTGTGGCTCTGCGAGGAACGGAACTGGTGGGGATACATGCCGGAATCCATGGGATTGTTCGATGATCATCCTCGCCATCTGGCCGCCCAGATTCGCATCTATCCGCCAATGTTGCTGGAAGAAGGTGTGCAGGTCATTCCCATGGCTGCGCTTGGGGTGACGCTGGAAGGTCGCCATATGTTATCCGACCTGCTGGGCAGAGCGTTAACCAGTGAAGAGGTTATAGGGTTCTACACCGATCTAACGGCGTTATTCTATGATGTGGTGATGCGGTTGTTCAAGGTAGGTGTTGTACCCGAAATTCACGGTCAGAACTGCTGCGTGGTCCTGCGGGACGGACAGGTGAACGGCCTGTTATTCCGTGACCACGATTCCGTACGTTTGCATCAGCCGTATCTGGACAAACACGGCATTGCGGACCCGGGTTATCATATTCGGCCAGGATACTCGAACAGCTTGTATAATGAGACGATCCGCAAGCTGATCTTCTACGTGCAGTCGCTGGGCACGCAGGTAAACCTGGCTGCGATTATGGAAGCGCTAAGCGAGGTGTATCCTATCCCGGAAGCGAAGTTATGGGATATTACCGAGCAGGCGTGGAAGGAAGCGCTACGGGTGGTGCCGCTTCCCGAAGCTGACCGGGCCGAGCTGTTCCAAGCGGTATTCGAGAGCAGGGAATGGCCGGTGAAGCTCATTGTGCGTCCGCTGCTGGAAGCGGACGGGGTGCCTGGGGCGATGCCATCGGGCAAAGGCACAGGGCATAATCCTTTTTACAAAGGATAGAGTTGTGGCTAGAATGTTAGTTTAGATAGGGTGGGCGATGACGGAGGTGACCCGGTGTAATCGGGTTGCCTTTTTTAGGTAAGAGTTCATTGATAGCAGTGAGTGCAGTCACATAGACACATACAAAAACATGACTATAATGAACACATAGTTAAAATTTAGTCTTTATGGAGCTGACGGCTCCAAACATCTCACTTACAAAGGAGAGAATTCATCTCATGAGCATACATTTAGAATTGGATTCCTTGTCCGTTGAAAGGCTAGAAATGGCCCTTTCAGGACGACCGGGAATGTTCAAGTTGTTTTATGACACCGAGGATTGCGGATGCAATGGCGTACTTGTCATCTTGGTTGTCACTACGCCGAATGCAACTGATAAAGTAGTTCAGTCTGAGCCTTATTCTTTTTGGGTAGATCGCCAGCAGGAGCAGCAGTTCGATAGCAGAATGCGGCTTGAGGCAGACCCTAGTTACCCGTCATTCAAGCTAAGCAGTGATGCCGGTATATTTAGTAGCAACATTAGAATTAAAGATGTCCGCATAAAATCGTCTGAGGAGTGATATGGAATGGAAAAGGATAATAGCGATGGGTAAACCATCCATTCAGAACTAGCACCAAACTCCAAAAGACGAACCTGATCCAGCCCAATTGGAAGAGGTTCGTCTTTTGCGTTATATACAATTCGTTCCTCAAAAAAACGAAGTGTTTAGTGGGCTGCTCTGAAGTGGTACAATAACCTTTATGATAATCGGAGAAGGACGTTGAGAAGATGAAAAACTTGCTCGTTTCGGGCTATCGTGCCCATGAGCTGAATATTTTCAGTCAGAAGCACGAAGGCATTCCATATATTAAAAAGGCGATTGCAGGCAGGCTTATTCCCCTGATTGAAGAAGGGCTGGAATGGGTGATTACCCCCGGTCAATACGGGGTGGATTTGTGGGCCTGTGAGGTCGTTACTGCACTAAAACAGCAATATCCCCACCTGAAATGCTCTATTATGATGGCTTATCAAAATATGGAAGAGAAATGGAAAGAGGACAAAAAGGAATATTTTCAGCAGATTTGTGCCGAAGTTGACTATGTGGGAGTAGTTAGTCGTCAGCCCTATCAGGGAATATGGCAACTCAAGGCACGGGATGAACTCCTTTTCCGCAAAACAGACGGTTTATTGCTTGTTTACGATGAGGATGCCGGAGAGGGCAGCCCACGTTTTATGAAGGAACTTGCATTGAAAAAACAACAGGCAGAGGACTATCAGTATATCAGCATCAGCTCGGAGGATATCCAGAGTATCGCGGATGAAGAAAGATTATTCATGGACCTCTGATTTTTAAAGCATTAGCCCGGATTTTTGAACAAAAAGGACGTGCTCGTCCCTTTACATCAATGTAAGCGCTATCATAAAATTTAAACAACAATAACTTATCAGTCACATAAAATAAATTTATTGAAAATACAAACCATGAAAGGAGCTAATGATTCAGATGAACAAAAGGTTTCGGTATACTGCGTTGCTCTGTCTCGGTGTTATGTTGAGTGGAGTGGTCACCCCGATGGATAGCCAGGTCTCTGCTGCCTCTACGAGGCAAATGGAAAAGCTGAACCGTGGAGCCGTCGCTGTTAAGGTGCGTGAGGGTGTACTGGTGAGCTGGCGCTTGCTGGGCACGGAAGCGGATTCGGTCGGCTTTAATTTGTACAGAGGGACAAGCAAGGTGAACGATGCGCCGATTACATCGAGAACCAACTTTTTGGACAAGGCAGGTACGACCTCATCTTCGTATATCGTTCGTGCCGTGGTCAATGGAGCAGAGCAGGCCGCTTCTCCTGCGGTGAAGGTATGGAACAACAACTATCTGGATGTTCCGATCCAGCAGCCCGCGGGAGGCACAACCCCGGATAATGTGAACTACACGTACCACGCCAATGATGCCAGCGTAGGGGATCTCGATGGAGATGGCGAGTATGAGATTGTGTTAAAATGGGACCCTTCCAATGCCAAGGATAATTCGCAATCCGGTTATACAGGAAATGTATTTTTGGATGGCTACGAGCTGGATGGAACACGCAAATGGCGGATCGACCTGGGACGGAACATACGGGCTGGAGCCCACTACACGCAATTTCTCGTTTATGATTTTGATGGAGATGGCAAAGCAGAGATCGTATGCAAAACAGCAGACGGCACGTTAGATGGTACAGGTGTAAAGATTGGGGACGCTTCGGCTGATCATCGAAACACGAGCGGATATATTTTAAAAGGTTCCGAGTTTCTAACTGTGTTCTCAGGTGATACAGGCAAGGCTCTTAGTACGATTGACTATGTGCCACCGCGCGGAACGGTATCGAGCTGGGGAGACAATTATGGTAACCGTGTAGATCGTTTTCTTGCCGGGGTTGCTTATCTGGATGGCGTGAGACCCAGCATTGTGATGGCACGTGGTTATTACACCCGCACCGTTCTGGTCGCATATGATTGGCGGAACGGCAACCTGAGCCGACGCTGGACCTTTGACAGCAACAGCTCCACCAATGCTGGAACGGCTGGACAGGGGAACCACAGTTTGAGCGTGGCGGATGTGGATGGAGATGATAAGGATGAGATCGTGTATGGCTCGCTGGTTGTAGACGATAACGGAGCGAAGCTGGCTAACACGGGGATGGGGCATGGAGATGCACTTCATGTTGGCGATCTGGACCCCGACCGTTCAGGTTATGAAGTGTTCAAGGTGAACGAGGACAAAAATGCCACCTACGGAGCTGCCATGTACGACCCGCGTAATGGAAATATTTTATGGGGCGTAAATACAGGCAAGGATACCGGAAGAGGCATGTCGGCAGACATTGACCCGCGGACTAAAGGGAACGAGCAGTGGGCACCGGGTATTGGTTTGCGTTCAGCCAAGGGACAGCTCATTACCAACACGCTACCGTCATCCATTAATTTTGGCATCTGGTGGGATGGGGATCTCCTCCGTGAACTGCTGGATCATACCTCATCAAGCGCTGGAAAAATAGACAAGTGGAACTATACGAACTCGACTACTTCCAACTTGCTTACGGCAACAGGAACGAGTTCCAATAACGGAACCAAAGGAACGCCGTCCTTGCAGGCCGATCTGTTCGGTGACTGGCGTGAGGAAGTCATTTGGCGCAAAAGTGATAATTCGGCGCTGCGTATCTACACAACACCATACGAGTCAGAACACCGATTCTACACGCTTATGCATGATCCAGTGTATCGCCTGAGTGTTGTCTGGCAGAACGTAGCTTATAATCAGCCGCCGCACACCGGGTTTTATCTGGGAGAAGGGATGTTCAAGCCCCAGCAGCCGAATATATATACTCCTTGATATGTCGTTCGGTAGTGGTCTGAAAGCAGGTAGAATGAACAAGAACAGAGAGGGCTCCAAGCTAATTGGAGCTCTTTTTGTCATGACAGCCCACAAGATAACGTATGATTTCCATAAAAATGGGAACATTAGTTCTTATTGGTGGAACATATGTATGAAAAAGGAGGCGGAATCGGTGAGTTCTTTAACGACTGAAGCCATGATCGAGCTCGTAACTAATGTCGGATTCCCTGCTGCATTAAGTCTAATTCTGTTAAAATACATTCTCGTCACTTTGAGTCGCAGATTGGAGGAGCTGGACCGATCTGTTAAGCAAATGTCGCTATCCTTGGAAGAGATGGAGGCAAAGCAGTTGAAACAGTCAGAACAACCGTCCCCGGCAAATACGGACAAACTTCGTGCAGAATGAACAAAAAAAGGCAAATAGAAACAATTTAGCAACCCAATCGAGAAGCGAAATTCTTATAATAGAAACGTGTGCAGTTTATGCAGACATATGATTATGGAGGTGTATATGAGTATGAAAATAAATACGAAGCTATCCGCGCTATGCATTGCGGCCACACTTATGAGCGTGGCGCAGGCCGCCGCTGCCGCGTCCGCCGTGACTGCTCCAGCGAAAGCGACGCAACCGAGCGTGGCCAGTCCGGCCGCATCCGTCCCAGCTCAGGTGCCAGCACCCGTAGCGTCTGCGCCGGCTACGACGCCAGCCCCGGCGCAAGCGCCGTCGGTTCCAGCCACCTCGACCCCGGCCGCAGCCGCAGGTTCTGCCAAAGCCGCTACACCCGCAGCTCCGTCTGCACCAGCACAGCGTCCATCCACATCGGTAGCGCCAGCGGCTGCTCCGTCCGTACCGTCGACTGTGAAGCCGTCTAAGCCGCAACAGCCGTCCACTTCGGCGCCAGCAGCCGCGGCTTCCAGCGTGAAACCGACGCAGCTGGACAAGCTGAATCACGAGAGTGCGGTTCCGCTTGTGCTGGAGGCGCAGTCTCGTTATCAGTATGCGATCAGTGGTGGCAGCCCGGTGGGTGAGGCGTTCCAGTTGAACGGTAAAAGCTACCGCTATCTGTCCGAGGATATCGGCACGAAGACCAAGCTGATCAACTATTTGACGCAGGCCTATACCAAACAGGCCAGTGAGCAATTTGTCGGCAAATTTTTCGTTGAAGTCAACGGCAGACTAGCTCAGTTGAACGCAGATGGCGGAAATTTGCTAGAGTTCAGCCGGGCTACGGCGAAAATGGTAACCATGACTCCGGTGAAGCGCAGCTACCTGCTGACCGTGCCTTATCCGGCAGAAACCAAGCAGGCGAATGCGAAAATCACCGTGAATTTTGAAAAGGTCGGCAGCTACTGGAGAATCAGCTCCGCGCCGCATGTCATTTTCTAAATTAAGATTTTGCAACAAGCTTCATATGGGGTAAAGTGATGTTAAGGCTTGTTTCGTAAGCCCCAATTCAATGCAGGGGAGTGCTGTGCAATGATGACACCCATCAAGGTAAAAGACGTTAAGGATATTGAAAAAATCAATCAAATCGTTTCGAATTATACCTATGATATCTGGATTCATGGCAAAAGCGGCATGGCAGATGCCAAATCCATTTTAGGCATGTATGTGCTGAAGCTGGATGAACCGCTAACTCTGGTTGTACCTGACAATGTTAATCCCAAGAAGCTGTTCAAGGAGTTGGAGGAATTTATCCATTTTCCTGCTCAAGAAGGATAAGAGGCAAGAAAGCACCTGCTCTATTACTAAAATAACGCAAAGAAGCCGTGGAACCTAAGTCCCACGGCTTCTTTTTTTAGTGTTCTTTCTCGTCCAAAAACGGGAGATTCACCGAATAGTACATAACCCCCATAAGCAGCACGCCGCCAACCAGATTTCCGAGCGTGACCGGAACGAGATTATGGATCACGCCAGCGACAGAAACCGTACCCGGATGATCCAGCACGAGCGCAATGGCGAAAGTACACATATTAGCCACACTATGCTCATATCCCGAAATGAAAAAGCAGAACACAAACAGCATCATGGCAAACATCTTTGCGCCATTTTCCTTCATAAACATTGGAACAAAAAAGGCAAGACATACCAGCCAATTACACAAAATAGCTCGGAAGAATAGCTGCATTGCAGGCGCTTCCATTTTATGCTCAACCACGCTCAGTAGAAAGCTGTTCACGCTGGAGGAGTCAAACAGCCCGGTCAAGTAAATAAGGAGCGCAAATACCCCCGCACCCAGCAAATTACCGCCATAGCTGGCAGCCCATAATCGAAGCACCTGCCCCCAGCGCAGCTTTTTACGGAGCGCAGCATAAGTGTAATAGAAGGTGTTACCTGTAAACAAATCCCCGCCGCCGTAAGCGATCAGAATGATGGCCGCTCCGAACGTGAGTGCCGCCATGGGATAAGTGAATGGAGAATGCTCCATGTAAAAAAAGTTGCCCGTCTTGAAGGCTACAATAACGCCGAACCCGATGAACATACTCGCCAGCATGGAACGTGCCAAATACCGGAGTAGGCTCTGCTTGTAAATTTTGTACTTCTTCATGGCTAGCTGTTCGACATTGCGTAAGCCTTCCGTCTCCATATTTAAGGACAACCTCCTATTTTCTCATATGTAAGTCTTTAAACAGACTTTATTTTTTCCGAAACATGTCCAGTCTATCAGCAATCCTGTTAGCTTAACAAACCAAGTTTTTGCAGTCCGTACAAAATACCGTCTTCATCTGCGCGTTTTGTGACCATTTTAGCTGCGGCTTTGGCTTCATCACAGCCGTTGCCCATCGCGACGCTGTTATGTATAGCTGTCAGCATCTCCACATCATTTAAGCCATCGCCAAAGGCGTATTGATTTTGATCGGCAATGCCCAGTCTGGACGTAATTTCGCGGATGCCCTTCGCTTTGGAGCCAGAATGAGGAACAACGTCCACAGAACTCGGATGCCAGCGCACAAAGTCAAACGCCTTGAATACCGCTTCATAGAAAGGCTCTTCTTCTGCTGTACACATCAACAGCGTCTGATAAATATCTCTTCCTTGGAAATAGAGTGGATCGTATCCAACTGAAATCTTGGCCTTAAGCGTTTGGACCGATCTCTCCACAAGCTCATCGTTAGGGATATTGGCCTTCATATCCATATGATCCATATATACGAGAGCATGATTATGTGTGAGAGCCAGGTCGGTCATCGCTTGCAACGCTTCTCTGTTCAGCGGATTGGTAGCGACCACTTCCCCGCGAAGCACGACATATTGCCCATTAAAGCTGACGTAGGAGTCAATTTCCAACTGCTCGCGAATATCTTTAAACATAAAAGGCGCACGGCCTGTTGCGATGGCCACCTCATGTCCCAGATCTTTCAAAGCAAAGACGGCTTTTTCTGCCGTTAACGGCATTTTCTTGTCATCGTCCAGTAACGTACCGTCGATATCAAAAAAGATAATTTTTTTGTCTGACATGTCCATACACCTGACTTTCAATAATGTATTGTCGAAATGAACTCATATGGATTCATTATATCAAAGGAACTGCTTCTGAATACACAAATACGTATAAATCCTCATGAATGTCCGACCTCTATAGCTTACAATATGAAATAAGGATTACTGTAAAATATAATTTCTATCTCCTATTTTCTTAGATGGGATGTGATCACCATGACAAAAATCCAAGTCACACCGGAGCAGCTGGACAACGTGGCCTCCCAATTTGCCAATGCCCACGGCACACTGTATAACCAGTTAAACGGCCTGGATAGCACAATGAACCGCCTTCACAGCCAGTGGGATGGTATGGAGAGAAATCGTTTTTATAATGACTATCGTACGGCTAAATATACACTTTCTTCGGTATTAAATAAGGTTCAATCCATTGAAATTGAGCTGAAAAGCATCGCTTCGAAGTTTAGAAATGCGGATGGTGAAAGCACACGTGGCTTCTGGACAGCCCTAGCAGCGGCAATGAACGCTAGCGCAGCGCTGGCAGGCAGTGGAGAGGCTGGAGATCATGGTGGAGAAATTGCCAAGCCGCCCAAAAACATAGACGAATGGGATCAGGCAGACGCGGATAAATATCATCAATATGAGGAACTACTGAAAAACGCCGAGGCCATCGGCGACAAGCAGGTTATGCAGAAAATTCACGACCAGATGAATGTCCTGCAGCTGCAATATGAAGACTCGGTTACCCGTACAGATTACAATACAGGAGAGACCTCTAAGATCACATCCGATTCCCTTGTCGCTGTCACCGAACTGACAGGTAAAGACGGAAGCAAGACGGATATATCTATAGATAAAAAAGGGAATGTTGTGAGTTACGAGCAAAATACGGATAAATACGATTACTGGGTCCAAAAGCATACCCAATCCGCCGGAGAGCACGCTCTAGGTAAAACGGCCCAGACCGTCACCGGATATGGAATAGGTCTTATTTTGTCGCGCGGGGCTGGTGTTAGTGGAGCAGGTTCGGGCATCGGTTCTGGCGCAGCCTCCGGCTGGGGGGAACACGTCGTCGGCATTGGTGGCGGCATGCTCAGTGACAAAGTACTTTTCTCTGTACCCGATGAGGGCGAAACCCGTACCATGATCTACCGAACGAATAAAGAAACGGGACATATTGAAAATATGGTCGTTGTCACCAAAGGTGAGAATGAAATGGAGTATCGCTATTGGGAGGATTATAACTAGGTCTTGAGCTGTGAACGATGATAACGTGAATAGGAGTATCTATAAAATCTACAGTCTTTTTTTCTGGAACAGGTGAGCGGCAGTTGGAAACTGTCAACTCGCTAGCTGGAGAAGTCTGTAGATTTTTTTGTTTACCAATTTTTTCGGAGTTGGTGAGAGGCACAGTGCTTCTGTTAAATTGGAAGGCTGTGCCTTTCTATCAACTCTACCATTTCACAGACTTGCAATTGGGGTACCAAATGATGGATGATAGAAGAGGGGATTTTATGTAGAAAATAGGGCTAAAGATAGAGAGGATACCAAGAATAAATAGATCGTATTTACCGTATTTTTGTATATTATTGTAGAAAAAGATCGTAATTCAGGTTATAGTAAAGGAAGAAATTAACTAGGATGCATTTTACTCAAATACGTAATTGTGGAGGTAACCATGAGTACATTTAAAAATTGGCTGAATACAACTAAAAAAGGACTTGGAGACCAAGTTAAAAAATTTAAGAATAAAGATTTTATGGAAGCTGTTGTTGCAGGTTGTGCATTAGTAGCTTTTGCTGACGGTACGATTAGTCCAGAAGAGAAAACAAAAATGGCCGGATACATAAATATCAGTGAAGAATTGAAAGTGTTTGATATGGGTGAGGTCATTAACCGTTTCAATCACTATGTAGCGAACTTTGAATTTTCACCTCAAATCGGTAAACAGGAAGCACTGAAGGCGATTGGTAAATTGAATGGCAAGCCTGAAGTAGGCCGACTCGTCGTTGGCGTATGTAGCGCTATTGGCGCAGCTGATGGTGACTTTGATGCCAATGAGCAGCGAATTGTGGCTGAGATTTGCGGCGCGCTTGGTTTGAATCCGTCTGAATTTAGTCTGTAAATTTTACGGAAGGGAGGTGTGTTAATCAGTGGCTGTAATTAATCTGGTCAAGGGCCAGAAAGTTGATTTGACCAAAGGCAACACAGGACTAACCAAGGTTATAGCAGGATTGGGATGGGACCCTGTACAGTCCAAAGGATTTTTTGGTATCAAGAAGCAACCGAACATTGATTGTGATGCTTCTGCCATTTTGCTGGACGCCAACGGAAAACTGACTCAGTCAGATAACGTAGTGTGTTTCCACAATAAAAAAAGTCCATGCGGCTCTGTCGTGCATTCCGGTGATAATCTGACCGGACAAGGCGACGGTGATGATGAACAAATTGCGATTGACCTGGCACGTATTCCTGCCAATGTCGACAAAGTGCTTGTTGTTGTGAATATATATGATTGCGTAAACCGGAAACAGGATTTCGGCATGATCGAGAAGGCGTATATCCGCATTCTGGATGGTGCTAATTCCAAGGAACTGGTGACGTTTAATTTATCTGATAATTATGAGGGGCTGACCGCACTGGTCTGTGGAGAACTCTATCGTCATAACAACGAATGGAAGTTTGCTGCAATCGGTGAAGGAACCCATGCCGTACATATTGATGTGCTGGCTCAGCGTTATATGTAATTTTAGTTGCTCATACAAAACTTAATGTGAAAAGGGGTTCTTACTCATGGCAATTAACTTATCCAAAGGTCAAAAAATTGATTTGACGAAAACAAATCCAGGTTTGTCCAAAATTATGGTTGGACTCGGTTGGGACACAAACAAATACGATGGCGGTAAAGATTTTGACCTGGACGTATCCGTATTTTTGGCTAATGCGGAAGGTAAAGTAGAATCCGATAAGAACTTTGTCTTTTTTAATAACCCACAAAATGAGAACGGTTCTGTCGTTCATACAGGGGATAACCGCACAGGTGATGGCGACGGAGATGACGAGCAAATTAAAATTGATTTGGGTAGCGTGCCAGCTAACGTTGAAAAGATCGCTTTTACGATTACAATCTATGAAGCACAAGAACGCAGCCAAAACTTTGGACAAGTGTCCCGTGCTTATGCTCGTATCGTAAACGAAGCAAACAATGAAGAATTGATCCGCTTTGATCTGGGAGAAGATTTCTCGATCGAAACAGGCGTTGTTGTAGGCGAACTGTATCGTCATAGCGGTGAGTGGAAGTTCAATGCCATTGGTAGCGGCTACCAAGATGGTCTTGCAGGACTGACACGCGATTACGGTTTGGCATAAAAAAATCTATACAACGAAAGCAGGTATGCGGAATGACCATTAGCCTTTCCAAAGGACAACGTATTGATCTGACCAAAACGAATCCCGGCTTGACTCGTGTCGTTGTAGGTCTTGGATGGGATACGAATAAATACAGTGGTGGCGCAGACTTTGACCTGGATGCTTCGGCTTTCCTACTTTATGAAGACGGTAAAGCTAAAGCAGCGGATGATTTTGTATTTTACAACAACCCGACAGGCGGAGCAGGATCGGTTACTCATACGGGCGATAACCGCACAGGTGAGGGCGATGGGGATGACGAGCAAATCATCGTTGATTTCTCGAAGATTCCTGCGAACATCCACCGTATCGGGATCACGGTTACCATTTATGATTACGAGGCTCGCGCGCAAAACTTTGGTCAAGTGTCCAATGCTTTTGTACGTGTGGTAGATGCGGCAACAGATCGTGAAGTGCTGCGCTACGATTTGGGAGAAGATTTTTCCACCGAAACGGCCGTCGTATTCTGTGAATTTTACCGTCAGAATGCGGACTGGAAATTCCAGGCTATCGGTAGTGGCTTTGCTGGTGGATTGGGTGCGCTTGCTAAAAACTATGGCTTGGACGCTCAATAATATCCACTTGGGGTGGTGTCCATAGGGCGCTACCCTTTCTTTTTAAGCTATTACATTAGCGTACGCTGACACATGACAAACCGACAGAAAGGTGACACAATCATGGCTGTTATCGTAGTAAAGGGACAGAAGGCGGATTTGACGAAAACAAATCCGGGCCTGACCCATGTCAACGTAGGGATTGGCTGGGAGTCCCCAGCGTCTCTGGAGCTGGATACTTCGGCATTTTTGCTGGGTTCTGGAGGAAAAGTATCGGGCGATGAGGACTTAATTTTTTATAACAATCCGACCACGCCCTTTATCACCTATTCAGACGGACAACAGTCCGGTGATAAAAAGCAATTTGCCCTTGATCTGACGCGAATTCCTGCAAATATCGAGAAGATTGCGTTTACGCTGACGATTTATGATGCGGATCAGAAACGGCAAAATTTTGGACAGGTTCAAGGTGGGTTCATTCGTTTTGCTCATCCGGTTAGCGGAGAGGTTTTGCGGTTTAATTTGGACAGTGGATTTACAGTGGAAACGGCGATTGTCATTGGTGAACTGTATCGTCATAACGGAGAATGGAAATTCAACGCGATTGGCGCAGGTTTTTCCGGTGGATTGGATGCGTTGTGCGTTAATTTTGGGATTGAAGTGGAAAATAATCCGGCTCCTCCCACGCCAGTGCCTACACCTCCTCCAGCGCCTCGACCAGCACCAACGCCGCCACCAGTACCACCTGCTCCGAAGCCAGAGCCATCTGCAACACCAGTGAATCTGAATTTGCGAAAAATTGAGCTGAAGAAGAAGGGCGATACCATCAACCTGAAAAAAGGCTCAGGCGGATTGGGTGAAATCCTGATCAATCTGAACTGGAATCAGGTGCAGCAAAGCAAGGGCTTTTTCAATCGCGGTTCCAAGGGTGTGGATCTGGATCTGGGCTGCTTGTATGAGATGAAGAACGGAGATAAAGGCGTTGTGCAAGCGCTCGGGGAAGTTTTCGGTTCTCTAAATCGCTTCCCGTACATTGCTCTGGATGGCGACGACCGTACAGGCTCTGTGAAAACAGGGGAAAATCTTCGCATTAATGGTGCTAAAATTTCTGAAATTAAGCGAATTTTGGTGTTTACCTTCATCTATGAAGGAGTCACGAACTGGTCACAAGCGGACGGGGTAGTCACGCTGTACCAGAAGGATGGGCCGGACATTATCGTTCACATGAATGAACATGACAATCGCAAAGGGATGTGTGCGATTGCCATGATTCAAAATGTAAACGATGAAACGTTCAGCATTGAAAGACTCGTGCAGTTCTATGGCGGCCATCGTGAGTTGGATCGGGCATATAACTGGGGCATGCGCTGGTCGCAGGGTAGCAAATAAATTGAATTATCGGAGGCACTCTTTTCATGTTGAATGATTTGTTTAAAAATATCAGCGAAAACTACGGCCATTTCTTTTCATGGAGTGATGTTGTAGCTACGCTTACTGATCCAGTGAGTTGGGGGATTATAGGAACTCTCATTTTGCTGGAAGGACTTTTATCGGCGGATAACGCCTTGGTTCTCGCAGTTATGGTTAAACACTTACCTAAGGAACAACAGAAGAGAGCCTTATTTTACGGGATTTTGGGTGCGTATATATTCAGGTTCCTGGCTATCGGCTTGGGTACATTCCTGATTAAGTTCACCCTGATTAAGGTACTGGGTGCGGCTTATCTGCTCTATATCGCTTATAAGGGCTTATTCAAGTCCGAAGGTGATGGAGAAGTGAAAAACAAACCTACTTCTTTTTGGAAAACCGTATTAATGGTCGAACTGATGGATATTGCCTTCAGTATTGACAGCGTCATTGCCGCTTTCGGTGTGAGCGAGAAAGTATGGGTTCTGTTCCTGGGTGGTATTCTCGGCGTTCTGATGATGCGTGGTGTTGCTCAAGTGTTCCTCAAGCTCATTGATAAATTTCCGGAACTGGAACAGACAGCCTTTATTATGATCGCCATTATCGGGGGTAAAATGCTGGCTGCTGCTTTTGGCTTTCATATGTCGCAGGTTTTATTCTTCGGCATTTTGATTGCTGTCTTTGTAGGCACAATGGTTATCAGCTCGGCGAAAAGAAAGAAAAAGGCCGACAAAGAGGCTTAATGTACAAAGTATAGCGAAATCCCTCCTGAAACTAAGGGGGGATTTCTTTTATACCCGAAGCACAGGGCTTCAGTCAGGCAAGAAAGAGCAAGAGGAGGGGAAGGGCCCTGAAATATTTTAATGATTTAACCTCTGAGGAAGTAGAAGCGATCTTTTATACTCCACCGTTGGAGTTTCATAACCATTCTCCCAAAAGTATATTGGCTTATGCGATAGGAGCGGCTTTGTACATGCCAGCGACCCGCTCGGAAGTAGCAGAAGAGATCAAAAATGGAAAACATGAAGGGCTAACAACGGTCATTCTGGATCTGGAGGATGCTATAGGGGATCAGCAGGTCGGGCAGGCAGAACAATCGCTGGCACAGCAGCTGCTTCAACTATTGTCCTATGTACGGACGGGGATGATGAGTGAACAGCAATTACCTTTGTTATTTGTGCGTGTGCGCTCTGTGGAGCAGTTGGAACGACTATTGAACGGTTTGGGTGAATCTTTGTCGCTGCTCACGGGCTTTGTCTTACCCAAGTTCTCTTCGGATAATGGACGAGCGTATTTTGCACTCATTGCTGAATATAACCGGAATATGCATACAGGGGCAGGAAGCGAAAGCAACATGCCTGTGCTGTATGGATTACCGATTCTTGAAAGCTCCAAAATTATTTATCGGGAAACCCGCTGGAATGAGCTGCTGTCGATTAAGGAAATTTTGGACGAGTACCAGGAATATGTGCTCAATGTACGAATTGGGGCAACCGATTTCTCCAGCCTATATGGACTGAGACGCAGCCCGGATATTACGATTTATGAAATTGCCGTCATTCGGGATTGCATCGCAGATATTATTAACTTGTTTGGACGCGTGGGCTCAAATTATGTCATTTCCGGTCCTGTGTGGGAATATTTTTCTCACCGAGAACGTGTCTTTAAACCTCAATTAAGAGTGTCTCCTTTCGAAGATGCACTTGGAAAGCCGGGACGACACTTGCGGATGGACTTCATCTCAGATGCCGTAGACGGACTGATCCGAGAAGTTATGATGGACAAGGAGAATGGGATTATTGGCAAAACGATTATTCATCCCTCCCATATTAAACCGGTACAGGCCATGTATGCGGTGACACATGAAGAGTATATGGATGCACTTGAAATTGTTGAGCGTAACGACGGTAGTCTGGGTGTATTCAAAAGTACCTATGCCAACAAAATGAATGAAATTAAGCCGCATTTGAATTGGGCTCATCGTATTATCAATAGATCAAAAGTATACGGGGTGTTACATGAACAACAACATTTTGTCAGTCTCTTACCCAACCACGAAAACACATCTGCTGCCAATTCTGGAGCAGTTCGGCGTTAAAATTACGGAGACACATAATCCATTCCGCCTTCCTGTGGACAAGCTGTTTGCGATGGCGGCACGGGTCAATAAAAAGCGTTCGTTTTTATTTGTCAGCAAGGTGCTGGGCAAGCATATTCCGGTAAACCCATACACCTCTCTGCTCAGTGGTGCGGCGCTGGCGATTCTACTATATAAGGAGCTTGTCCCACAAGCGGGACAACAGATGGATGAACTGATAGGAGAGGCCGTGAGAGGACTTCTTGACCCGGACTATGCGAAAGAGGCCTACCGAAAGTTGATGGATGAGCGTTTAGCTTTTGCTTTTACAGAGCCGATCAAGTTTGTTGGTTTTGCCGAGACGGCTACAGCACTGGGACACAGCATGTATCGGTTGTTTGACGACGGAGCCTCGTATATTCATACGACGCGCGAGGATATTCCGGGCCTTCGGCCTATTATTCGGTTTGAAGAAGAGCATTCGCACGCTGTTGATCATCGTTGCTATGCACTGGATGAAGATGCTTTTGCGGGAGATGGCCCGATTGTGCTGGTAGATGATGAAATTACGACGGGAAAAACAACGCTTAATATCATACGGGATATTCAGGAGCATTTTCCGCGTAAACAGTATGTGATTGCTTCGTTATTGGATTGGCGAACAGACAGCGATGAGCAGGCTTTCACTGACCTGGAGGCAGAGCTAGGCATTACGATTACGCCTTTAAGCTTGCTCAAAGGAAAGATTGAGGTACAGGGAGTACCGATACTGGATCACGCAGCATATGCCGGACAGGCTGGGCACCCAGAACATGCAGCCA
Source organism: Paenibacillus polymyxa (assembly GCF_001719045.1). Lineage (NCBI taxonomy): Bacteria > Bacillati > Bacillota > Bacilli > Caryophanales > Paenibacillaceae > Paenibacillus > Paenibacillus polymyxa. The sequence goes on from NZ_CP015423.1 coordinate 3,939,385, forward strand.
CTAGCATGGCAGAGGTTAATAAAGACGCTTCTGGAGTAATTGACCACCGTTTTGAAAAGGATACTTCCGGTTTTGAACGGGTAGTACACAGTTCCATGTCAACAGACGGGTACGCCAATACAGCTCCTTATCTAAAATATACAGGCCGTTTTGGTCTACATTCCGCTGACAATTCAGCATTGGATGCAGAAATCACGCGCACAGCTGAACGACTGAACCAACTTCGTTCTGGGCAACGCACGCTGGTTATGGGCACGGGAGAATTCATGTACATTCCAATGCGGATTGCAGCAGAGCTAGGCCCGGATGTGTATTTTCAATCGACGACACGCAGCCCGGTGTATCCCCACCGTGAAGAAGGGTATGGCGTCGTTTGTGGTGTGACATATCCTTCGCCTGAGGACAGTACGGTACGCAATTTTATTTATAATGTAGACCCCGGCCAGTATGACGAAATATTCGTTTTGATGGAAAGGGAGTCAGACCCAGGGCGGATGAAACCCATGCTGGAGGCTTTGACCCGTCTGGGCTGCGATAAAGTGCATGTTGTTTATTTTAACGGTTTAACTAGACAGGAGAGTAAAGGAGCGCGGATATGAAGCAAGCACTTATGGAGCAAATACAGCAGAAGAACATTCATCCGCCCGAACCGCTGGGCAGTTATCCTGCCTCGGATGTCACTTTTTTATTGAAGGATTTGAGCCGGGTTACGTTGGAAAAAGGGACGGAGGATCGTGAAGAGGCGATTCAGTCGGGAGTCCATTATTCAGAAATGCTGCCAGTGGAATACGAGCCCACAGCAGAGTATATTGCACTGTTTCACGATACGCTTGCCCAATCTGCCAAAAAGGTTGCATTAGCGGCAGCTTCTGTGGCTGAGATGATTGTGAGAAAAAGAGGCCTGAACACGGCGATTGTTTCTCTGGCTAGAGCAGGGACGCCCATTGGTATCCTGATCAAGCGTTATATTGACTGGAAGTATGGCGTATCCTTGCCGCATTACAGCATTTCTATTATTCGTGGCAAAGGCATTGACCGGAATGCGATTTTATACATTTTACAGCAGCATGGGCTGGGGATTGAACTTCAGTTTGTTGATGGCTGGACGGGGAAAGGGGCGATTCGCCAGGTATTGATTGAGGCCTGTCGTGAGATGAACGCGGATTACGGGTTGCGTCTAAATGATGATCTGGCGGTGCTGGCCGATCCGGGCAGATGTTCGGAAACCTTTGGTACACGAGAGGATTATTTGATCCCAAGTGCTTGTCTGAATTCGACTGTATCCGGTTTGATGAGTCGGACGGTATTACGCGACGATCTTATAGGCCCGGACGATTTCCATGGAGCCAAATTTTATGAATCCTGGCGGTCAGTGGATCAGTCCAATACGTTTGTGGATACGATATCCGGGTACTTTCAAGACGTGGCTGATACGGCAGTTGCATATGCAGAACAAATGACATTGAACCCGTCTGCGGTGACATGGCAAGGCTTACGGGATATAGAGGCGATTCAGCAGGCATTTGGTATTCGGGATATCAATCTGGTCAAGCCCGGAGTGGGGGAGACGACTCGTGTACTACTGCGCAGGGTGCCGTGGAAAATTCTGATTGACCGCGAAGATAATCCGAATCTTCAGCATATTATGCTGCTGGCCAAGGACCGTGGAGTGCCTGTAGAGGTATTTGAAGGATTGACTTATTCCTGCTGCGGAATTATCAAGCCGCTCAAGGGGGGACAAGAATGATCTACGCAAGTGACTTGGATCAGACACTGATTTACTCCAAACGTTCGCTTGGCGTACCGCTGGAGTCTCCTGGGCTGTTGCCTGCGGAACAGATAGACGGGGCGACATCGGCTTTTATTTCTGAACAAGCCCTGCAATGGCTAAAGACACTGCCTGAAGATGTGATGTTTATGCCCGTGACGACTCGGACGATGGAACAGTATCGACGAATCACTGTGTTTCAGACGGAGTTGGTTCCCGCATATGCCGTGACGAGTAATGGTGGAAACATCATCGTCGGAGGCGAGGTGGATCGAGAGTGGAATCGGCGTATTCATGAACAAGTACGCCGTGATGGTGCTCATGCGGAAGAAGCACGTCAGGTGTTCGGACAGGTGCTGCATGAAGACTGGGTGGTAAACGAGCGCTTTTGCGATGAGTTATTCTATGCTTTCATGATTGAACGGGATCGTATGCCGCTGGAACAGGTGCTGGAGAAGGCGCGAATCATGCGTGAAATGGGCTGGGAGGTATCCATTCAAGGTCGTAAGGTGTATTTGGTACCTGCGGCCGTGAATAAACAAGCAGCCGTGAAGCACATCCGCAATCTCACGAATGGAGGGGCAGTGGTTGCGTCCGGTGACTCTTTGCTAGACCGTTGTTTGCTGGACTATGCCGATTATGCGATTGCTCCGCGTCATGGTGAATTGTATCGGGAACAGCTGCGGGATAAGCTGGAGGTCAATTACCGTTTTACAGAAGTGTCGGGGGTTTATGCAGCGGACGAAATCATGGCGTATGTTCATGCAATACACCGGAGTGTATTCGCAGCTCAAACTTCATTTTCAGAATAGATAGGGGACGTGGCTCTGTGAAGAAGGTTAAGGTGTATTTTAACCGCTGGTTTTCAGTGGCGTATCATTATATGAATGCTATTCGTAACAATGAGGACGGTATTCCGTTCGAGATCTATGCGACACACTCAGATCCGCAGCACATGGCGCTACAGGCCAGTGATATAGCTGAAGTAGAGCCTCGCACCAGTGGTGTGGAGTACGCACGGTTTTGCGCTGATTTTTGTAGGCGGCACGGAATTGATGTCTTTATCCCACGGTGGAATATGCTCGATATTAGCAAGCATCTTTATTTGTTCGATGATATTGGGACAAAAGTGATGGTATGCCAAGATACCGAACTGCTGGAGCAACTGATGGAAAAGGATCTGTTTTATGAATCCATTCGTCAAAAGGACATTGTCACGATTCCCGACTATGCCATTGCCAGCAATGCCGAGCAGTTTAAACAGGCTTATGAGTCGTTAATAGCACTTGGGCATAAGGTATGCTTCAAGCCATGCAATGCAGAAGGCGGGATGGGCTTTCGTATCATCAACAATGAACGTAATCCGCTGGAGGAGCTGTTCGGCCATGCGCTGAATCATATTTCTTTCGAGGAGGCACATCGCGTATTGTCATCCACAGAATCATTTTCCAATCTGATGGTGATGGAGCTGCTGGAGGGATACGAATACAGTATTGACTGCCTGGCTGACCGGAACGGAAAACTGCTAGCGGCAGTTCCGCGTAGGAAAGCAGGAGGACGATTACGGCTGCTGGAGCAGCATTCCGAGCTGTTGAAGGTGGCACAGAAGGTCGCTGAGGCGTATCACATTCCGTACAATTATAACATTCAGGTAAAATATAACGGCGAGCATGCCAAGTTGCTAGAGATCAATCCGCGGATGTCCGGAGGACTTCATGTATCATGTTTGTCGGGTATCAATTTTCCTTATCTAGCGGTGAAATCGGCTTTGGGTCATGAGATCGGTTCACTTCATCCGCAATACGACATTTTAGCCAGTCATATCGAGCAGCCAATCACCATACGTAAATCCGTACATTGACACACACAAATATTGTTTTCTACAATATGGTAAGGGTTTACGTCAGGAGGTACAAGCTATGACGTCAAAAATGTGGGGTGCCACGATTGCTGTGGTTAGCTACCTGATTGCGCTTTTACTAAGTTTTTGGTTGCCACTGTTTGTGTGTTTGGCGATTCCGATCATTGGTTTGGGAGGATACAGTGCCATCATGGCCGTTCGCCATCCTCGCCCCAATCTGACCGGTTCCGTGATTCCGGTGGTGCAGGAGCAGGTCGGTGAGACACAGCAGCATGAAAAGGAAGCTACCGTTCGACCGGAGTCTATGACAGGACAAGTACGTCAACCAGATCAGGTGAGCAGTGAATTTGCTCAGGTGATGGAGTATTTGGAGGTCCTGGAGGACATGGTGATCTCCGAGGGACAGAAGGATACGCTTGATAACGAGATTGTCGAGAAGGCGCTGGCTCTATTTGCACGTTTGCAGCGGGTCATTCCGCTTTTGCATGAACTGAACAACAGCGAAGTGAATCATACGGTTCGGAGATTGATTTTGAAGGATTTGAACGGACTGATTAATCCGTTTCTTCGGCTCAGCGGCGATGCGAAGCGGACCAACCGGAGGACGTTATTAAACGGATTACGGGATGTGGACAGCAAAATATCGGTAATTGTATCTACGGTGGAGCATAAGGATCTGCTGGAATTACAGAGCAAAGCGGAGCTTATTCACCAGCGATATAGCAGTTCCGAATTGTAGACGATTTTTTGAGAGAATAAAAAAAGTAGCAGAATAGCTGCTCTGAATAACAACGATTAGACTTGGGTAACAGTTGTTTTCAGAATAGGAGGTAGCGTATGGCGACCCCATGGGCTGAATTGAAAAAAGAAGATGAACAAAAGGTGACTGAGGAGGCTTCACAGCTGATTCAGAAGGTATCACAAAGCGATGTCATGAGCTTGGATACCTTAATGGATGATATCGGTAAGCTGGGGGTTAAAACGCAGGAACGTGCGGGGCAGACCCTTAAAATGCTGGATCGTCCGGTAAACGACCTCATGTCCGGTGATCGGGCTGAGGTATCCAATATGATCTTAAAGCTACGTGATGAATGCGAAACGCTCCAGCAGAGCAAAAATATGAGCTTTTTTGGCAAGCTGCTGCGTAAAAGCCCGTTAAAAAACTACATTTACAAGTATCAGTCGGTGAAGACGAACATCGAGAAAATCATTACTGCCTTGAGAGATGGTAAAGATAATCTGGAAGAAAACATCGTCAGCATGAGACAGTTGAAGAAGGCTTCCATTGAAGAAATCTACAATTTACAGACGAAGATTGCCTTTGGTAATCGCCTGAAAGAACTGTTTGAGACCGAGATTGCCAAGCCGGAAAATGAAAACCGTAAGCCTCATCTGGAGCGGGGATTGCGCAAGGTGGTTACTCGTACGCAGTCGATGACTGAAATGATTTTGTTATATAATCAGGCGATTGCGGCAACGGATATTATTAATGATAACAATGATAAACTGATTGATTCTGTAAATAATGCGATTGATAAAACATCGAATCTGATCACTGTATCGGCTATGATCGCGATGGCGCTGGCGGATCAGGATAAAATCATTTCAGCCGTCGATGCGACCAACCGTACGATTGAAGATCAATTCAAGGAAAATGCGAAGCTTCTCAAAACGACGACCGAGAGAACGACAGATTTGCTTAGCAAGCCTTCTATGTCACTGGAGGCTGTGAATCAGGCGATTGGTGATTTGGTATCTGCTTTGGATCTGTCTGAAAAATCAAACCGTCGGATTATTGAAAGCTGCCACGATTATACAAGTAAAATGACAGCAATCAATGCCAACCTCAGCCAACGTCTGGGGATCGAAGGGAAAGAACCATCCAAACCGCTGAAGGATAGCAATTCCTCTGAGGGTCTGAGCTCGTTTTTGAACTGATGACAATGTAGAATAATAGACCCAATCTATGAAAAAGACGCCGGGATGACTCCGAAAGGCGTCTTTTTTTGGTTTGGCAGCAGCTAATAAAGGACATGATGAACATACATAGCATTCTCGTGCATAAACTCTTAAAAAGCGAATGACAAAAGGAGAGAGCGAGCGTATGATGTCCTTTATTTTAGGGTGTGTGATTGTCTATTTACTCGTAGCTGTCAGTAGCGAAAAAGCAGATTCAATTGTGGAGTTAAATGATTCTGTGAAATAAAATTTTTTATTGAAAATCATGCATTTTCTGATAGGATAGAGTTAAATATTGGAATCCCAAAGGAGAATGCATGCTGGAATTTTCATTTGAAATCATCGACGAATCGAAAATTAACATTGTATATCAGTATGGAAGCAGCAGCTTCAATTTTAATTTGTTTTTTAACTACGGTGTGTGGACGCTGCATCCTTTTGACGGGATTCTGCTGCAGAACAAGGAAATGTGCCGTCTGATCGTTACGGATCTGTTTAAGAACAAAGATTTTCATGTCATGCTGGCGCGCGAAAATATTTTATTATCAACCCTGCGTACCTCTATTGATCTCAATCCCGAAACTCGGGGAGATCGATATCAGGAACAGGAATTTGATGAGCTGTCTGATTTTGCTGAGACACACAGCTTTGAAGAGGTACTGCAAATAGAGCAGGATTCCGTTCGCGAGCGTATAGATTTCTTCCAAAACATCATTCAAAAAATGTATATGGAAGGATTCGGCCCGGAAGACAATGATTTTAACAAGGTACAAGCTATTCTTCGCATTTATAAGGCTGCACATGACCAACTCGGAGAATTGAGCGACTTTCCCCTGAGAGGCGACGAACGACGCAGATGGTAGACTAGACGGGCTAGGGTATACATCATAGAGGAGCGTGGGGAACATGAGCAGTATTTCTTTACTTAAAAAGAATGCGCAACTGGTACTGACTAAAAAGAATCTAACAAATGTAACTGCAAGAGTTGGATTGGTGCTCGATATTTCAGGATCTATGAGAAGCTTGTACAAAAATGGTACTGTTCAAAAGGTGTTGGAACGAATTGTTGCAGTAGCGAGTTCTTTGGATGATGATGGTGTACTGGACGTATGGGTGTATGATCACCGTTTTTCGCGTTTGCCGTCCGTTACCGAAAATGACGTTGACAACTATGTTGAAAAACATATTTTGTCCAATGATTATTTGCCCAAGTTCGGTCGTAATGATGAGCCACCTGTGATGCGCGATGTTATCGCCAAATACACCAAGGAAGAACCCTCTTCTGATCCGGCCTTTGTTATTTTTATTAATGATGGCGGTGTGAAGCGTGGAAAAGGAGATAATATCGACAACGCAGTCATTGATTCGTCAGGAGAGCCGATTTTCTGGCAATTTATCGGTGTGGGTGAATCCGATTTTGGCGTATTAAAGAAGCTGGACAATATAGAGGGCCGTGTGGTAGATAACGCTAACTTCTTCCAAATTCAAGATATCGAATCTATGGAAGACAATGAATTGTACGAACTATTGCTTAACGAGTTCCCATCATGGTTACAGGAAGCGAAGGAAAAGCAGATTTATTAAGGCTACTAAGTGTTGTACTATGAGCCCTTCTCAAAGCTTAATATATCAAAAATGCAAAAAGAGAGAGTTCCGCTAGCAAACGCTTTGCGAAACTCTCATTTTTATTGATTGTCAGTTTCTAAAAAAGTTCAGGCCAAGTTATTAACCTCGGACTATCACTTCCCAGCTACACACGCTCTAAAAACGTATAGAGGCCCTACGGCGGTTGCCAGCGGAGCGGGCAGAATTGTTCTGAAGAAGCGAAGCGTTCGCCTTTATCCCCGGATTTTACCCTTACAGGTTCTATTCAATAGAAATCCGGGGATAACAGCGATCGGAAGAACAATCTGCACGCGCAGCGCCCACCAACCGACCAAAGGCTTCTAATCGTTTTAACCTATCTCATCCCCATTAATATCATCGAGCAAAGGATAAGCCCCGTCCCGCACCCCGAAGTATATACCTTGAGGTGGCGGAACATGGATGTTTTCCAGGCTGACAGAGATTCATCGGAACGTAAACGTTCATTTTCCTCCCGTAATGCCTTGGATTGACGAATGAACAACTGTCTGATGTCGGCAAATCCCCGCAGGAAGAGGGTTAGAAAACCGCTTTGCAGAACGTGGAAGATTGCACCGATCACCAAGCCCAGCAACCCCAACAGGAATAGCAGATTTGCAGTAGCCATGTTTTCACGACCATACAAGAGATGGGGGATGGCGTACAGAAATCCTAAAGTACCGACAATCAGGGCAGTGAGCCCGAAACGTAAAATCATTATTTTTCGACCCGTTTCGCAAAGCGCAGGTCTGGGTTCGAACGAGCATCAAATACGATACCTTGAATCTTAGGACTGATTAATGCGGTGTCCGCAGAGAACTGGATCGGAATAATCGGCAGATCTTCCATCAATACGTCTTCTGCCTGGTGGAGCTGTTCAAAGCGTTTTGCCGGATCAAGCTCAAAGGTTGAGGATTCAATCAGTTTGTCATACTCCGGGTTGCTCCAGTTGGTAAAGTTGTTCGAATTTTTGGAAGTATAATGCCCCAATACGCCGAGTGGATCCAGGAAGTTTCCTTCCCAGCCCATACGAGCGATCTGGAAGTTCTTCTGTTTAAAGGTATCAATGTACGTTTTCCATTCCTGATTCTCCAGCGTCACTGCAACGCCCAGGTTCGTTTTCAGCATTTCCTGAATCGCTTCAGCTACTTTTTTATGCTTGTCCGAAGTGTTGTATTTAAAGGTGATCGGTGGCAGCTGGGTCAAACCTTCTTCTTTCAGACCTTCGGCCAGCAATTGTTTCGCTTTCGCAGCGTCAAACTCATAGTATTTTTTCGGTGCTTCATCACGGAAGTCCTTGCCGGATGGCGTTGTTGTTCCGTATGGAACATAACCGTAAGCCGGAGTTTCGCCACCTTTGGTTACGCTAGTAGCCAGTGCTTCGCGGTCAATCGCGTAGGCAATGGCCTGTCTGATTTTTTTATTGTCAAACGGCTTTTGTTTTACGTTAAAAGAATAGGTATACACACTGAAAGATGGATGCGACAGGAATTCCTTGTTGCTCTTTTCCTGATCCAGGGTATCTACGGGAAGGCTCAAAATCAGATCCAGATCGCCCGTTTTGTACATTTGATAATAAGTTGTGGAGTCTTGAACCATTTTAAAATTAATCGTTGCCATTGTAATGGCATCTTTGTTCCAGAATTGATCGTTTTTCGCCAGCGTAATCTGCTCGTTATGTTTCCATTCCTTGGCTACATACGCACCGTTGCCGACCATTGTGCCCGCTTCTGCTGCCCATTTGTCATTTTTCTCAACAACCGATTGGTTTACTGGCAGATAGGCATGACCCACTGCGATCGTTGGGAAGAAGCTCAGCGGTGATTTCAGTTCAACTACCAGAGTTTTATCATCTTTTGCTGTAACACCCACGTCTTCAATTTTACCTTTGCCTGTGTTGTACGCTTCGGCACCTTTGATGTAGTAGAGGGCAGAAGGATCGTAGGCAGCTGTTTTCGGATTCAGTACCCGTTTCCAGGAGTATTCAAAATCCTTAGCTGTCAGTGGGTCACCATTCGACCATTTTGCACCGTCACGGATCGTAAAGGTGTAGGTTTTACCGTCAGGAGATACGTCTACTTTGCTGGCAGCGCCTTCTACGATTTTACCGGCCTTATCGTATGTATACAGCCCTTCGTACAAGTTATCAATCACAAAGTAGGACGTTGTATCTGATGCGAAAGCAGGGTCTAGCGTATAAGGCTCTCCACCTGCCAGATTGGCAGTAATTTCTTGCGGGATATCTGCTTGAGGCGCGGCGGACGGGTCGTTGCTTGCTGTTTTGTCCGTATTACCAGAGCATCCAGCCAAAGCCGTTACGGCCAAAAGTAAGATGATCGTCATCCAATGCATTTTTTTCATCGTGGTTTTCCTCCATTACTGTGATAAGTTATGCCAAAAATAAGGTACACCGTACCGGGGGTTATTCATCCTCCTTTCCCGCAGGTATGCCGCGTGTGCGCACTTCGATAAAGGAATTGCCGTTTTTCCTGAGGTTAGGCAAGAAGCTGCGGATCATGGTGACACCCCTCCTTGTCCAATTTGGATCTCTCTGTTGTTAATGTTGTGAGCGCGGATCAAGCGCATCCTGAAGCCCGTCTCCAAGTGTATTGAACGCCAGCATGGTGAGCGATATCATCAGCCCTGGGAAGAATAGGCGCCACCATTGACCGCTTAAAATAACGCCAAGTGAATCGTTAGCCATCGTCCCCCAGCTGGCCGAAGGAGACTGAATCCCCAGACCGAGAAAGCTCAGAAACGATTCGGCAAAAATAGCCGATGGAATAGTGAACGTCAAATTCACGATAATGATTGCCGCTGCGTTTGGTAGCAAATGTCTGAAGATAATACGTGAATGAGATGTCCCCAAGCTACGGGCTGCTAACACATATTCCTGCTGCTTCAGCTGTAAGATTTGCCCACGCACTACACGGGCCATACCGACCCAGCCAGTAATGGATAATGCAATAATCATCGTGAGCAGGCCTGGCTTCATAATGACGAGCAGCAGAATGATGACCAGCAGATAAGGAATACTGTACAGAATTTCAATAATACGCATTAGGACATTGTCGATCCGGTCGCCCGTTTTGCCGTGCCCAGCACAATAGCCAGCAACACAGCCGACGAGAATGCCAAGTACCAAATCAATAGCGGCAGCGGCAAAGCCGATCATGAGTGAAATTCTAGCTCCGGCCCATGTCCGTGCCCATACGTCCCTCCCCAGATCATCCGTACCAAACCAATGCTCTTTCGAAGGAGAGAGATTCGTTTTCAAAAGGGATTGATCACTGGGTGCATAGGGAACCATGGAAGGTCCAACAATCGCCAGCACAATAATCATGATTAGTAGGGAAAGCCCCAACAGAGCAAGCTTGTTGTTAAAAAGTCTGCGTAGCCGATCTCGCCAGGGTGATTCTTTGGGTCTGGTCAACGTAGGGGTGGGGATCTGGCTACGATCTACAAGACTGAACAGGCTGTCCTTTTCGACAGTAGATGCTGCTTTCATGTTAATCTCCTTTGCTGACTAATTTGATTCGTGGATCGACAAGGCGATAGGATATATCAATTAAAAATAAAGTGACGACCAGAATAGCACTGTAGAAAATGGTCGTCCCCATAATCACTGGATAATCCCGATTAAAGATACTATCTACGAAGTATTTACCGATGCCGGGAATGGCGAATATTTTTTCGACGACAAAGGTACCTGTAATGACGGAAGCGAATAGCGGTCCGATAAAGGAAAGCACTGGAATCAACGCATTGCGTAATCCGTGACGAAGAACTACTGCCCAAGAGGACAACCCTTTCGCTTTGGCAGTGCGTATGTACTCCTCATGCATGACCTCCAGCATACTCGTTCGCATAAAGCGGGCGATAACAGCAAGCGGTGAAACAGCGAGAGCCAGCGACGGGAGCACCGTATGCTGCCAGGTTCCCCATGAGGCGACCGGAAGCAGATGCCATTGGACGGCAACATACTTGATTAACAGCGGTGCCAATATGAAGCTGGGTACGGAAATACCAACAATCGCGATAAACATCGAGATATAATCCAGTGGTCGATTATGGTGTAGAGCAGCCAGCGTTCCGAGCGAAATACCGGCAATAATTGCGACCACGATGGATTGAATACCCAGCAATGCAGAAGGTGGAAAACCTCGGGCAATGAGCATATTGACGTCCGTCGTTTTCGATTGAATAGACGGGCCCATGTCCAGCACTAGCAGATTTTTGAGATACAACACATACTGCACAGCGAGCGGCTTGTCCAGGTTGTATCTGGCACGCATGTTTTGCAATACCGCTTCCGGAATGGTTTTGGAATCGTTCGAGAACGGATCACCCGGAATGATGTGCATGATGATAAACGTTAAAGTGACGATAATCCACAACGTAACAAGCATCGTAAAAAGACGTTTTAAAATGTACATGGGGCTTTATTTCTCCTGTCTATCAAGCTGATTTACATCCTATTGCTGTTGAAATTTTAAAATAAATAAAAGTATATAAGAATACTAGGAAATAATAAGACGGTTTAGGTGACATGTCAAGGTAAGGTTTTACATTATAGAACACAGGTCAAATTTTCGTCACAGGTTTTCCATTTATATAAGGCTAAGATTCCGCTTATTCCTCTCGACGAGTATCCTGCGGTATGTTATGATGATACTCTGATAACGTGTTAACGAACTAAAGCGTTTGCCACCTGTTCTTAGATACGGGGGTCACCATTGTTGGAGGGGAATAAGATGAGAAAAGCAGCCATGTTTACGATGTTGATTGGATTGATGATGATCGTGTTGGCCGGATGTTCCGGCGGTAAGGATGACAGTAAATTGATTATTGGAATTGATGATAAATTCGCCCCGATGGGCTTTAGAGATGAAAATAACGAGCTGACCGGCTTTGATATTGATTATGCGAAAGCGGCCGGGGAACAAATGGGTAAACAGGTGGAATTTCAGCCGATTGACTGGTCTGCCAAAGAATCCGAGCTGAACAGCGGACGTATTGATCTCATTTGGAATGGATACACCATTACGGATGAGCGTAAGGAAAAAGTGCTGTTCACGAAGCCATATCTGAAAAACAGTCAGGTGATTGTCATTCCGGCTACTTCGAGTCTTTCCAAGCTCGCTGATCTGACGGGCAAAACGGTGGGACTCCAGACGCTGTCTTCAGCAGCCGATGCATTGGATGCAAATCCGATCAAAAGTAAATTGAAGCCTGTGTCTGAGTATCCGGATAATGTTCTCGCTTTGACAGACCTGAAAACCGGGCGTCTGGATGCGGTTGTTATTGATGAGGTCGTTGCCAAGTATTATATGTCGAAGGAACAAGGGACGTATAAGCTGCTTGATGAATCATTGGCCCCTGAGGAATACGGCATCGGTGTGAAAAAAGGAAATGAAGAGCTGTTGACGCAGCTGCAATCTGCTTTGGATGAGCTGCACAAGAACGGAAAAGCTGCTGAAATTTCGAAAAAGTGGTTTGGTGAAGATAAAGTATTAAATTAATACGTAGTGTATTGAACTAAGGGTTTAGGAGTCGAAGGTCATGAGTATGGAATATATTTTACGAATTATGAAGCCTATGCTTGAAGGGGCACAGATGACGGTTATTTTATTTTTCATCACGCTCATCTTGTCTATTCCATTGGGTTTTATCGTTACGTTGCTGGCCAAAAGCCGGATTAAGCCAATCGCCTGGCTGATGCATACGTACATTTATGTTATACGCGGTACGCCGCTATTGCTGCAATTATTGTTCTTTTGTTTTGGTCTGCCGATGTTGCCTGTCATTGGGGAGTATCTGGTATTGGACCGGACAACGGCTGCGGTACTGGCGTTTGTACTGAATTATGCGGCTTATTTTGCAGAAATTTTTAGAGGCGGGATGTTGTCAATTGATAAAGGGCAATACGAGGCTTCGCAAGTGCTGGGCTTGAGCAAGTCGCAGACGCTGATTAGAGTCATTGTGCCGCAAATGGTACGGATTGCTTTGCCTGCGGTGACCAATGAGGCGACAACACTGGTAAAAGATACGGCACTACTGTATGCAGTAGCGGTACCGGAACTGCTACATTTTGCGAATACGGCTGTAAACCGTGATTTCTCGATTGTACCTTATGTTGTAGCGGCGGTTATTTATTTGTTGTTAGCTTTGGTACTGACGCTATTCTTCAGAGCGCTGGAAAAACGTTTTAAATTCGAGTAAAAGGAATGTCGGGATATGAATACTAACGCAATAGAAGTAACCGATTTGAAAAAATCGTTCGGCAAGCTCGACGTTCTGAAAAGAGTGAGCTTTAACGTTAAAGCCGGCGAGGTTGTAGCCGTCATCGGTCCTTCAGGTTCAGGAAAAAGTACCATGCTCCGTAGTTTGGTACACCTGGAAGATGTGACAGGCGGGACGATCCGCATTCATGATAAAGCACTGGTGGAAAACGGTCAGTACGCTCCGGCAGGTGACATTAAGGGCATTACCACCGGTATGGGCATGGTGTTCCAGCATTTTAATCTGTTCCCTCACTTGACGGTGCAGGATAATCTGGAGCTGGCTCCGAAGCTGGTGAAGAAGGTGAGCAAGGCTGAGCTACGTCGCCAAAGCGCTGAGTTGCTGGCTAAAGTCGGATTAGCAGATAAAGCAGATGCGTATCCATCCCGACTGTCGGGAGGACAGAAGCAGCGCGTGGCGATTGCCCGGGCAATGATGATGAACCCTGATATTTTACTGTTTGATGAGCCGACCTCGGCCCTTGATCCCGAGCTGACGGGTGAGGTGCTGCGAGTTATCAAAAAGCTGGCTGAGGAACATATGACGATGGTCATCGTGACCCACGAGATGAACTTTGCGAGAGATGTGGCGGATCGTGTCATTTTTATGGATAATGGCGAAATTGCAGAATCCGGTACACCAGAGCAGATTTTTGGCAATCCTCAGCTGGAACGGACGAAGGTGTTTTTGAATCGGGTGGGGGATTAAAAATATAGTTGCTTGTTAGAGTGTGTGTCCGTGAGCAATATGTTTTTAAGCAGGAAGTATGAGGGAAGAATAAAAGCAAGGGAGATGGCAAACGCCATCTCCTTTTTGTAGTTATAGAGTATGCGCACTGTGTAGCCACATTTGGGCAATATGTAGATTGAGGTTCGTATACAGATTATTATTTTTAATCTTTACATACCTACCAAAGGTATGTTAAACGAAAGATACCTACCGAAGGTAGGTTTTGAATGATGAGAGGATGAGTCGATCATGAATAAATCTCGCAACGAAATCATCTTTACGCTAATCATTAATATCGTATTGCCTTATTTGGCTTATCGCCTGCTAATTCCGCATACGAGCAGTGTGGTGGCTCTGTCTATCGCTGCTCTTGTACCACTATGCGACTCGCTCTACAATCTTATAAGGACGCGCAAAGCAGATGTGTTTTCTGGCTTTATCTTTCTTGGTCTGATTCTTGGCGTCGTGGCCGTTCTCTTGGGCGGTGACGAACGCTTCATTCTGCTACGGGAGTCTTATGTGACCGGTATTATGGGGTTGGTGTTTCTAGGCTCGCTGCTCTTTGGTCGACCATTAATTTATTATTTTGCGGAAAGATTCACAGGACATAATCCTCAGATGAACGATAAATGGGGGAAGCTTCCACGCTATCGCTTTAACTTCCGCCTAATAACGGCGGTGTGGGGACTCAGCCTGCTGCTGGAGGCCTTCATCAAAGTAGTGCTGGTATATTCGCTGTCCATACCGACCTTTCTGGTCGTATCGCCGTTCTTCACCTACGGGCTTATTGGTATGACGATCTGGTGGAATATAGGTTTCATTAAACGAATAAAAAGACAGACAAACGGGAGGTAAAAGATTATGCAAGATAAAGCGATGAACGACAGTCTAAAAAAGCTGCTTGAGATTGCCGAAAAGATGATTATGGAGAAAGGCTGTCGGGCGACGACACTACAGGATATTGCGGATCGCAGCGGACTGACTAAAGGAGCCATTTATCATTATGTCAAAAGCAAAGATGAATTGTTCGGTATGATTCTGGAGGCGGGAATGGAGAAAACCAATCAGCGCTTTTTTGAATCTGTCGCCCGGACTCCCGCAGGACCAGAAGGAATCAAATCCCCACTTAACACCTTAACTGAACGCCTTCGTAACATCGGTAGTGGGGACAGCGCTGCCAGCCTGATTTTTATTTATCTACTCAGCCAACAGGATAAGCCCGCCGTGGCTGGCATTCTGAAACGTTATCACGAAGCATCTATCCTCACTGCCAAAACGTGGATCGAAGTCGGACAGCAGAATGGAGCTATCCCTGTTTCAATCGATGCGGACAGGACAGCTCGGATGTTCACCGTGTTCAAGAACGGACTGCAAGTTCAGCATAACATAGTGACAGATGGCGATAAAATCAACGAACTGGAAATTTATGAGTTCTTGATGAATGCGCTGGGCGCAGGAAGAGGCTAGGCACGTCTGAAATTCTCTTAAAGTACTCCATTCGTTCAGCTATCCCTGGATTTTACCTTTAAGTTTATATTCTACTGAGGAGAAATCTAGGGATAACAGCGATCGGAAGAACAATCTGCATGCGTAGCGGGCTCACCACCATAACTCCTCCATTATCTATCTATTACGATCAACAATTTCTTTGTCCTCGCTAAATACTTCAATCATCGTTAATGCCCCCGCCCGATACCCGTGAATGAATGCTGCTGGTAATTTGCTTTTCAACATCTCCATGAGATCACTAATTTTTTGATTCACTTTTTGAGATTCAGGGTCGGTTGAATTTATCTGTTCACTAGGACGCCAATTCCCATAATACATATCCTCCAAAATCATTTTTTATCATACCTCCTATGAAAAGTTAAGTGTTTGTCCTCACGTGAATCGAGAATTCCCATTATGCACTGCTAATCACCCAAGCACATTTTACAGCATGTGATGGATGCATATTGATATTTATGCGTTATTTGCATAAAGTTTTTTTAGTATATAAGCTGAGTTGAAAATGTACATGAGGCGCCACTACGCTGCCGGGTGTTGCTTCACATCGCTGTAATACTGGAATTATTCTATAAAATTCAAAGAAAGCTAAACATAATAGAGTTAAAGCTTTAATTTGCTAGGTTTATATGCAAACGCTATTATTTTATAATCTCACTCAGAAAGGAGGTTAAAGTAAAAAAATACGGAATATGGAACGCATAGGTGATATACTGCAAAGAGAATCAACCAACAAGCAAGTGTATGGGACAAACACAAAATTTTAGGAGGTAGAGTATGTTTAATTTTAGTAAGAAAATGATGACGGTAGTTCTTGCAGCTTCCATGAGTTTTGGGTTGTTTGCAACAACCTCAAGTGCAGCGACAGACTATTGGCAAAATTGGACCGATGGCGGTGGGACGGTCAATGCTGTTAATGGATCGGGCGGTAATTACAGCGTAACATGGAAGGATACCGGGAATTTTGTTGTCGGCAAAGGCTGGACTACTGGATCGCCAAACAGAACGATCAACTACAATGCCGGTGTC
Source organism: Paenibacillus polymyxa (assembly GCF_001719045.1). NCBI lineage: Bacteria > Bacillati > Bacillota > Bacilli > Caryophanales > Paenibacillaceae > Paenibacillus > Paenibacillus polymyxa. The sequence goes on from NZ_CP015423.1 coordinate 3,956,142, forward strand.
TGGGCGCCGTCCGGTAATGGATATTTGGCTCTCTACGGGTGGACGAGAAACTCACTCATCGAATATTACGTCGTTGATAGCTGGGGTACTTATCGACCTACCGGAACGTATAAAGGTACGGTGACCAGTGATGGGGGCACATATGATATCTACACAACAATGCGATACGACGCACCTTCCATTGAAGGCGAAAAAACGACGTTTATTCAGTACTGGAGTGTTCGACAGTCGAAGAGACCGACCGGGGGCAACTCCACAATCACTTTCAGCAACCACGTGAAAGCATGGGCGAGCAAAGGAATGAATCTGGGAAGTAACTGGTCTTACCAGGTGTTGGCGACAGAGGGGTATCAGAGTAGCGGGAGCTCTAACGTAACGGTGTGGTAACCACTCAACTGCAAGCTGTTCAACGAACAGGCGCGGTTGGGACTGTCTCACGGGATAAGCGGGTTTTGAGAGCTGTCTGATAGATAGGGTTTAAATGAATCGATTATAGAGGAAACATTGGTCCCTAAACACTGGAGGCAAACGGAAGGACGTTCCCCTTCAGTTCTATCGTTAATCCGGATACGTCAAAGGTCGTTTCCCATCAGACAAAACGACCTTTGACATTGCCCGGAAGCGAGTTGCAGGCCATCACGGCCTACTATTTTTCCTATCAGCTTAAAGGATATCTATCCATGAGAAAGCTATTAATGTTTATTTTAATAGCGACAATAAGAATGATAACGATAATATAAAATGGACAGCAACGATCAACGAGGGAGCTAACAGTTACCGATTGCCTACAGAAGTAAAGTGGGAATATGCAGCAGGCGGAGGTCAGGCGAGCAAGGGCTACACATACAGCGGAAGCAATAATGCCGACGAGGTTGCATGGTATTGGAAAAATGCCGGAGACAAGTACTTATCTGGAGACTGGAACTGGCCTATCATCGAGAGCAACAATAATAAAACAAAATCAATAGGTACCCAGAAACCCAACGAGTTAGGAATATACGATATGTCCGGCAACGTCAGCAACAACGAGATATCATTCCGAGGCAATTTCGATGCGAATGGCTTTGGTCCCGATCAAGGGTTTCGTATAGCTCGTAGAGAATAGTCGGAATAAGGCACTACAAATGAAGGTTAAACTAACGGGCAGTTTAGGTTAGTACAGTTCTACCCCACCGAGAAGACAGGGTCGGGGAGTGTCCTATCCTGCCTTCTTGCGTGTTATATGTTTTCTACTGTACTAAATTATCCAAATCCGGCTGCAATTTGGTCCGCAGAACATACAGCATGGTGGCACCAACAAGGAACGCAACGGCATCCGAAATGACAAGCGACCAGACCACCCCGTGGAATCCGTTCATTCGATTAGCAATATACAACACAGGAATCAGAGTAACTCCTTGAATAACTGACATAATAAACGCGGCGGTTCCTTGCGCTGTTGCTTGAAAGATACCGGTAAACAGCGAGGTCATTCCTGTAATGAATAAGGATAAGAACGTCACATGTAGAATGTAGCTACCCATTTCAATTAATTGTGGGTCACTCGTAAATAAACCAATTAAGTGGTCGGAAATCAGATAGACGATAACACCAAACACGATTGCTAACGCCACAATAGCTTTGATTGTAAATCCAATGGTATGTTTCATGCGTAATTTATTTGCTGTAAAAGAGAAGGCAATCAATGGCACAACTCCCTCGCATAAGCCCATCAGAATAAACTCAGGAAATTGCAATAGGCGTGATGAAATTCCGTAAGCCGCTACGGCCTGATCCCCATAATCGACAAGAAAATGGTTAAAGATGAGCGACATTGCACCCAAGAAGATACTCATAACAAAGACGGGAACTCCGATTTTGAATACATTGCTCAGAATATCCGCGGTAGCTTTAAACCATTTTACGGAGACAGTTAAGAATTGGCTCTTATATCCCATATAGAAGGCGTAGAATGCACTCGCAACCAAGTTAGAGATGACCGTAGCAGACGCAACGCCGATCACGCCCCAATGGAAGACGAAGATGACTAGCGCGTCGAGAATAATATTCACGACAACACTGAGAATCATACCGAACATCGACGTGATTGCTGCACCCTCGGAGCGCACAATATTCTCCAGCGTGAAGAATAATACGACGAATGGTGAACCAATAAGCATAATCGTGACATAGTCCTTCGTGAATCCGAAGGAGCTAGTTGTTGCCCCGAGGCCATGAACGATTGGATCGATCAACGGGAGACCGACCGCCATCACGATAAGACCGAGAACTAAACTGCTGTAAAAGGCGAATGAAGACACATGCTTCACATCGTCATATTTTTTTTCTCCCAGCAAACGGGAGATGAATGTGCCACTACCCATGCCTATCAAGTTGCCTAGTGCCATAATGATCGCGAATAACGGCAAGGTTAGTGCGAGTGCGGTTAACATGGCAGTATTGCCCAGTGTACCAAGGAAATAGGCATTTAAGATGGAATAGATGACATTCATTGACGTACCTAGCATCATCGGTACAGCGAAGTGAGCTACGGCTTTTGCGACCGGTGCTTTTTCAAAGTAATGGAGGTTTTCTGCATCCATGCGAGTCACTACTTTCTTTATTTATTTTGTCCTTCAGTCTAACAGTGTTAGGTTGTGCCTTACAGTGTTAGATGATATCATGAACCTATGAACCTGTAAAGCATAAACTTACACTGTTAGATAAAAGGGCGGATACCGATGAAAAAAAAGCAGCCTCAAATTTCGGAGGATAAGATTTTGGAAGCCTCGTGGGAGCTTCTTGGAGAGGAGGGTATCGAGAAATTCAGTATGAGACGATTGGCCGACCGGCTAGGGATTCAGGCTCCCTCTTTGTACTGGTACTTCAAGAGCAAGCAGAATCTCTATCAGCGCTTGGCCAACCAGGTATCGAAAATTATTCTGGAGGAGTTTCATTCCGAGGGGGACTGGAAGGAGCAGCTGACGGGGCTTGCGGTAACGATGCGGAGTGTGCTCTACCGGTACCCCTGCTCCACGCAGCTCATGATGATGACGCTGCCCCACGAACCGGACATCATCCGGTTCACCAACCGTATGCTACTCTGCGTGGAGTCGACGCCGCTTGAGCAAGAGCAGAAAATACAAGTAGTTACTACGCTTGTGAACTATGTCTCCTACTTCGTCCTAGACGATTATCAGCATGAGCGTAATGTCTCCGCTATCCTCAAGGACCAGGGAGCGCTTCCGGGTGAGGAGATGATTCACCTTCTGAATTCCATGAGCGAGACAGAAGTGGGACTATTCCGGAGGATGTTCACGAACGGGCTGTTCGAGCTGATGGGGACCGACGGAGCGTTTGAGTTCGGATTGAAGCTGATTCTGTTGGGGGTTGAGCAGGTGATAAAGGAGCAGGAAAGTAGTATGTAAAAACCGCCCATCCGGTTATTGGATGGGCGGTTTCAATTAGGTTACGTTTACCCTAAATTGTTAGTGAATTTATAATCTTCTGTCTGTCTTTTGTCCTTTGTAAACGTGATTTACTTGTATTAATCATCAAGACAGGAAATATGTATCTTCAACTCAATTACTAAGCATAAAATCAAAAGAAGCATTTATAAAGTTGATGTTATTGTCATATAAAATAATGATAGATTAACTAGTACTGGAGTACATTACAGAAAAGAGAACTTTATCACCGATTTTTTTAGCACGTAATAGCGAAGAATTCGCTTTTGATATCCGCCGCTATTCAACTAAAAGGCAGTTATTCAAAGTGACTTCATATCAATGTAAGTTTTACCCGCTCAAGGATTTTGGTGTTTAAGAACTTTTGATTTACGCAAAGTAGCTCTCCAAGCCGCAAATCACGCGGCATTCAATGAGATATTGTTTTTTTCGATGTGGATATCTTTTTTAATATAGACTGTATGTTCAGTCATGATTAAAATGCTAATCAAGAAAATATTACCTCACTGGGGAGGGGAACAAGGTGGAACTTTTTTACGAAATCGAAGGGAATGGAGTCCCTATAGTCATGATTCACTCGGGAGGTGTCGACTCAAGGGTATGGAGATATATGGTGCCTGAATTGGCAAAATCATTCAAGGTCATTACCTTCGATGGTCGAGGAACCGGCCGCTCGCCTGCTATGCAAGAGCCGACTTCACTTGTGGAGGATTTGCGCAAACTTCTCGAATATCTCGGACTGGATCTTGTCACACTTGTTGGTCATTCCATCGGTGGGCAAGTCGCGACTGATTTTGCGTTATCATATCCTTCTATGGTTGAGCGGCTAGTGGTGATTGCCCCTTCATTAACGGGGTTTGCATATTCGCAAGAATTTACCAATTATATAGCATCGGTGAATGCGGCCGCTCCCGATATTTCAAAACTTGTAGAGTTGTCTTTAGCCGGACCGATCTATCGGGCTACGATGGCTAGCCCCCACCGGAGATTTCTGAGTGAAATGCATACTCACTACATGACAAGGGTATTTACCGAGTGGAGGAGCTTTGATGTCCTTTGGCCAGAGCCGCCTTCGATTGAACGTTTAGAGAACATTGCAGCGAGTACGTTATTTATACAAGGAACCATAGAATGGCCGGATATGTATAATATCGCCGAGCACTTCAAGCGTGTACCTGAGATTAGGTTTGCCGAAATCAAAGGAGCTGATCATATGCTTGTCCTTACTCATGCGGAAGAACTAGCAACTAGTATCCGACAGTTTTGTCACAGGAACCATACGTGATTAGATTGGGTATCTCTTGAATCAAAGTATTATAATGGGGTGATAAGAAGTTTTCACTTCTGAAACTGGATTCTTTGATCGAATCATTTTAAAGAAGGAAAACGCAACACCAGATGAATTGGAACGCAACCCTCGTCTCAAGGGGATCTCAAGGAAGAAGTTTTGAACCTCAAAGAGCAACCCGGAAGTAACATCTTGGTGCTTGGAAGCGGCGAGTTAGTTAGGAAGCTGATGAAGCATGATCTCTTCGACGAGTTTCGGATCATGATCTTTCCGTTTATATGGGTGAGTGGAAAGCGTTTGTTTACAGATAACATCAAGACGATGTCTCTTAAGCATGTCTATACCAAGACCTTACATTCGGGAGCAGTTGAATTGACGTACCGTCCATCAAAAGAAGATAACGTTTTTCACCAAGGCTCAGACTGATAAAAACAAAGTCTGAGCCTGCCGCTGTTTTATATTGGAGCCAGTCTTATAATTATAATCTGGAGCCTAACGGTAAACTATACCCAGCTACCCTGCATCCCACAGACGGTTCTTGCGAGCTGTTATTCTGAAAATAAAGCATCCGTTGCAACAGGCTGAAGGATAGGCAGTGGCTGAAGGGAGATGGTCCGGTCGAGATGAACAAACGCATCATAACGATCTGCCATGCTGGAAGGCACGTAATTGCCGAATCGCTCATGAGCAGGCTCATATACCACACCGATGGCACGGTGGCCAATGACCGTATGCAGCATGGAAGATGCATCGGTGAGCATTACCATGCCATTCCGGCCGCCTCCCGCCTGGTGCATGCAATACTCCCAGCTTCCTGGTTGTCCGGGCGGCACGGTCATTTTCTCAACCGGAGCTCCCCAAGCTCTTCCGGCCAGTACCTCGCCCTGATAGGTTCCGAAGCCAACGGCAAATACACGATGTTCTGGATCCTCCCGCAGAAGCTGACCCACATTGACCATGCCATCAGCCATCATATCCGTTGCCCGCGCATCACCGATATGCGTATTATGCTCCCAGACAATAGCCTTTGCCGAGGCGCCGTAATAGGACATGATTCGCTTCAGTGATTCAACCATATGTCTGTCCCGTATATTCCAGGACTGCGGGCCTCCCTGGACCATCGTACGATAATAGGCCTCCGAACTGGAAGTGACGAGCATGTTCACCTCCGCATTCAGCTCTTCCTCACTTCCCGGATACGTCATGCGCCGGCTCTGAATCTGCTTCAGTAGCTCAACCACTTCTTTCTCACAGCTCTCCGAGAGCAATCCTGCCGCAATGCCATAAGCCTGATGGTCCCTGCTATATGGATCAAAACAGGCATATGTCCTGCGGGCCTGTTCTAGCTGGGGAGACTTGGTCTCCTCCAAATAACCGATGATTGCCTCCATCGATTCCCATAACGAGTACATATCGATGCCATAAAATCCAACCTTGGGACAGCCACTGCCGCCCCCTTGATTCACCTCATTGTAATCCTTCAGCCACTCCGCGAAATCACGAATATCCGTATTCGCCCACATCCAGGTCGGCCAGCGAGTAAAATCACCCAGTGCATCGGTTGCCGAAGAATCGGCCCCCTCCATCCCTTTAACATACCGGTTCAATCGATAAGCAGAGGGCCAGTCTCCTTCCACGCCGATAATGTTAAATCCCTTGCTTGCAATTAGCTTCTTCGAAAGCTCGGCCCGAACTCGGTAAAAATCAGACGTCCCATGGCTTGCCTCGCCAAGCAGCACAATATCTGCATCTCCGATGGCCTTAACTATGCGGTCTAGATTCTCCATTCCGTCCAATGGGATAAATAAGGCATTCAGCTCTTTCAAATATGCATTCTGCTCTGATAGATTATCATTAAAATTCATGAATTTGTTCCCTCCTTTAGACGGTATGAGTGAATTATTTCCGATTTGTCCATTCATTAACCCAAAACATGCCTCCCTTAGTGATAAGCCCGGGTAAGTCTGGTCCGGGCAAAATTTGAATTGATCTAACGGGACACGATAGCTTAATAAACAACTAAGACACGGCTACCGGCATGGATCGACCATGTTGTACTAAAGGCAAGATAGCGTGACGAAGTAATCTCGATAAATAAATAGAGGCACAGCTGATTCAGAAAATCGGATGCCATTTGCATTAGTCTAAAAACCATTCAAATAAAATTGGATATGCTTTTTCAGTTACATGGGGAACGCTTAAAAAGAGAGGATCGCGTTGAAACAGCGAAAGACCTGTTTGTATTCTCGGACCAGTTGGAAAATAACCTTGCGCTTCGGAAAGTGTTATGGTGTTGAAAAATTGGAAATCATAACAAAGCGATGAAGTAAGATAATTGTATAACGTTGAGGATAAGGAAGGTTACTAAAGTCCTCAACGGCGAAAAAGATGCCCGATTTTTAGCATAGTACCACAGCAGTTCAAGGGATATCATTAAGATGTGCGCAAAAAAGGAGGAGAAATATAATGTCCGTTGAACGTTTTCATATTCACATTGCAGATGAAGTCCTTGATGATTTGAAAAGAAGATTACACCACATCCGCTGGCCGGATCAATTGGAAAACTCAGGCTGGGATCGAGGTGTTGATTTAACTTATTTAAAATCCCTTGTTTCGTATTGGCGAGAACAGTATGATTGGCGCGAACAAGAATCTCAGTTAAACCGTTTTTCCCAGTTTCGCTGCAACATCAATGGAATTGATGTGCACTTTGTTCATGAGTACGGAAAGGGTCCCAATCCCATGCCCATTATTCTAACCCACGGATGGCCAGATAGTTACCTTAGATATCAGAAGATTATTCCTCTTCTTACAGATCCAGCTAGCTATGGAGGTGATCCTAAGGATTCTTTCGATGTCATTGTCCCTTCATTACCTGGTTTTGCGTTCTCTAGCTCTCCTGACCATCCTGGTGTCAACAATTATCAGGTTTCCGAGATGTGGGCTAAATTAATGACAAAAGAATTAGGATACGATAAGTTTGCTGCAGCAGGTGGGGATATAGGTTCCGGAGTTACGAGATATCTGGCATCGAATCATCCTGAACTTTTATTCGGGATTCACCTAACAGATATTGGTATCATAAGAGATCTACTTACGTCCCATGAGCAGGTAAAACTTTCAGAGGAAGAACTTCAATACAAGAAAAGAGCATTAGAATGGCTTTCTCTAGAGGGAGGGTACATGTCGATACAATCGACACGTCCACAGACTCTTGCGTATGGACTTTCTGATTCACCAGCAGGCTTAGCCGGTTGGATTATTGAAAAATTCCGAGCTTGGAGTGATTGTGGAGGTGACCTCCGTCAAAGATTTAGCGAAGATGAACTCATTACGCATATCATGGTTTATTGGCTTACTAACACAATCGGATCGTCAACGCAGATGTATTACGAAAATTCACATTCTCTGCCGTCATTAGGCTATATAAAAGTACCAACTGGGGTTGCATTATTCCCAGCAGATATAGTATTACCACCAAAAGACTGGGCAGTACGTAATTTAAATATAACTCGCTGGACTACCATGGCTCGTGGTGGACATTTTACGGCCATGGAAGAGCCAGAGCTTTTAGCCCAAGAAATTCGTACCTTCTACAAGCCTTATAGAGTGGAATAGTGAGTGTTTATGATGGAGCAGATATCTTAGAATAATATTCAAGAGCGAAAAGACTTTTTGAGTATGTGCGAACAACCAATTGATTTCAGCGTTTGTTTGATGAAAAAGCTACGGATAAAATCTTTTATTCGAATGCTATTAAAAGGTATTTCAAATAATTTTAAAATGCGCACTGATACGCTAACGGGTACATTAGTTGAAACAAAAAGGTTGCCGTGGCAGCCTTTTTTATTTTATGTTAGGTCTAGTAGGACCAACTTAGCAGCTGAGGCCGATTGGATCAATAAATCTGCCTTAAATGATGTGGGTTAGTATCCATTATTAAAGGCGGATTCACGAAATTCATATAAGGCTCCTTAACGTTGAAAACCGTGTTTGCTGGCGATACCTCAATAATGTAAAAAATTACAATTCATTCTCGTTCCTAAAAGCATGCTTATAGGAACGATTCTAAATTAGTCTATTTCACGTCCCCAAATGTGTATAAATAATTATTGGAACGTTTCA